>WFSF01000128.1 GCA_015486155.1 Armatimonadota bacterium
CGGCACCGCCTCCACCACCGCCTGCAGGCCGCCGATGTGATCCTCGTCGGGATGGGTGATGACGAGGACGTCGATCTTCCGCACCCCCCTCGCCATCAGCGCCGGCGTGACCACCTCCCGCCCCACATCATACCCGCGCGTGGACTTCCCCGCCCTGCCGCCTCCATCCACCAGCATCGTCCTGCCGCTCGGCGCCTGCACCAGAATGGAATCCCCCTGCCCCACATCGAGCACGGTGACGGTGAGCGCGCCGGCGGCGTCGTGCCACACCGCGCCCCACACCGCCAGGGTGAGGGCCAGAAGCAACAGGAGCAGTATTCGTTCGCGGCGGATGTGCATGAGCCTCTGTCACGTTCTAAACGAGAATGTGTCCCTCGCCATATCGTTTCGCCAAGAGTGCACTAGGCACCGGAGACTGCCCGGCCTTCCATCGGCGGGCATATTCCGCCTTCAGCGGGGATATATGGCTAGGCCTTTGGCCGCTGGCTAGGCCTCCGGCCGCCACGGCGGTTTGCCGCAGGCAAACTTAGCCGCATGGCGGTTGCCTGTGGCGACCTAGCCACCCGCCCTACAATTGGCCTCTATCGGCGGGAGGACACGCCTCCCACAACTCGTAATCCCGCCCTACAGGTCCTTGCGGTTGTATCGGTTCATGGCTTCTTCGATGCCGAAGTAGACCCAGGTTTCGGCCGCCTCGGAGGCGCGGGCGATCATCTCGTGGACGGTGGGCCATTCGCTGCGACGGAAAGCCCCCAGGACGTAATCCATTCCCCTGACGCCCTCGGGTGGGCGGCCGATCCCCATCCGCAGGCGGGGGAAATCCTGGGTGTGGAGGTGTTCGATGATGGAGATGAGGCCCTTGTGGCCGCCGGCGCTCCCCGACCTCCGCAGTCGAAGGCGTCCCAGGTCCAAGTGGATGTCGTCGCAGATCACCAGGAGGTCGGCCGGTTCGCACCGGTAGTGCTTGCGCACCGCGGCGACACAGCGGCCGCTGAGGTTCATGAAGGTGAGCGGCCGGATTAGGGCGACCTCTTCCTTGCCTATGCGCCCCTCCGCCACCGCGCCGTGGAGACGGCCCCGCCGGAACCGCATCCCCCGCCGGCGGGCGAGCGCGTTCACCACCATGAAGCCAAGGTTGTGGCGGGTGGAGCGATAGGAGAATCCCGGATTTCCGAGGCCGACGATGATCTTCATGACACAATCTCGGTTCGGCGGACCGGCTTCCGCCACCTGCGGACAGGGAATGGGAGACGCCTGGCGCCCCCGGCGCGAGTCGAACGCGCGACCAAGGCCTTAGGAGGGCCCTGCTCTATCCTCTGAGCTACGGGGGCCGGTTCGCACCGGGCGCGCCCTGGCGCCCAGCCGCAACTTGAGTCTAGCAACCTGACACCTCTGCGTCAACCAAGGCAGGAAACGAAGGTGTCCCGCCGAAGCCTCCTGATGCCGCGCAACGCGGCACAAATTCACGTGGTGACGTGGTATCCTTCTTCTACCATGACGCAGGGCGATAGACCAACCAACCCGCAGGACGAACTCGAAGAGGCTCTCCGACAACTGGAGCAGCGCCAGCGGCGCGCGGCCCAACGGTCCAAGCTGCAAGAGGTCTCCACAGAAGAGGTGTCCGAGGCGGTTCGCCAGATCGCCGTCGAGCAGAAGGAAGAGAAGGCGCGGCGCGCCCGCAAGCCCTCCTTCCTGGCGCGCGCGAAATGGCCGTTGTTGAGCGTCTTGAGCGCGCTGGCGGTGATCGTCTGCATCGCGGTCCTGTGGCCCAAGCCCCTTCCGCCGCCGGCTACCTCCGCCACCGCGGCGGTGCAGGGATTCTGGGCGGCGGTAATCAAGGGCGATTACCGCGGGGCCACCGTGTACTATCCCGCGCTCATCGAGCGCTACGGCAGCCGCGAGCAGGCCGCGCAATTCCTCAAGCGGCACTTCAGCACCAATCCCCCTACAGTGGTGCGGAATGTCGTGGAAACGGGCACGAAGCCGGATTCATTGGAGTTGATCGTCACCTATGAGGTGGTGCATAGAAGCGGCAGCCCGACGGTGGGTCAGGCGGTCGTGGTGGACACGAAAGACCCGAAACAGGGATTCGTGATCGTCGGGGGGATCTAGGCGCGCTCCCTTTGTGGGGCGGCCGGTGCACTCAATTCCCAACCGCGGGCGCGCGAATCAGCAATACCTGCTCCAGTTTGTGGAAGCGCACCGCGGGTCGGACTATCGCCCGCTTGCCGATGCCGAGCGGTTCCGGCTCAATGGACACCACGGCGCCCAAGAGCAGCCCCTTGGGAAAAATTCCTCCCTTCCCCGAAGTGAGCACCAGTTCTCCCGGCTTTACCTGGGCGTCAGGCGCGAGGAAGCGCAGCTCGCACCCGTCACCGCCCGCGCCCATGAGAATGCCGGTCTCGCGCGAATCCTTGGCGAGCGCGGCCACGCGGGAGGTGCGGTCGGTGATGGGGAGCACGCGGGCGCTGTCCCCGCTCACCGCGTACACCTGCCCCACCACTCCCTCGACGGCGAGGGCGACGTCCTTCACCTTCACGCCGTTCTTGCTCCCTGCATCCACCACCAGGTAGGAGAGCCATCCGCCGCGGCCGGCGGAGACGACGCGCGCGGCGCGGCCCCGCCGGGAGAGATCGGGGTACTTGCCGCGCAGATTCCGTTCTCCCGTCGCCTCCCGGTAGTTCTCCTCCATCTCCACCAGGCGGGAGCGCAGCTCGCTCACCTCCGCGGCGAGCCGCGCGTTCTCCCGCTTGAGTTCCCTCGCCCGGAAGAACACCTGCCACTGAGTCTCGCCCCAATGCAGCCCCGCGGTGAGCGCGCCCTGGAAGGGAAGGGCGCTGGCGCAGACGACGTTGTCCAGCCACATCCGGTCACCGCCCTGGCGGGAGGACCGCTGCCACGCGTCCAGCCCGAGCGCGGTGACAATGAGCACCAGCAACACCACCAGACTGCTGTCACGACGCCGCTTCAGGCGCGCAATCACCACCCTGGACTCGCCTCCTCCGAGATGGAACGCCAACCCCTCATCGCTCTCTCCGCCTCACTCCGACAATGCGTTCTCAAACCGCGCTCTCTCCTCCAGGGCCCTCGCCGCCCCCACCACCGTGCACTCCAGAGGATTTTCCGCCATTCTCACCCTCATCCTGGTCTCCCGCTCGATCACCCGCCCCAGGCCCCGCAGCAAGCATCCGCCTCCGGTCATCACCAGGCCGCGCTCCAGGATGTCCACCGACAGCTCCGGAGGCGTGCTCTCCAGGGTCTGCCTCACCGCCTCCACCATCTGCCCCACCGGGGCGCGAACCGCCTCCCGGATCTGGAGCGAATCCACCTCGACTCCACCGGGCAGGCCGCTGAGGAGGTCTCTGCCCCGGGCCACCATTTTCATCTCCTTTCCGTTCAACGGATAGGCGGAGCCGATCTTATGTTTCAGGTACTCCGCGGTGGAGCGCCCAATGACGAAATTCAACTCCCGGTGCATGTATCCTACTATCGCTTCGTCCAGGTCATCTCCTCCCACGCGCAGGGAGCGCCCGGCGACGATTCCGTTCATGGCGATGACTGCGACCTGACAGGTGCCTCCGCCGATGTTCATGACCATGCTGCCCTGCGCGGTCCATACGGGGAGGCCGGCGCCGATGGCGGCGGCGATCGGCTCCTCGATGAAAAGCGCCTTGCGCAGGCCTATCCGCTGGGTGGCGCTGCGCACCGCGCGCCGCTCGACTTCGGTGAGATCGGAGGGAACGGTGACGATGCCCAGGGGGCGGATCAATTTGAGCCTGGGCTGGGTGCGCCTCACCAGGCGTTGCAGCATCACCTCCACCATTTCGAGTTCCGCCACCACGCCGCGCCTGACGGGCCTCACCGGCTCGATCGCCTCCGGGCTGCGGCCCAGCATCTGGCGAGCCTCCTCGCCGATGGCCAGCACCGCGTTGCGCCTGCGGTCCACCGCCACCATGGTCGGCTCCCGCACCACGATCCCATCGCCGCACACGTGGATGCGCGTCCAGACAGTGCCCAGGTCAACCGCGACCGCGTTTGGTCGACGGCCTGATTTTTCGCCCCTCGCTGCCATGATCGGCTGCCCCAGCCGCCGCGAACTCGCGCAACATTCGCAGCACGAGCGGAATCGGGAGCCCGACCACGTTCGTGTAACAACCCCTGATAGCGCGAACAAAGGCCGCGCCCGCGCCTTGGATGGCGTAGGCCCCGGCCTTGTCCATGGGCTCCCCGCTCATAAGATAGCGACTGATTTCCGTCTTCGACAGGGGGCGAAAGGCCACCTCCGTGCGCTCATATGCGACTTTGTCCAGTTTTCCGCACACTAACGCCACGCCGGTGTACACAACATGCCGCCGGCCGGACAGCAATTCCAACATGCGCCTCGCATCGGCCTTGGTTGTGGGCTTTCCGAGTATCTTCTTCTCACATACGACGATGGTATCCGCTCCAAGCACGAGCGCGCGGGTTCCCGCGGCCACGGAGCGCGCTTTGTGGAGAGCCTTTGCTTTCACCAGGGCCGCGTAGCCGCCCCGATCGGAGAGGTGGTTGGGTCCTTCCTCCGCTGGCGCCACGACCTTGAACTCGATGCCGGCCGCGCGGAGCAGTTCCGCCCGCCTGGGGGATTGAGAGGCGAGCACCAACATGCTATAGCCGCCCCGGACGAAGCAGGCCCAGCGCGGCCGCGAGGCCCAACACGATGCCGCCGGCCACCGCGGCGGCCCCCAGGCCGAGGTGAAGCGGCCCGGCCGCGCCGGCCAGGTAGATGGATCCGCTCACCAGCAGAGAGCCGGAGAGCACGCTCAACGCCAGCCGGTTGATGCTGCGGTTGAGGCCCCAGGCCCGCTCGTCGGCCCCCTGTTCGTCGATCCGCAGGCGCAGGCTGCCGGTCCCCAGCAGGGAGAGCACGTGCTCCAGGCGGGAGGGCAGACGGCCCAGCCGACGCGCGGCGGTCTCCACCTCTTTGGTGAGACGCTCGGCCACCGCCTGGGGCGTGAAGGCCTTCGCCATTTCTTCTTCCGCCATGGGCCGCGCCAGGCTCCTGAGGTCGAAGTCGGGGCTGAGGTCGCGGCACACGGCCTCCGTGAGCAGCAGGGTCTTGGCCGCGACGGAGAGCTCGGGAGGGACTCGGATCTGGTGCACCCACAGGATTCTCAACGTGCGCGAGAACAACTCGCCGATGGCCATCTGCCGCGGGGGCATGGCGACGAACCGGCTGACGATGCGGGACAATTCCCCCCGCACGGCCGCGAGGTCGGTGTCCGGGCCCAACGCGCCCAGCTCCACCAGGTCGTCCACCACCCCGTCCACGTCCTCCCCGTAGGCGTGTCTCACCGCTTCGACGAGGAGCCGCCTGGTTCGGGGATCGAGATATCCGACCATCCCGAAGTCGAGGAGCGAGATCGTGCCATCATCTCCCACCAGCACGTTTCCCTGGTGGGGGTCGGCGTGGAAGAAGCCGTCGAGGAAGATCTGCCTCAGCATGGCGCGGGCGAACTGTACGGCCGCCTCCATGCGGTCGAAGCCGACCTCCCCCTCCCCCAGCCGGTCCACCCGCTTGCCGTAGACGCGTTCCGCGGTGAGCACTCGCTTGGTGGTGAGCTCCGAGACGACAGCCGGAACCCGCACCCGGAGGCCGGCCTCCGCGAGGCTCCGCCCGATGCGCTCCGCGTTGTGGGCCTCCAGCGTATAGACCATCTCGTCCTCGAGCTGGCTGGCGAACTGCCTCACCAGGGCCGGCAGGTCATACCGGCGCAGGGCAGGCACCCGCCGGGGCAGGAGGTAGGCGGCATCGGAGAGGATTTGCAGGTCGGCCTCCACCACCCGCTCCACGCCCGGGCGGAGCACCTTGACGGTGACCTCCCGCCCATCCGGGAGTCGAGCCGCGTGAACCTGACCGAGGGAGGCGGCGGACAGAGGTTTGCGGTCGAAGCGCGCGAAGGCCCGATCGAGCGGCATCTCCAGTTCGGCCTCCACCACCTGCCGAATCTCCTCGAAGCCCACCGGAGGAGCCTCGTCCTGGAGACGGCGCAGCGCGGACACGTAGGCCAGGGAGAGCAAGTCCGCGCGCGCGCCCAGCATCTGCCCGAGTTTGATGAAGGCCGGGCCCAGCTGCCCCAGCGCCAAGCGCAGCCGCTCCGGGCCGGAGAGGGCCGCATGGGCGGGTGGCATGTCCCTTCGTCGTCCCACGGGCAGAACGCCGCCGAGGTCCAGTTGGTCCACGACGTGGCCGAAGCCGTAGTCGAAGATCAGAACGGACAGGATCTCCTTGGCCCGCCTCCAGTTGCGCAAACCGGCGGCGATGTTCATCACGCCATCTCCCCCGCCGGCCGGTTACCCTTCATCCAGTTTCTCCAACTTCGCCTCCAGCGCGGCGACGCGGCGCTCGAGTTCGGCGACCGCGGACTGCCGCGCCAGATCGGCGCGCTCGATGACCTGGCTCACCACCTTCGTCAGTTGCTCATCCATCTTGTCCTTCTGACCCTTGCCCTTCTCCAACAGATCGGAGACGAGTTTCTTGCCCTCGTCCTTGGTCATGGCGCCGCGCTTCACCAGGTCGTCCGCGAGGTGCGCCGCGGTTTCCTTGGTGAGCAGAGCGGCCCCCAGCCCCAGCTCCACCGCTTTCTCCAACAACTCGTGCCAGGACATCACCCGGCCGTCATCTGAATCGCGCTCGTCTGTCATCGTCTCTCTCCTATGGGGAGGATTTTTTTCAAGTGCCCACTATCGCCACTTCTCCGCCGCAGAACTCACACCGCCCGTCCTTTACCGCGATCTTGGTCACCGAGAACCCCCGCCGCTCCACCACCACCCGTCCGCAGTGGGGGCAGCTGGTGTCCTCCGCGCCCTCGACCAATACGTTTCCCAGGTAGACGTAGTGAAGTTTTTCCCGGGCCATCTCCCGCGCCCGCACCAGCGTCTCCACCGGGGTCGGCGGCTCGGACATCTCGTAGTCCGGGTGGTAGCGGGAGAAGTGGAGCGGAATGTCCACACCCACCTTCGCCACCCAGTCGATCAGCGCGCGCAGGTCGTCGTCGCCGTCGTTCCAGTTGGGGATCACCAGATTGGTGATCTCCACAAGACGCCCCATCTCCCTGGCGATCTCCACCGTGCGCCGGGGCGGTTCGGCGCTCCCCCGACACAGCTCCCGGTAGAAACGGTCCCGCATGGACTTGACGTCCACATTGAGGGCGTCCACCAGCGGAAGCAATTTGCGCAGGGGCCCCTCGTTTATGTAGCCGTTGGTCACCAGCACGTTCTTGAGGCCGGCCTCTTTCATCAATTCCGCGGTCTCGAGCACGAACTCGTACCAGATGATCGGTTCGTTATAGGTGTAGGCGATCCCCAAGTTGTCCGGGCGGCTGGTGGCGAGGGCGGCGGCGTGAGCGGGCGTGAGGCTCCTGGTCCCCGGCTCACGGTGGGAGATCTCCCAATTCTGGCAGAAGGCGCAGGCGAGATTGCAACCGATCGTGCCCAGGGAGAGAATGACTGCGCCGGGATGGAAGTGGAAGAGCGGTTTCTTTTCGATGGGGTCGAGGGCCACGGACGAGACGCGGCCGTAGTTGAGGGTGCGCAATACGCCGTCCACGTTCTGACGCACGCGGCAGAGGCCCCTCTGACCGGGGGCCAGCCGGCACTCGTGTGGGCACAGGTGGCATTGAACGCGGTCTCCCTCTCGCTTTTCCCAGAACAGCGCTTCCGCGAGCGGATTTGTGGGCGGCGCGTTTTCCGGTCTCGAACCAGATTCTGAAGCCATCTTACCCATCGCGCGGCCTCCGAGAGTCTCCGGCGGCTTGTTTCTTCCGCTCGCCATTCTACTCCTGTGCTCCAATTGACCGCAAGACGCGACAGGCGTCCCGCCTTCCGGGCGGCGCAACGCGGCGAACCACTCAATTTGCAACGGCGCCCAGGGCCGCGTAACTGAACCATCCGACAACGAACAGCAGCGCGGCGCCGGCCGCCACCACCCCCGAATCGTTCAACAGGAACGCCGCAGCGGCACCAAAAAGGCCCGCGGTCAGCACGGGGCCCAGCCACTCATGTTCCCTCATCGCGCCCACGGCCTGGGCCGAACGCGTCGCCGTCGTCACCAACAGCACCGCGAGCGCGGCCGCGGCGGTGTCCGCCCAGATGGAGTGCTGTACGAGCAACATGTTCATCGCCACCTTGCGGGAGATGGTCTCCCAGACGGGCATCCATCCCCGAGCCTTTACCGCCGCAACCAGCAGACCGACGTGGGAGGTTTCACCCCGTTTGAACAACACCTCCGCCAGCACCGCCACTCCCACCAGCCCGGCGAGCAGAGTGCCCACCGCCAGCACCTCCCGCCAGCCCGGCTCATCCCGCCAGAGGTAAAGCATGAACACGCCGAACCCGACCGCACACGCCAGCGCCATGCCCACGTTGGCCCCCAGGCGCGTGTCTCCCACCAGGACTACCACCACCGCGAGGGCGAGGGCGGCCGAGGCCCGCTTTCCGAGGCCCGCGGAACGAGACACCAGCACTCCGCCGACGGCGACCAGCATCGCGCCCAGCAAGGCCCCTCCGAACTCGTTGCCTATCCCGTAGAAGCGCGCCCCTATCACCGGGGAGTAGCTGAAGGGAGACCAGTGTAGCAGACTGCGTCCATGCAGCAGACCATAGCCCAGCCCCAGGACCAGCAGCGCGGCGGCGCCGAGGGGAGCCGCGCGCCACATGGTCACCCAGCCGCTCGCCAGCGCCAACGCCACCGCTCCTCCCGCCACCACAGCCCAGACGACCGGGAAGGAGAACGGATAGACCCCGGCGAGCAGTGCGGTGAACGGAACCGAGAGGATCACGGCCAGCGCCGCCCGCACCAACATGCGCGTCCAGTTGGGCGCGCGGTCGCCGAGCAGAAGGAGCAAGGCCGCCGCCCACAACGTCGCGGCCCCGGCGATGGGCAGCCAGCGCAGCAGCAACTTGCGCGCGGGCTCCACGACATCCTCCCTCGCCACCTGAGCGGAGAGCCATTGTGTCGCGTCGCCCTCCATCGGGGTCGTCGCCATGGGCCGGCCGATGGTATCCGGCGGCGTGGGGAGGCCGAAGAAATCCAGCACGGTGGCGGCCACATCGGTATTCACCACCAGGCCGGCGCGGCGTGTGGAGGGCGAGGTCAGCACCCCGGACCGCGCCGCCGGCCCTCCCAGTATCACCGGCGCCAGGGCGGCCAGCCTCTCTCCGGGATCGGGGGGCCGCACCTCCGGCACCAGCACCATGACCGCCCAACCATCCTCGGGCATCAGCGCGAGCGCCTTCGCCAGCAGCCGGTCGGAATGCTCCAGGGCCTCTCTCCTCGCGGCGGCCGCCGCCTCCGGGGCAAGGTATTTCGCGCGCTCGCCAACGCGCGCGGTGTCGCCCAGTTCCGCGAACACGACGTCCGCACTCTTCGCGGCCTCGGCGAAGTCGCTCAAGAACCTCTGTTCATCGGTGACCGCGCCGCCTGGAGAGAGAGGAGACCGTCGGGCGAGCGCCGCCCCGACATCTCCCCGCGCGACCATCCCCCGCTCATCCATGGCCATGGCCGCGATCTCGCGATGGGGGGCCGCGTCGGTGTCTGCGTTTCCCACACAGGCGACCGAAAGGCCGGCCCGCGTCAACTCTCCTCCCAATAGTCCGAGGTGGACCGAATAGGTGGCTGCCTCGTTCTGGCGGGCCAGGTCTCCGATCCCCAGGTGCACGATGGCGACGCCTTCGGGGCGGATCCCCATGTAGGCCCGATATCGCTCCGCGGCGCTTGCCCCATCCACCCGTTCTCCGACGTCGAAGGCGAAAGCCTCGGGACCGGGGGGCTCTCCGAAGTCTCTGGCGAACGCTCTCGCCCCGCACCCCATGGTCAGGTATGCGCCTTCTCTGCTCCGCGCGGTTCGCGCACACATCATCCCCACCGCTCCCTGTTCCATCAGCCTCCGCAGGGTGGGGATTTTCGTCTCTCGATCCAGCAGGTCGTGCCAGGAGATCTGATCGATCACCGCCACCACCAGTTTGCGCTGCTCCGCGCCGACGCTTCCTGCCGCCGACGAGGCCACCCACAGCGCGGCCATCGCCACCAATGCGAACCTTCTCATTTCTCACCCCCCGCCCTTTCCAAGTCCGCCCTCACGACGTCTGCATACACCTCTTTCACCCTCGCGACCATGGTCTGCATGTCGAAGAGTTCCTTTACCCGCCGCCGGCCTTGGGCGCCCATGTGCGCACGCAATTCTGTGTCCTGCAACAGGCCCAACACGCCCCGCGCCAGGGCCTCCGGGTTCTCCGGCTCCACCAGGACTCCGGTCTCACCATCGGACACCACCTCCGGGACGCCGCCCACTCCTGTGGCCACCACCGGCTTCTGCTGGCACATCGCCTCCATCGCCGCGATGGATGAGCCCTCCATGGTGGACGCCACCACCAACACGTCGAGCGCGGCGAACACGTCTCTCATATCTTCCTCTTTGCCAAACAGGTGCACTCGATTCTCCAGCCCAAGGCCGCGGCGGTCGGCCTCGACCTGCTCCCGCAACGGCCCCTCCCCCGCCAGCAGAAACCGCGCGTCCGGGCGCTGTTGGGACACGATGCGACAGCACCGGAGGAAGTGCGTTATCCCTTTCTCCGGAGCCAGCCGCGCGACCATGCCCACCAGCGGAGCCGAAACATTCAAACCGAGACGGCGCCGGGCCGCGGCCTGGTCGACGGGATCGCGCGCGGTGTCCACCCCGTTCGGGATGGTGAGCATCTTTTCCGCCGCACGCGGGAGCAATGCGGCGAGATCGCTCCTCAATGCCTCGGAGACCGTGATTATTCTGTCTGCGCGGCGCAGCAAAGTCCGCACGGCCCAACGGTCTCTCCGCCTGGCCTTCGCCTTTCCCTCGGGCGGGGCGGGAGGAAAATTGTGAATGGTGGCCACCAGTTTCGCTCCAGCCGCGCCCGGCATCAGCAGCGCGCCCACCAGGCCCGCGCGGAACGAATGCGTGTGCACGATCTGCGCGTGGAGCGACCCCACCGCGCGCGCCACCTGAACCACGGACACCAGGGTGCGCGAGGGGCCCTCCGCCGCCAGGCGCACCGGATGGAGCGGGAAGTCGAGCGCCTCCGCCGCTTCGGCCACCGGCCCCTCCGGCTCACAGCACACGGCCACCTGATAGCCCTCGGAGGCGAGCCCCCTGAGCAGGGCAATGACATGCTGCGCGAGCCCGCCCTCCGCGGGCGGCACCACCATCAGCACTCGCGTCGGCTTTGGAACCGTTTTTCCCTCGATAGTGTGAGCGACGGCTTCCACCGCTGGCTCCACCTGATCTGCGCAATCAGCTACCGCCGCAGCCGCGGCGTCACGAGTGAGGAATCCCTGCCCCGGTCACCGCGATTATAGCCTCCCCCCCTTCCTCAGGCAACCGCGCCCGGGGAGCGCCGGATTCATGCAAACGGAAGGAAGCGGACCGCAGGTCCGCTTCCTCTGGATATCGTCGGCGCATCCAGCGGGCAATTGCCCGCCTGGAGCCGACTTCCAATAAGCGACCCCGCATGTGCCGTGTGTCCTTCCGGTTTTTGAACCTGCATCAGCAGGTGGGCGCCTCCCTAACAGCCTCGCGATTCACAGCCTTGCGACCGTGCTACCACTTGACTGCTAGATGCGGCTCCCGTAGTTTTGGTGTTGGCTCAAAACTACGCGAGGACAACCACGCGCACCGCAGGGCCACAGCCCTTCTTCTTGTCCACACGATGATAGCACAGCCGCGCGCCGCGCGCAACGGGTGCTTGGCGCGCGGGCCGCCGCGGGAAGAAGGAAAATGAGGGCCCCATGGCGCCGCCGATGGGTGCAGAAAGAGCGCGATCCAGCGCCCCCCGGGCGCGGGGAAGATGTAAGCGGCCTCTGGTCGGGGCGGCCGGATTTGAACCGACAACCACCGGCACCCCATACCGGTGCGCTACCAAATTGCGCCACGCCCCGACCGAAATGTCCTCGACATGCGCATTATACCACCGATGCGCGCGGTGTCAAATCACCCCAGAGGTGGGGGGCGTAATCCTCGCCCTTTTCAACCCGAGAAAGCAAAACAAGGGCAAGCGCACCGGCGACGACGGCTTATCAATATCTCACCTCCGCTTTTTTCCCGTGATTCTCTCCCGCAGCCTCTTGCTGGGGCGAAAGACGAGGGACCAGGTGGCCTTGACCCTGATCTTCTCTCCGGTCTGTGGGTTGAATCCCTGCCGCGCCTTGCGCTTTCTGGGCTCGAAGGATCCGAAACCCGTCAGTTGCACTTTTTCGTGTTTGCCCAGCCTTTTCGAGATGAGCCCGAGGGCGGCGTCCACCACCCTGGTCACCTCCACCTTCTTCATCCTGGTCGTTCTTGCGACTTCGTCAATCAGTTGCGACTTGGTCAACTTCGACGCCTCCTGTAATGAGTGCATGGTCCGGTGCTTCGATGGACAAACGATTTCTTTTACGCGCGGCCTGGTTTTTCCTGCTGCGGGATCAGCCTCGCCTGCGGCGTTTGCGGCCGGGGCGCGCTCTTCGCAGGCTGCGCTTGAACCGGGCCAGGGGAAGAGTGTTGAGGATGTCGGCGGCCTCCAGCCAGCCGCGCCGCGCGGTGGCCACCCCGAAATGCATCAGCGAGAGCTGATCCGCGGAGTGCGCGTCCGTGTTGATGAGGATCTTCACCCCCAGTTCCTTCGCGCGGCGGGCGTGCACGTCTTTCAGGTCCAGCCGGTCCGGGTGGGCGTTGATCTCCACCGCCACGCCCAGGCGGGCCGCCGCCTCCAGCACCGCCTCCATGTCCACCTCGTAGGGTTCGCGCCGGCCGATCAACCTGCCCGTGGGGTGGGCGAGCGCGTCCACGTGGGGGTTCTCCAGGGCTTTCACGATGCGCCTGGTCATGGCGTCGCGGGTCGCCTTGAACCCAGAGTGGACGGAGGCGAGCACGAAGTCGAGTTCGGCCAGCACCTCGTCCGGGTAGTCCAGGGAGCCGTCGCCCTTGATGTCCACCTCGGCCGCGTTGAGGATGGCGATGCCGGGGACCGCCTTGCGCGCCTTTTCTATCTCCGCCGCCCGCGCCCGCAGCCGCTCCACGCTCATCCCGTTCGCCTGCACCTCGGAGACGGAGTGGTCGGTGACGGCGATGTACCGGTAGCCCAGCGCCTTTGCGGCACGCGCCATCTCGATCAGGGTGTTGTGCCCATCGCTCCATTCGGAGTGCATCTGGAGGTCGCCCTTGATGTCGGAGAGCTCCACCAGCCGGGGCAGCCGGCCCTCCCGCGCCGCCTCGATCTCCCCCGTATCCTCCCGCAGTTCCGGCGGCATCCACTCCAGCCCCAGCGCCTGATACATCTCCTCTTCGCGCTCCCCGCCCACGCGCTCCTCGCGCTTCCCCTTCACCCGAAACACGCCGTACTCGTTCAGTTTGAACCCGGCGCGGACGGCGAGGTCGCGCAGGTGGACGTTGTGCTGCTTGGAGCCGGTGAAATATTGGAGCGCGGCTCCCCAGGACTCCGGCGCCACCACGCGCAGGTCGGCCTGGACGCCCTCCGTGGTGAGCACGCTGCTCTTGGTGGGGCCGTGGGCGAGCACCTGCGCGACGCAGTCCATCTTCACGAAACACTCCATCACCTCCTCCGGCCGCTGGGAGGTGACGAGAATGTCGATGTCGCCGATGGTCTCCTTCATCCGCCGCAGGCTGCCGGCCGGCTCCATGCGCTCCACGGGAGCGCATTCCCGGAGGTGATCCATGATGCCCCGCGCCAGGACCCAGGCCGCGCCCAGGTTGGTGCGCTCTCCGTATTCCCGGAGCCGCTGAATGCCCCGCAGGATCTCCTGTTCCGTCTTCTCCCCGAGCCCGGGCAGGTCGCGCAACAGTCCCCCGCGCGCCGCCTCCTCCAGCGATTCCACGGTGGCGATGCCGAGTTTCTCCCAGAGGAGTTTCACGGTCTTGGGCCCCACCCCCTGGACCTCCAGCATCTCGAACACGGTCTCCGGAATCTCGCGGAGCAGTTCCTGGTGCTGGGCGCACTTGCCCGTGTCCAGGAGCTCCTCGATCTTGCCGGCGATGGCCGCGCCGATGCCGGGGATCCCGCGCAGTTCCCCCCTCTCCCTGATCGCCGAAAGGTCCTCGGTGAGGTTGGCGATAGTCTCGGAGGCGCGCCGGTAGGACCGCACGCGGAAGGGGTTCTCGCCCTTGATCTCCAGCAAGGTGGCGATCTGTGAGAAAACCTCTGCGATCTCGGCGTTGTTCATCGCACACCCCCTGGGGTCACTTGGGCAGGAAGGCCGCGCTGCGCAGCTCGCGGTCCACCCGATAGTCCACGAACCGCCGCATCAGGCGCTCCAGTTCCTGCCGCACGCTTTCCTTCAGCCTCCGCCCGCCCAGCTCCTCCTGGGGCAGCCGCAGGAGGTCCCGGAGGCCGGCCAGCGCGGCCCGCGATAGGGGCGCGCCCCCCCGGCCGCACCGCGCGCAGAGCACGCCGCCGTCCGCGGCGGAGAATCCCCCCGCCTCCTTGCCGATCTCCGCTCCGCACTCCACGCACCGCTCCAGCTCGGGCCCGTACCCCAGCCCGGAGAGCAGTTTGAGCTCGAATCCCCGGACCAGAGACGCCATGTCGCCTCCCTCGTCCAGCCCCTTCAGCGTCGCCTCGACGAGATCGAAGACCCACTCACAGGCGGCTCCCTCCTCTATCATGGAGTCGGCGAGTTCGGCCGCGTAGCAGGCGCACGCGTAGCGCTCGACGTCGGAGCGAAGGCGGGGGAAGGCCGCGGCCGCCTGCGCCTGAGTCACCACCTCCAGGGAGCGGCCTCTCGCCAGTTGCAGCCGGACGCGGGTGAAGAGCTGCAGCGCGGGGGCGAGCTTGCTGCGGGCGCGCTTCACCCCCTTGGCCACAGCGGCGATCTTGCCGCGCTCCCGCGTCAGCAGGATGACGATGCGGTCGGCTTCGCCGAGGTCGCGCTGGCGAAGCACGATGGCGGAAACCTGGTAACTGCGCGCCCGACTCACCTCTCCCACGCTCGCTGCGGCCAGGGAGCGGCGGCGGGCATCCGGCGGTCCTCCGTCAGCGGAGGGCTCCCTCCGTCACCGCCCACTGGTACTGGTCGTAGGCCTCCACGATGGCGGCCCCGGTGCTGGTGCCGATGCGGTTGGCGCCGGCGTTGATGAGGGCCATCGCCTGCTCGATGGTGCGGATACCGCCGGCGGCCTTGATCCCCATCTCCCTGCCCACCACCTGGCGAATGTGCTTGATATCCTGAATGGTCACCCCGCGGGGGCCGATGCCGGTGCAGGTCTTGATGAAGTCCGCCCGCGCCGCCTTCGCCATCTTGCACACCCGCGCCTGTTCCTCGCGGGTGGTGAGCCCCACCTCCACGATCACCTTGGCGCAGATGTCGTCCCCGTCCTCGGTGAGCCCGGCCAGCTTGGCGGCGGTCACCACATCCTCGATATCCCGCTCCACCACACTGTGCTGCCCGGATTTCAGCGCGCCCAGATTGATCACCATGTCCAGCTCCGACGCGCCGCTGCTGATGGCGTTTCTCGCCTCGTGGACCTTCACCGAGGTGGGAATCACCCCGAACGGGTACCCGATCACCGTGCCCACCTTGACGTCGGAATCCCGCAGACGCTTTTCCGCCACGTGACACCAGTAGGGCAGCACGACGACGGTCGCGAAATGTAATTCCTTCGCCTCCTCGCAGTATCGGACTACATCGTCCTCGGTGGCATCGGGACGAAGAAGTGACGAGTCCACCATCTTCGCCAGACCGATCTTCGAGAACATCTGCATCCCCTTCCCAAATCCTACATCCTGCAGCCTCGTCCAGTCCGGGCCGGAGACCGCTTTCTCCGGTCCCCATCCCTGCCTACCGCGTGGCGGCCTTCAGTTCCCCCACGAACTGCGCCACCGCCTGCGGCAGGTCCGCCGTCCCTCTCTGCTTGTCAATCAACGATACGACTGCGCTTCCCACTACCGCGCCGTCCGCAATCCGGCACACTTGCGCCACGTGCGCGGGCTGCGATATTCCGAAACCGACTGCGATGGGCTTGTCCGTCTCCCGCCGAATGCGGCCCACCAGGTTCTTCAGATCCGGCGGCAGGTCTTCCCGCGCTCCGGTCACGCCCATCCGGGAAACACAGTACACAAACCCGGTCGCAAGGTCAACCACCTTTTTCGTTCTCTCTGTCGAGCTGGTGGGCGCGAGGAGGAAGATGGTGTCCAGGTCCTCCGCGCGCGCCGCGCTCACCCACTCCCCGCATTCCTCGGGCGGAAGGTCGGTGACGATGACGCCGTCCACACCCGCCGCTTTCGCATCGGCCGCGAACCTGCCCACCCCGTACTGGCAGATGGGGTTGTAACAGGTCATCAGCACCACCGGGATTTCGCTCTTCCCGCGGAACGCGCGCACCATCTCCAGCACGTCGCCGGGCGTAATATCATGCGCGAGGGCGCGCTGTGAGGCGTTCTGAATCGCCGGTCCATCGGCCAGCGGGTCGGAGAAGGGTATCCCCAGCTCAATGATGTCCGCGCCCCCCTCCGCCAGCGCGGTCGTCACCTTGGTGCTCTCCTCCGGGCTGGGGTGACCGGCGACGGTGAACACCACCAGCGCGCCCTCGTTCTTCGCCTTGAGCTCGGTAAAGGTATCCGCAATGCGGCTCATCTGTCGTCATCTCCCAGCAGTCTTCTCACCTCGTCCACGTCCTTGTCTCCTCTCCCCGACAGGTTGACCAGGATCACCCGGTCCCTGGGCATGCGGGCGGCCAGCTCCATCGCGTAGGCGACGGCGTGGGAGCTCTCCAGCGCGGGCAGGATGCCCTCCAGCCTGGTCAACGCCTGAAACGCCCCGATCGCCTTGTCGTCGGTGACCGCGACGTATTCCGCGCGGCCGGTGCGCTGGAGGTGGGCGTGTTCCGGTCCCACGCCCGGATAGTCGAGACCCGCGGCCACCGAGTGCGTGGGTTTGATCTGGCCCTCGTCGGTCTGGAGGAGTTTGGTGTGGGCGCCGTGGAGCACCCCCTGGCTGCCCGCGGTCAGAGAGGCCGCGTGCTTTCCCGTGGCGAGTCCCCGCCCCGCCGCCTCCACCCCCACCATCTGCACCTCGTCGTCGAGGAACGGGTGGAACAGCCCGATGGCGTTGCTCCCCCCGCCCACGCAGGCGACCAGATAGTCCGGAAGCCGGCCCTCCGCCTCCAGCATCTGCTCCCTCGCCTCCCGTCCGATCACCGACTGGAAGTCCCGCACCATGGTGGGATAGGGATGCGGCCCCGCGGCGGTCCCAAACAGGTAGTAGGTGGTCTCCGCGGTGGCCATCCACACCCGGAAGGCCTCGTTGATGGCGTCCTTGAGGGTCTTGCTGCCCGAGGATACGGGCACCACGTTCGCGCCCAGCAGTTTCATCCGATACACGTTGAGGGCCTGTCGGCGGACGTCCTCTTCTCCCATGTAGATGTCGCATCCCAGCCCGAACAGCGCGGCCACGGTCGCGGTGGCCACTCCGTGCTGTCCGGCCCCCGTCTCCGCGAGCAGCCGCTCACGCCCCATGCGCACCGCCAGCAGCGCCTGGCCCACGGCGTTGTTGATCTTGTGGGCGCCGGTGTGGGCCAGGTCCTCGCGCTTCAGGTAGATCTTCGCGCCTCCGCACTCCTCGCTCATCCGCCGGCAGTAATAGACCGGTGTGGGCCGGCCCGCGTAGTGCTTCAACCAGTAGGACAATTCCCTCTGGAACTCGGGGTCTCGGCGCGCGGACTCGTATGCGTCCGCCACATCTGTGAGGGGCCCCATCAGGGTCTCGGGCACGAAGATCCCGCCGAACTCGCCGAAATGACCAACGCTCATGTTCTCATCTCCTGGTCCGCCTCCCTCACCGCCGCCACGAAGGCCGCCACCTTGTCGTGATCCTTGCGCCCCGGGCTGTGTTCCACCCCGCTGCTCACATCCACGCCCCAGGGCCGCACCCGCCTCACCACCTCCCCCACGTTTTCGGGGGTAAGCCCGCCGGCGACGATCACCCGATGCCCCTCCCGCACCAGATCTTCCGCCACCGCGGGGTCGAATCGCTTCCCGGTGCCGCCCGCCCGGCCGGGCACAAAGGTGTCGAGGAGAACGGCGCGCGCTCCCCCCTCCTCGCACAGCC
>WFSF01000129.1 GCA_015486155.1 Armatimonadota bacterium
CCCCTCCGGCACCACAGGCCGGCCCGGCCCCTTGAGCCGCCGCGCCGAGGCGTCCGAGTTGATCCCCACCACCAGCGCGTCCGCCTGGGCGCGCGCGAATTCAAGGGTGCGCACATGCCCCAGGTGCAGCAGGTCGAAGCAGCCGTTGGCGTAGGCGATCTCCTTTCCCTCCGACCGCCAGGCCTCCACCTGCCTCTTCGCGTCGGCGAGCGATACGATCTTGCGGCTGGTGCCGGAAAACCCGTCCGGCTGCTTCATTCCTTCTCTCCTCCCGCCCGTAGGGCCGCCTCCCGCCCGCCGCACACCCGGCGCGCGAACGAGACGAGCTCGGTCGCCGCGGACGCGGTAGTGTAGCAGGTGCTCGGCCCGGCGCTCAACTCCCCCCGCCGCCAGCGCTCGTACAATTCCTCCAGCGCCGCCTCGATGCCGGCCGCATCGTCCACTTCCACGGCCGCGTGCCCCGCGGTGGTGAGCATCTCCGCCAGCTCCCGGTTGCGGTACACCAGCCCCAGCACCGCGCGCCCGCCGGCCAGATATTCGTAGGTCTTCGAGGGGATGGTCTCCTCGGAAACGGGCAGCGCGTGCTGGATGACCACCAGCACGTCGGCCCGCGTCGCCAGCGCCCGCGCCTCGGCCCGCGGCACCTTGTCTCTCCGGTCCACCATGTCCGGGAAGGGAAAGGAGGCAACCATCTCCTTCACGCTTCTGCCCATCCTCCCCACCAGCGCCAGGCGCAGATGATCCCTCGCCTCGGGCCGCCGCTCCGCCAGGCGCTTCATCGCCTCCAGCAGGGTCCGCGGGCTGCGCCACTTGTCCAGGGTTCCCAGGTGAGCCAGGAGCAGTTTTTCCGGGTCGCCCGTCTTCGGGGGCAGGTAGAGTTCCGCGCCGGGATAGATGGCGACACAGGGGCTCCTGCCGCCGGTCCGCGCCGCGGCGCGCTCACACGCGGTCCTCGTCACATAGACCACTCCGCCGGCGTGGGTGTGGATCATGCGCTCCAGCCAGGCGATGATCCTCCTGCCGACGGCCCCGCGGCCCACCCCCTGGTGGATGAGCGGGTCCTGCAGCTCCGCGATCCAGGGAATGCCGCGCAGCCGGGACACCACCATCGCCGCCACGTGCGCGCTCACCGCGCCGCCGGTGGAATAGATGAGGTCCGGCCGCCGCCGACCGGTGTACCACAGCCCGGCCAGCGCCGCCGACATCCACCACCCGAAGGTGCTGTACAGGCCGAGGGTGTACTTCTCGGCCGCGTAGAGCGGGTAGACGGGCAGAACCAGGAGTAGGCGGAGCAGGCTGCGCCACGGCTGGCGCATGGACTTGGTGATCTGGCGCACCTCGAACTGGTACCCGCTGGGAAGCAGGGAGGGCACGCGGTGCCACCGGTTCCCCCAGCCCGGGGGGCGCGGGCCGCAGATGCTGGTGATCATCTCCACCTCCACCCCGGCCCCGCGGAGGTGGGGCAGGCGGTCGTCGATGTGATGGGAGCAGGCCTCCCCGGAGATGTTGGCCGCGTGGCTGATCACCAGCCAGCGCGCGCGCGGTTTCCCTTCCGGCGCGGCCTCTCCGGTCCGCATTTCCCGCCACATCTCCCGCACCCGCGCGTCCTTCGCCGCCGCGTACCTCGCGGAGAGCAGCGACACCGTCAGCCCCGCCCGGCCGTCCAGGAACCCCGCTTGCAGCAAGTATGCCTTCAGGAACCGCAAAGGGGGGTGCACGGCCGCGTAGAGCCGGGAGACCCGCTTTCCCCGGCGGAGCATCTCCCGGGCGTTCCAGTCGGCATACCGCTCCAGCTTGCGCCAGTAGTCCTCCATGCTCCGATACGAGTAGTGCAGCAACCGGCCGCGCAGCCGCCCCACCTTCCCCTCCACCACCATCCGCTCGTGAATCTGTCGCTCTTCGTACCTCCCCTGGTCCCTCCGGAACAGCCTCAACACCCAGTCGTTCTGCCAGCCGGAGTGGCGGATCTCGCGCCCCAGGAAGAAGTTGCGCCTCTTTATCCAGTATCCGTCGCAGTCCGGGGCGGAGACGGCGCGCGCGATCTCCTGGGCCAGGTCGGCGGGCACGCGCTCGTCCGCGTCCAGGATGAGCACCCATTCGTGCTTCGCCTGTGGAATCGCCCAGTTCTTCTGCGCGGAGGGGGAGACGTATTCGTGCTCCAGCACGGTCGCGCCCTTCTCCCGCGCCACCCGCACCGTGCCGTCGGTGCTGAAGGAGTCGACCACCAGGATCTCGTCGGCGAACTTCAGCGAGTCCAGGCACTCGCCGATGTTGCCCTCTTCGTTGAACGTGGTGACGATGGCGGTGATGGGAGCCAAGGATCAACCTCCGCCGAGCGCTTCATGGTAGAGGGAGACGATCCTGTCCACCACCCGCGGGCGGTGATAGCGCTCCCGGGCGCGCTTTTGTCCCGCCCTTCCCATGGCGCGCGCCCTTTCCGGGTCCCGCAGCAAGGAGAGGAGGGCCTCCGCCAGCGGCTCCGGCCGGCCCGCGGGCGCCACCAACCCGGTTTCCCCGTCCACCACCGACTCCGGCAGCCCTCCGGCATCGCTCGCCACCACCGGCAGCCCCATCGCCATCGCCTCCAGCGCGGCCACCCCCAGTCCCTCGGAGAGCGAGGGCATGGCGAACACGTCCGCGGCCGCCAGGTGCACGCGCACATCGGGCGCGAATCCCGCGAACGAGACCGCCTCCGCGAGGCCGAGGGAGGCCGCCTGCTGTCTCAGGGCTCCCTCCAGCGGACCCCGGCCGCACACCACCAGGCGCGCCCGGGGCAGCGCCCGCGATACCGCCGCCATCGCCCTCAGCAGCACCTCGTGCCCCTTCTCCGCGGTCAAGCGGCCGACGGTCACGACCGTCGGCCGGCCGTCCCCTCGCCCGGCCGGCACCGCCCGCGGGTCGAAGTGGTCGCAGTCCACGAAATCGGGGATCACGACGAGTTTTTCCGCGCTTATGCGGGCGCGCGCAAGTTCGCGTTTCACCGCCTCCGAGACGCAGATGACGCGGTCGTAGAGATGCCCATATTTCCAGATGCCGCGCCGGTAGCGGACCGGCGAGGTGTTTCTGCGAGTGATGACCACGCGCGGGCCGGGCGCGCGCGCCATCCCCCAGGCGCGCGCCACCGCCCAGCACGCGGGCACCTGGGAGGCGGCGTCGTGCACGTGCACGATATCGGGCTTCAACTCCCCGAACATCTTCCGGAGACGCCCGGCCGCGACCGCGCCCCGCAGTCCCCTCAGCGGCAACTGCGTCCACTCCAGCCCGGAGGCGCGCAGCCGCTCCGCGAGCGCGCTTTCCTGCTGGCAGACGAAATAGATGCGGTGTCCCCGCTCGGCCAGCGCGCGCGCCAGCCCCAGGGATTGCTCCTGGCCTCCGCCCCAGGTCTTGTTGGCGTCAATGTGGAGGACGAACACCGCCCTCCTCCTTTGCTCCCCGCGCGCCCCCGCGGGCGATGATTCTCCCGGCCGCGGCGATGACCTCGTCCACCGTGATCGCCTCCATGCACCGCCGGTCACATGACTTCGGGATCATCGGGTGGATACACGGCCGCCAGCACTCCTGGCGGTGGAAGATCACCTCGTGTCCCTCTCCCATGGGGCCGGTGCGGCCGGGGTCGGTGGGGCCGAACAGGGCCGCCACCGGCCGCCCCATGGCCGCCGCCAGGTGCATGGGGCCGGAGTCTATCCCGATCAACAGGTCGCACCGGCCGAGCACCGCGGCCAACTGGGCCGGGGAGGTCTTGCCCGCCAGGTTGCAGCCCCGCGCCCCGAGGCCGGCGAGGATCTGCTCGCCGAGCGCGCGGTCGCCCTCGCCCCCCACCACGACCAGCCGGGCGTCGAGGGCCTCCGCCAGCCCGCGCGCGGTCTCCGCGAACCGCTCCGGGAACCAGGCCTTGTAGGGCCGGGTTCCCGCCTCTCCGGGCGCGAGGGCGATCAGCGGGCCGGCCCCCTCGCAGCCGCATTCCTCGAGCATCCTCTCCCCCGCCGCGCGGTCCCGCTCGGCCAGCCTCACCAGCCCCACGTAGTCCCTCTTCTCCACCGGCGCCATCAGCGCCCGCAGGAGACGCAGCACCTTCTCCGGGCATGGTATTCCCCGCACTTGCACCCGATGAGTGAGTAGGCGCGCCAGGTCGGAGTCCACGTAGCCGACCCGGTGGGGGGCGCCGGACCACCACGCGCACAGGGCCATGGTGGCCGACTGGGAGAGGGTGATGGCCAGGTCCGGCCGCGTCCGCCTGAGCCGTCTGCCCAGGGCCAGCGCGGCGGCGGGGCCGCCCGCCGGCCGGGGCACCACCTGGTCCACGAATCCGCTGTGCGCGACCAGCCCCGCCAGGTGGGCGCGGAGCACGCTGGTGATGTGCGCATGGGGAAAATGGGCCCGCAAGGCCTTCAGGGCGGGCAGAGTGAACATCAGATCCCCGATCTGGTTGAGGTGAAACACCACCAGCCGCCTGACCTCCGCCGGGTCGCACACCACCCGGCGGTAGAGCGACTCCATCTGCTTCGCCACCCGCGGCATGGAGTGGCGCGCGCGCGCGGTTTCCCGGCAGAATTCCCCCGCGCGCCGCATCTCATCCGGGTCCCGAAGTAGGGCGGCCAGGTCCCGCGCCAGGGTCTCGGCGCGGAGCGGGGCCGCCCGCCCGTGGTCGCCGAAGCACGAGCGCTCGGCCGCCTCCAGGTTGTGCGGGCACACCGGTCCCACATATCCGCCCTTGCCGGCCGCGATCACGGGCTTGCCGGCGGCCATCGCCTCCAGGGCCGCGGTCGCGGTGGCCGCCACCGCGGAGGCCAGCGACAGCAGCCGCGGGACATCCCGCCTGCCTCCCAGCGCGATCACCGCCCTCCGCCCCAGGCGGGCGTTCATCTCCTCCGCCAGCCCCGCGATCGCGTCGCGCTCCGGACCCTCACCGGCCAGCAGCAACTCCACCCCGGGGACCGTGGACTCCAGCTCGGGAAGACAGGCGATCAGCGCCCTGGCCACCTTCGCCTTGCCGCGGCTGAAGCGGCTGACATGCACCACCCGCGGCGCGCCCTCGGCCAGGCCGAGCTCCCGCAGCAGGTCTCCGTCGGGCGGCCCCGGGCGGAACTGCTCGCAGTCCACCCCGATCCTGGTGACCACCACGCGCTCCGCGGGCAGCCCGAAGTCCCTCACCAAATTGTCGCGGCTCGCCTCGCTCACCACCGCCACCGGGTCGCTCCAGTAGAACACCGACCGCCGGAGGAAGGGGCGGCGGACCCCGTGGATGGTGAGCAGCCGCGGCACCCCGGCCCGGCGGCAGGCGAGATGCGCGACCAGGCCCGCGCGCCAGTTGTGCGCGTGCACCAGGTCCACGCTTTGCTCCTCCAGGAGCCGCCGGAGCCGTCCCGCGCCCGACAACAGGCGGGGCCCCGTGAAGTCGAGCTGGAAGTGGGGCAGCCCCGCGGCCTCCAGCTCCGGCAGGAGTTTGCCCCCGGCCGAGGCCACCAGCACGCGGTGCCCGCGGCCGCGCAGGGCGCGGCCGAGCCTGATGACGTAGCTCTCCACCCCTCCATAGTTGAGCCAGGAGAGGAGGTGAAGGATGGTGAGGCCGCCCTCCGTCTCACGCCCGGACACGATGCTCTCCCGGGGCCGGGGGGCGGAGCACGCGCTCGGCCGCGGTGACCACCTGCTCCACCCTCACCGCCTCCATGCAGCGCAGGGAGGCGCACTCCCGCCGACGGCAGGGCGCGCACGACACGCCCGCGCGCACCACCGCGTGCCCCTCGCCCCAGGGGGCGAGCCGCGCCGGATCGGTGGGGCCGAAGATCGCCACCGTGGGGGTGCCGACCGCGGCGGAGATGTGCATGGGGCCGGTGTCGTTGGCGATGGTGGCGCGGCAGCGCCGGAACACCTCGGCGAGCTGCTTGAGGGTGGTCTTGCCGCACAGGTCCAGCAGGGAGGCGCGCGCCGCGGCCTGGATCCGCTCGGCCAGCGCGCGGTCCCCCTCGCCTCCCACCACCACGCACGTCACTCCCCGTTCCGCGGCCAGCCGGTCGGCCACCCCCGCGAACCGCTCCGGAGCCCACCGTTTCGTCACCCAGCGGGCCCCCGGCACCAGTGCGACGAGATTGCTCTGCCCCCGCAACAGG
>WFSF01000130.1 GCA_015486155.1 Armatimonadota bacterium
GAGCTCATGGCGCCTTGGGCAGAATGCGCACCCGTCTCCCCTCGATTCTCAGGCGCCCGTCGGCGAACAGCCCGACGGCCTCCACATAGGCCTGGTGTTCCTGGGGGAGAATGCGGGCGGCGAGGGTCTCCGGGGTGTCGTCCTCCTCGACCGGAACCGCGCGCTGCACGATGATGGGCCCGCCGTCGGTCTCCAGGGTGACGAAGTGCACGGTGCACCCGGACACCTTGCATCCGTAGTCCAGCACCGCCTGGTGGACATGGCGCCCCCACATGCCGGGGCCGCCGAAGGAGGGGAGCAGGGCGGGGTGAATGTTCATCATCCGGCCCTCGTAGGCCGCGATCAATTCCTCGGTCATGATGCGCAGGTAGCCGGCCAGGCAGACGAGGTCCACGCGGCGGCGCTCCAGTTCCTCGCGCACCTTCCGGTCGAAGGAGGGGCGGTCCGGATAGCGCTCCCTGTCCCTGCGGTCCACCCATACCGCGGGGACGCCGGCCCTGCGGGCGCGCTCCAGCGCGCCGCACTGGACGTCGGAGACGACGACCGCGACCTCGGCATTCACGCGGCCCTCGCGGCAGGCGTCCATGATCGCCTGCAGGTTGGTGCCTCCGCCGGAGGCGAGGACGCCGATTCTCAGCCTGTCCGCCATCCCGGGGCTACTCTCCCGCCTGCTCGTGCGCGTGGTCCGGCTCCGTTCCCTCCCACTCGTCGGCCGACCGGCTCGGCGAGAGGGGGGACATGGCGCGGAGTTTCTCGACGATGGGAGGGAACACCTCCAGGAACCGGTCCACCTCCTCCCCGGTGTTGCCGCGCCCCACGCTCAGGCGAAGCGAGCCGTGCGCGAGGTCGTGGGGGATGCCCAGCGCGAGCAGCACGTGGGAGGCCTCCAGGGAGCCGGAGGTGCAGGCGGAGCCGGAGGAGGCGCAGATGTTCTCGAAATCGAGGTTGAGCAGCATGGACTCCCCCTCGACATAGCGGACGCAGAAGGAGGCGTTGTTGGGCAGCCGCTGGGTGGGGTGGCCGGTGAGCAGGGAATCCGGGACCCTCTCCAGCACCCCCTCTATCAGCCGATCGCGCAGCTCGGCGTCGTGTCGGGGCGCGGAGTCCATCTCCTCCCGCGCCAGCCGCGCGGCCTCGCCCAGGCCCACGATGCCGGGGACGTTCTCGGTGCTGGAGCGCCGCCCGCGCTCGTGGCCGCCGCCGAACATGATGGGGGAGATGCGGACGCCCTTGCGCACGAACAGCGCGCCCACTCCCTTGGGGCCGTAGAGCTTGTGGGCGGAGAGGGCGAGCAGGTCGATGTTCATCTCCCTCACGTTGATGGGCACGTGCCCGACCGTCTGCACCGCGTCGGTGTGGAAGAGGACCTCCTTCTCGCGGCAGACGGCCCCGATCTCGGCGATGGGCTCGATGGTGCCGATTTCGTTGTTGGCGTGCATGATGGAGACGAGGATGGTCTTGTCGGTGATCGCCTTGCGCACGTCATCGGGGTCCACCAGGCCCTGGGAATCCACGGGCAGGTAGGTTACTTTCATGCCGCGCTTTTCGAGGAACTGAGCGGTGTGGAGCACCGCGTGGTGCTCGATGCGCGAGGTGATAATGTGATCGCCCTTGTTCTCCTGAGCGATGGCGGTGCCGATGAGGGCGAGATTGTCGGCCTCGGTGCCGCTCCCGGTGAAGACGATCTCCTCGGGGAGCGCCCCCAGGAGCGCGGCCAGATCCTGGCGCGCCTTGTCCATGCCCTCGGCCGCCAGCCGCCCGGAGGTGTGTAGGGATGAGGGATTGCCCCATTTTTCACGATAATAAGGGAGCATCGCCTCGATGACCTCGGGGCGCGTGGGTGTAGTGGCCGCATGATCGAAATAGATGAGATCCACGGACAGCCTCCTAGAGTTGGTGACAGCGCGGTCTAACTATAACTGCGGCCGCGAAGAGATGTCAACGAAAGGAAGAGCGCCGATGCGCGTCGAGAGACGCAAGGGAAACGGCGACACAGAACGCCCCGCCGGCCGTGTGGCGGATTACCCCGTTGCTCGGTCAGAATCTACCCACGGGCCCGCGAGCAGAGGTATAATATACCGGAGCGCTGACTGGGCAGGACTGCATTTCCACCCAACGAAGACATTGGCCGAGAGGAAACTGCGATGAGACAGATAGTGGTGTACGAGGGTGAAGACGGTCGGTGGGTGGTGGAGTGCCCCAGCCTTCCGGGCTGTGTCACCCAGGGCAAGACCCGGGAAGAAGCGGTGGCGAACGCCAAAGAGGCCATCGCCGGATACCTCAAAGCCTTGGAGGAGGACGGACTGCCTGTGCCGGAAGAGCGCTTCTCAGCCATGGTGGTCGCAGTATGAAGCGGCTCCCGGTGGTCTCGGGCAGGCAGTACGTGAAAGCCCTGGGCAGGCTGGGTTTCTACCTCAAACGACGGGAAGGCAGCCATCTGATCCTGAGGCGCGATGATCCCTTTTCCCAGGTGGCGGTCCCGGAACATAAAGAACTCGACCGGGGCACCCTGCGAGCAATTCTGCGACAGGCGGGAATTGGGGTCGAGGAGTTCACGAAACTGCTGTAAGGCGGGTGGCTAGGTCGCCACAGGCGACCGCCATGCGGCTAAAGTCTGCCTGCGACAGACCGCCGTGGCGGCCGGAGGCCTAGCGGCCAAAGGCCTAGCCATATATCTCCGCCGCAGGCGGAGTATGCCCGCCGGTCGTTGCGCTCGACTCGTGCAGGCCCGGGATAGATGGGTTTACGGAACTGCTCTAAGGGGTCAGCGAGAACATGGAACCCTACAGGGTCATCAACCTGATACTCGGCACCATTGGCACATTGACCGGTGTGTTTTCGCTGGTCTGGCACATGGTGCGGAGCCGTCGCGACCGTTGTGATTTCAAGTTGAGCGAGTCTAGAGTCACCTATTTTGCTGTACCTCCTGGCTGGAAGTACAACTTCATAGGCGGCAGCGGTCTATCTCCTGCACCGATAGGCACCTGGGTTCGTTTCTCAGGTCGCCTACGCAACAAGGGTTATCAGCCTGGCTCTGTCGAGCGTATAAGAGTGACCATACCGTCGCTTGCAGATGACGGCGAAGGCACATTTCTGGAAGGCGATCTGCGGATGCCAATCTACATAGAGGCACACAGGAGTACAGATATCAGCTTTAGATGTCACCTTACTACAGACTATAAAGCTGCAGAGCGATTGCCTGAAGAAGTCTGGTGTATCATTACTCTTGAGGATCAGTCCGACCGACGCCACAGGTCGCGCTTCAGCGCCATCCGCGAGGAGCCGGCAAGATTCTCTGTGCAACGCCGTTCCCCGTAGCACAGAAGCGACGGTGGAAAGGATCATGCGCGCCTTGGCTGGCACGGGGGTGCCAGCCCTACATCTCCATCTCATGCTCACACCAATGCCAATGAACACCAACGGTGAGAACACACCGGCGGGCGTAGACCCGCCCGCCCTACAATGGACCATCCACCTCGCCCGGCGACAGCCGGCGCGGGCGCTGGCCGCGCTGGTGATCGTGGCCGCCGGGGCGTGGGCGGCGGCGGTCGCGTTCCGCGGACTGTGGGCGGGGATACTCGCCGCGGCGCTGCTGGTGGCGGCGATCGGGGACTTCCTCTTTCCGGTGAGCTACATCCTGGACGCGGAGGGGGCGCGAGCGCGCGGGCTGGTGATGAGGAGGCAGATGGCCTGGGGCCGGGTGCGCAGAGTGGTGCGGGACGGCCTGGGCGTGAAACTCAGCCCCCTTCCCCGGCCTTCGAGACTCGAAGCCTACCGTGGTATATACCTCTGGTTCGAGAACAACGCCGACGAAGTGATGGAGTTCATCGCGGCTCACACGGAGGCGGTGGGTGGAGACGATCGGAGGTCTGCTGAATCGGTTTCGCGGGATTCCTGAGCCTGAGGCGGAGGCCGAGGCCCGCCGGGCGCGGCGCGAGCAGGTTATCGAGAAGCTCGCGCGGGCGGTGGTGGCGCGCCGCCTGCAGGCTCCGGCCGCGCTCTTCATCGAGCTCAACCGCCCCCTCGGGTTCCTGTTCAGCCAGGCCGCCTTTTTCGCGCGGCCCTTCCTGAGCTTCTTCCTCTCCCCCGCCGACGTGCAGGCCGCCGCCGAGGCGCTCGACCACCCTGATCAAGTGGAGAGATTGCTCGCTCGCATCGAGGAGCTGACCGCAGAGGAGAACCGTGGGAAGCCTTGAGCACGCCAACCCGTTCATGACCGCGCTCTTTTGCGTCATGTGCGCCATCATCGTGGGCAGCGTGGTGCTCGCCCAGCGCGGCCGCAAGATGACCATCCGGCGCATCCCGGGCCTCAGCGCCATTGAGGAGGCGATAGGGCGGGCCACCGAGATGGGCAAACCCATCTTCTTCTCGCCCGGCCTGAGCGACATCAGCATCGTCAGTCTGCAGGCGCTCGCCATCCTCGCGTACGTGGTCAAACTGGCCGCGCTGCAGGCGACCCGCATCATCGTCGCCACCGCATCCTCCGTGCTCCTGCCGGTGGCCGAGGAGACGGTGAGAGAGGCCTGTGTCGCCGCGGGGCGGCCCGACGCCTACCACCAGGAGGACGTGCGCTTCGTCTCCGGCGAGCAGTTCTCCTATGCCCTCGGCTCAGTGGGGATCATGGCCCGCGACCAGTGCGCCACCAACTTCTTCTTCGGCCAGTTCTACGCCGAGGCCCTCATCCTCACCGAGAACGGCCGTGCCCTGGGCGCGCTCCAGGTGGCGGGCTGCCCGGATCCGACCCAGATACCCTTCTTCATCGCCACCTGCGACTACGTGGTGATAGGTGACGAATACTACGCGGCCAGCGCCTATCTCACCCAGGAACCGACTCTCACCGGCAGCCTCGTGGGCCAGGACATCGTGAAGGCGTTGATAATCGCCCTGTTGCTGCTGGGGGTGGGGCTGGCCACCTGGTACGGGACGGCCGGCAACGAGGCGCACAACTTCCTGCTCCGCTGGCTGGCGACGGGGGCGCAGGGATGAGCGGATTCTTCCAGCCCGTCTCCGGCGGCCCGTCGCTCGCGCTGCACCTCGTCGGCTCCGTCCTGGTGAGCATCCTGGCGCTCATAGGCATGCATTTCCTCCTGGGGCCGCGGGGGAAACGCTGGCTGGTTGCCGTGGCCACCTTCCTGGGCGGGCTCTACCTGGGGCTGGAGTATTTCCTGCCCGTGCGCAAGGACACCCTCTGGCCCACTCACCTCCCGAACCCCAACCCCAACGCCGCGGCCAACCTCCTCACCC
>WFSF01000131.1 GCA_015486155.1 Armatimonadota bacterium
GATGTACGCGGCCCAAATCGTGGAAGAGACCTCGGTGGCGCGCCTGCTCGCCCGCCCGCTCCACCCCTACACCCAGGGCCTGTTGCGCTGCATCCCCCGGCTGGGACGGCCGGACCTCCCCATCGTGCCCATCCCCGGCTCGGTCCCCGATCTGCTCGCTCCCCCCGCGGGATGCCGGTTCGCGCCGCGCTGTCCCCAGGCCTCTGCGAGGTGTGCGGAGTCCGCGCCACCGGCCTGTTACCTCGAAGACGGCGCACACATGGTCCGCTGCCATCTGTATGCAGGAGAGGGGGAAACGGCATGAACGAAGTCTCTCCCCTGTTGCGGGTCACAGACCTGGTGAAACACTACCGGGTGGGGAGACGCGCCCTGCGCGCCGTGGACGGCGTCACCCTGGAGGTGGCGCGCGGCGAGACCCTGGGCCTGGTGGGAGAGAGCGGGTGCGGCAAGAGCACGCTGGGCCGCCTCATTTGCTGCCTGGAGCCGCCCACCTCCGGGAGCGTGGTCTTCGACGGAGTGGATGTGTTGGCCCTCCCGGAGCGGGAGCTCAGGAGAATGCGCCCGCGCATGCAGCTCATCTTCCAGGATCCCTTCGCCTCCCTCAATCCCCACAAGACGGTCCGTCAGATCGTCGGATTGCCGCTGCAACTGTGGGAGAGGTCGAAGGGGGAGGAACTGCGGCGGCGTGTGGACGAACTCCTGGAGACGGTGGGAATAGATCCCCGGCAGGCCGATCGTTTCCCCCACCAGTTCAGCGGGGGACAGCGGCAGCGCATCGGCATCGCGCGCGCCCTCGCCTGCAAGCCCGACCTGATCGTGGCCGACGAGCCGGTGGCCTCTCTCGATGTCTCCATTCAGGCCCAGATTCTGCAGGTGATGCGGGACCTGCGGCAACGCTTCTCCCTGACCACCATCTTCATCTCTCATGATGTCAGCGTGGTCTCCCATGTGAGCGACCGCATCGCGGTGATGTACCTGGGAAAGGTGGTGGAGATCGGCCCTGCGCAATCAGTGATAGCGCGCTCGCTTCACCCCTATTCCCGCGCCCTGGTGGGGGCGGTGCCGCGGGTGGGGGCGGAGGAAGGACCGGAGGCGCCGCGTCTCAAGGGAGAGCCCCCCAGCCCGCTGGCCGTGCCCTCGGGATGCCGTTTCCATCCCCGTTGCTACCTGAACCAGGCGGCCGAGTGCCGACAGGTGGAGCCGGAGCTGCGGGCCCTGGCGCCGGGCCACCTGGTCGCCTGCCACCTGGCCGCAGGTTAGCCGTTGAAAGGGGGCAAGGGGGGGCAGGCGGTCCGGTTGACGCCGGCGAAATGAGAGGACTATAATCCGCTGAACTCCGTTGGGAGGAAATGTGATGACGGGCGTGCGCAAGGCGGCGGTGTTGCTACTGCTGGTCTCGCTGGCGGCCGGGTGCGGGGGGCCGAAGGCAAAGGCGCCGGCATTCAAGACGCAGTGGGACGGCAGGGGATCGTCGGTGGGCAAGATTGACCACCCTGAGGGTGTGGGCGTGGACAAGGAGGGCCATCTTCTGGTGGCCGACACGTGGAACGACCGCATCATTCGCTGTGACGCCCAGGGAAACCCTGTCTCCGCTTTCGGCAAGACTGGTCTGGGCAAGGGCGAATTGATGCGGCCCCGCTCCCTCACCACCGACCGCGAGGGCAATATCTACGTGGTGGACTGCTGGAACAACCGCATCTCGAAGTACTCTCCTTCGGGCAAGTTCCTGCTTTCCTTCGGCGCCCGGGGCGCGCCCTTCGGGTATGACGAAGCGCCGGGCAAATTCATCTATCCCTATGGGGTGGCGGTGGATTCCAAGGGATACGTGTACGTATCCGACTTCAACAACAACCGCATACACAAGTTCGACAGCAAGGGCAAATTCGTGATGATGTGGGGCATCCAGGGCCGGCAGGATGGGCAATTCAACAATCCCGCCGGGCTGGCGGTGGACAGCAAGGATCGCCTCTATGTCTGCGACCTGGGAAACGACCGGGTGCAGAGATTCACGTTCTCCAAGCCGGACAAGGCGGACTTCGACGGCAAATGGGGTGAGTCCGGAGACGAGCCCGGTCAGTTCGACCGCCCGTACGCGGTGTGTGTGGACGCGCACGACAATTTTTACGTGGCCGACTTCGGCAATCACCGCGTCCAGTGCTTCTCGCCCGAAGGAGAACTCCGGTACGTCTTGGGCAAACGCGGCTCCGGTGAGGGCGAATTCGAGATGCCCGTGGCGGTGGCCGTGGACGGACAGGGCGCGGTCTATGTTACTGAATTGGGCAACAACCGTGTGCAGAAGTTTGTCCCAGGATCTTGACGGTGACGGTCGGCGGCGCGTGAGAGGCGGGCCCGTCTTCAGCGGGCCCGCCTTCTTCTATGGCGGGAGGTGACGCCTCATGCTGCCCTCCGAGAGAAACGAGCGTCTGGTCAAGAGGATCGGCCTCGCCATCTGCATCGCGATGGCGATCTACATCCTCGTCTGGCTCCTCCGCTTCATCAGCGGCACCTTTCATCGTGCGCTGGAGCCGCGTACGGCACCCTTCGAGGAGCAGGGCGCGGCGCGCTGGGTGCAGTTGGGATAGCGCCACAGCAGCCCTACCGCGGCGCTTGACACGGCTTCTCGCCTCCCGCGAGAATAGCCGACAAGCAGCCATGGTGTAGATCGAGCACTTGATGACATCTGCGCGAACCACCTCGACACGCAGCCGCGCGGCTTCCGGAAGACTTGCGTCTCTGGTTGTCACACTTCTGCTGGTCTGCTACGCGGCGTACGCGGCCGCCTTCATCTACCGCACCAGCTTCCATCTCGGCGGGGAGCGTTACTTCTGCCTCTTCGACGACGCCATGATCTCCATGCGCTATGCCCGCAATCTCGCCGAGGGGCATGGCCTGGTGTGGAACCCGGGCGGCGAGCGGGTGCAGGGATTCACCTCGCCCCTCTGGACCCTTTACATGTCGTTGTGGCACCTGCTGCCCATTCCGGAGCGCCTGATGAGCCTGCCCATCCAGATCACCAGCGGACTGTGTGTGCTGCTGCTGTTGCTCTCTCTCCGACGCCTGGCGCTCAGGATCTCCAGTGGCTCTCAAGTAGCCGGGATTTCCGTGGTGGCGCTTACCGCATTTTATCTGCCGCTCAACAACTGGGCCCTGCAGGGGATGGAGGTGGGACTGCTGGCCCTGCTGCTGGCCGCGGCCGTCTCCACCTCCAATCTCATCTCCCCGGACGAGCGCGCGCGATTCACGGGCGTTCCCTATCTTCTCCTCGGCGCGGCCTGTCTGGTGCGTCTCGACGCGGCGCCATGGCTGGCCGCGTACACCGCGTTCGCGCTTCTCGCCGACAGGGAACATCGGCGGCGGCACCTGGCCTGGGGGATGGGAACGCTGGCGTTCTCCACGGGCGCGCAGATCGCCTTCAGCCTGGCCTACTACGCTGATCCGCTGCCCAACACGTACTACCTGAAGATGACCGGCTATCCCGTCGGCCTGCGCGTGCTGAGAGGATGGATCTACTTCTTGAGATTCCTTCGCCATGCTCCCTGGTGGATGCTGGCATTGGGGGCGCTGCCCGCATTCCGGCGTCGCAGCAGGGGCAAGTCATTGCTCTTGACCCTCTTTCTAGTGCAGTGCGCCTACAGTGTCTACGTGGGCGGAGATGCGTGGGAGTGGTGGGGTGGAGCGAACCGTTATATAGCCACTGCGATGCCGCTGCTCTTCGCGCTGCTCGCGGTAGGCCTCGCGGAGGTGGTGTCTTGGGCCGATCGGGGGCTGCGCGACGCGGGTGGGGTGTTGGCGGTCTCGGTGCGCCCGGCGGCGGTCGCGCTCCTGGTCGCCCTGGTGGTGGCGGGCAATCGCTTCGGGCCGACCTCGGCGGCGGAGTGGACCTTCGCGGCCCCTCCGATGTACCGGGAGCAGAACGCCGAGAACGTGGCCATCGCCCGGATCATTCGTTCCGCCACAACCGACAGGGCGCTGGTAGCGGTCGGGTGGGCTGGGGCCACCCCGTATTTCGTCCACCGCCGCTGCCACGACCTGCTGGGGCGGTGTGACCGGCATATCGCCCGCCAGACCGCACGCATACCGACCACCAGACGCGCTCTGCTTCGGTTCGTGCCGGGGCACGCGAAATGGGATTTCGATTACTCGGTGCTGCACTTGCGGCCGGACCTGGTGCTCTATGACGTCTCCCGCGGCCGGCGAGAGGATGAGCTGCTGGCGAGGTACGCGCCGATAGAATTGCCCTGGAGAAGGATATACGCCCGGCGGGGTTCGCGGGAAGTGAACATGAGGGTTCTCTACTCCGCGGCTAGGGACCCGCGTAGTGTTCTCCGACCGGAGGCTCCACCGTCGTAGTGATGTGGTCCAGGATGGCCTTGGGGGTGCGGCCGGCGAGCCGCGCCTCGGGCGCGAGCACCAGCCGGTGCCCGAGCACCGGCTCAACCAGCGGTTTCACGTGGTCCGGCAGCACGAAACCCAGCCCCTCGCACGCCGCCCACGCCTGCGCGCAACGGAGCAACGCGAGCGAGCCCCGCGGGCTGGCGCCCAGCGCGACATCCGAATGAGACCGCGTCGCCTGTACCAGGCGCACCACGTAGTCGCGGACCTTCTGGTGGACGAACACCCGCCGCACCTCTTCCTGGGCGGCCACCAGGTCCTCCAGGCTGAGCACCTGTTGCACCTGCTCGATGGGGTGGGAGAGTTGTAGGCGGAGCAACATCGTGCTCTCCGCCTCCGCAGAGGGATAGCCGATCGTCATGCGCAGCAGGAAGCGGTCGAGCTGGGCCTCCGGCAGCGGGAAGGTCCCCTCGTACTCGATGGGATTCTGAGTGGCCATCACGCAGAAGGGCCGGGATAGCCGGTGGGTCACTCCGTCCACCGTCACCTGGCGCTCTCCCATCGCCTCCAACAGCGCGGACTGGGTGCGCGGGGGAGCCCGGTTGATCTCATCGCACAGCACTATGTTCGCCATTATCGGGCCGGGGCTGAACTCGAACTCCGCGGTGCGCTGATTGAAGATGGAGAGCCCGGTGATATCGGTGGGCAGCAGGTCGGGGGTGCACTGAATGCGGCGGAAACTGGCCCCGATGGAGCGGGCCAGCGTGCGGGCGAGCATGGTCTTCGCCACCCCGGGCACATCCTCGATCAGCAGGTGGCCGTCGGCGAGCAACGCGATCACCGCCAGCCGGACCGCCTCCCGCTTGCCTATGATCACCCGCTCCGCGCTCTCGGTGAGCGCCCTGGTTATCTCGACAGGATCAGCCATGGGGCTCCACGCTCAGCCGCAGATCACTTTGATTCGCCGTCCCGTGTGAGTAGTTTTCGGCGGGTGGGAGTGCTCCTCCTGTGGGGAGGGCAAGGTATTGGCCGGGAAATGACGGCCGGGCGGAGGCGGGCGGGACAAGCCGCGCCGGGGCGGCTGCGCACGGCGGCCCTGCCCGCCGATAGGATCGCGTTCGCCTTGACAGGATGACCACATTCGGTACAATACCCGGCGTACGGGCGCCGAGGTGCAAGGGAAATCCAGGACATCCCGGCGACCTATTCGCATATAAGACTGCAACCAATCGTAAACAGGGAGCATTGAGCGATGGGGAAGGCAAAATTCGAGCGAACGAAGCCGCACATAAACGTGGGAACGATCGGGCATGTAGACCACGGGAAGACGACGTTGACGTCGGCGATCACGCACACGCTGGCGAA
>WFSF01000132.1 GCA_015486155.1 Armatimonadota bacterium
ACCACGACACACCCGCGGCAGTCGCCCAGCGCCTCCGCGGAGAGGGGCTGATCGGGCCCGGCCGCGGCCAGGCGCAGCCGGCCCCTGCGCTCTCCGCCCACCCCGAAGATTCCCTGGATCAACGCCCCCCTGGTCTCGATCAGCGCGCCCTCGGCCTCCATCACTTCAACCACCCGCCCGGCGACGTGCGCCGTCACCTCCACCCGCTTCGGCGGCTCCCTCAGACGGAGGTAGCCGGAGGCCGTCACCACCTCCTCGATCACGCCCGAGATGGGCGCGCGCGCCTCGCTCTTGAACAGCCCCCACAGCCCGGAGGTGCGGGCGATCACCTCGTCGGCCTCCACCGCGTCTCCCGGACCCTTGAGCAGGTACTGGGGCAGTTCCTCGGGGGTGATGTGGAGCAGTTGCGCGGCGCGCAGGGTGTGCAGGTTGCCGGGCATTTCCGCCCTCGCCACCACCTGGTCGGCGGTCACGGAATCGCCCACCTGCACCAGCACCTCCCCCTTCAGGGGAAGGCGGCGGGATTGGCGCACGACGGCGTCCGCGGTGATTCGCAGGCCTGGGGTATAGGCCACCGGCATCTGTCACTCCCTCCCGGGCAGCGCGCCCGCCGCGCGCATCCACTCGTCCAGTTTTCCCAGGCGTTCGGTCTCGCCTTCCGGCAGGCGGAGCGGCCGCCCGCGGCCATCGAGGATGACGCCCGCGGCCCCGCCCTGCACCCGCCCGCTCCAGGCGCGGCCGGGCCCCTCCCCGATGTCCATCCCCCGCCTGGGATGAAGCGCGGCCTCCCTCTCTTCGCCCGCGGCCAGCGGCACGCGGAGCAACCGGCCGGAGCGCAATTCGCCGCTCTGGCCCCCTATCTCCCATTCCAGCACCACCTCGCCCTCCTTCGCCCGGCCCACCGGTGCGATCACCGTGCCCAGCGGCACCAGGCAGTCCCGCCGGAAGACCTCCATCGCCGCCTCCGGCAGGGCGGAGGCCATCACGCCCAGTTGGGGCATCATGAAGATGGAGTCCACCGCCAGCCTGGTGACCCCTTCGGGCTGGAAGGCGTCGATCATCATCAGCGCGGCCTGCTCCCGGCGGGGGGCGTGGGAGAGGATGCCGCCGCTGCCGATGATGAGGCCCAGGCGCATCATATCCACCAGGGTGGCCCCGCTGCCCGCCTGGGTGAAAAGATCGGCCATGGTGCGGGCCTGCTGCACCCCCTTCAGGCCGGAGGCGAGGGCGGCGTGGTGCAGAAACGCCAGCCGCAGCGCCTCCCTGGCCACCGCCTGTTCGATCAGCAGGTCCTCGATGGTCTGGGGAATGGTGGTGGGGCGGATCATCTTGTTGCGCAGGCGATTGCGCAGTTCGTTCTCCCCGACCGGGACGGGCGCCCAGCGGCGGATGCCGGCCGCGCCCGCTTCGGCCAGCACATTGCAGATGCTGTAACTCATGCCCAGATTGGCGGAGACGGTGCGGTTGAACTGTCCGTCGAACACGGAGAACACGTCCGTGGTGGCCCCCCCGATGTCCACCGCGAGCACCGAAACGCCCTCCTCGCGCGCGGCGAGCTGCACCATCTCTCCCACCGCCCGCGGGGTGGGCATGATGGGCTCACTGGTCCAGGCGAGCAGTTTGTCGTAGCCGGGGGCCTGGGCCATCACGTGCTCTAGGAAGAGGCGGTGTATCTCCTCCCGCGCCGGCCCCAGGTGCTCCTGCTCGAGCCGGGGGCGGAGGTTTTCCGTGACTATCACCTCCACCCGGTCGCCCAGCACCTCCTTCACCTTGTCGCGCGCGGCCGAGTTGCCGGCGTAGATGACTGGGAGTCGGAAACTGCGGCCCAGGCGCGGCCTGGGGGCCGCGGCCACCAGCAATTCCGCGGTGTCGAGCACCTGCTGGACGGCCCCGCCCTCCGTTCCGCCGGACATGAGGATCATATCCGGCCTGAGGGAGCGGATGCGGGCGATGCGCTCGTGATCGGGGCGGCCGTCGTCCACCGCGATCACGTCCACCACGATGGCCCCTGCGCCCAGCGCGGCCCGCTGGGCGGATTCCGCGGTCATGTTTTTCACCACCCCAGTGACCAGCATCTGGAGCCCGCCGCCCGCGCTGGAGGTGGAGACGTATAAATCGGCCCCCTTGCCGGCGGCCGAGGGCGTGAGCACCCGGCCGTCGGCCAGAAAACGGCGGCCGGTCAGCTCTTCGAGTTCTCCGACCGCGTTCACCACGCCCACCGTCACGTCGTCGAAAGGAGCCTCCACGGTGGTGGGAGCCTCCCCCCGGCCGCGAAGACGGTATCCGCCCTCCGCGCGCTCGATGAGGATGGCTTTTGTGGTAGTGGAGCCGCAGTCTGTGGCAACAATAATCGAGACATCGGACATGGCTGCGGCATGATAGCACGGCGTCTTTCGCGGGGTCAACGCGCCGCGAACGCCGGCCGCGGCCTTCTTGCCGTGCCGGCCTTGGGGGGCACCGTCTCACTCATGCCGTAATCAGATCTGGTGGTGGAGCGCGTGCCGACATGAGCGGACAGGAAGCACAACACGTGGAGATTACCATTCTGGTGCACCCGGAGGCGGTAGAGGGAATCAGCGACGCGCTGTTCTCCATCGGCGCGAAGGGAATCGTGGAAGAACGACTTCCATTGCACGTCAGGGTGACCGCGTACCTATCAGAGGCAAAGGAGGTGGACGAGCGGCTGGCGGCAATCCGCCGGCGCCTGGCCGCCCTGGAAAAGGAGGGCCTCAGGCTGGGCCCTGGCACTATCACCCATCGCACGGTATCGCCCCAAGCCTGGGAGAGCCTGTGGAAACAGCACTTCAAGGTGTGGCGCGTCGCGCCCGGCCTGGTGATCGCGCCCAGCTGGGAAAAATATCGGCCCGAGGCTGGAGAATGTGCGGTAACCCTCGATCCGGGGGCCGCCTTCGGCACCGGCGACCACCCCACCACCCGCCTCTGCCTGCGGCTGCTGGTGGGCCGCCTCAGGCCGGGGGATCGGGTGGCGGATGTGGGCTGTGGAAGCGGGATTCTGGCGATCACCGCGGCCGTGCTGGGCGCCAGAGAGGTGATCGCCACCGACAGCGATCCGGGGGCGGTCTCCGTCGCCCGCCAGAACGTCCGCCGCAATGGAGTGGCGGACGTCGTCAAGGTCTTCGAGGGCGACCTGCTCTCCGACCACCAGGGCTCCTTCGACCTGATCGTGTGCAACATCCTCGCCCAGGAGGTGATGCGGCTGGCGGGAGAGGCGCGCGCGCTGCTCAATCCGGGTGGGACCTTCATCGGTTCCGGCTTCGAGGGGTCGGTGGCGACTATGGTGGAGGATGCGCTCGCAAAAGCGGGGCTGGAAATGGTGAGCACCGTGGGGGAGGAGGGATGGACGGCCTGTGTGGCGGTGCGCCCTGGGCCCGGGCGTTGACGGCGCGGACGGGAGGCGCTATCATAATGCTATCATCCGGTCTGCAGCGGACCTCACTCGGAGGCGCAGTCCGCCGCCGAGCCCACGGGGTGGTTGAAGATGGCGGACGTACTGATCAGGGATGTGCCCGAGAAGACGCTGAGCGTGCTGAGAAAGAGGGCCGCGGCCGGCCGCCGTTCCCTCCAACAGGAGCTGAAGTTGCTCCTGCAGCGGGAGGCGGACTGGGCCGCGGTGGACCACGCGGCCGAGGCGGCGCGGCTGAGGGAGTTCATCGCGCGCCGCTATCCCCGCCAGACCGATTCGGCCCGGCTGATCCGGGAGGACCGGGACCGCGGTCACCCGGTATCGGCTTCGCCGACCGGTAAAGAGAGCAATGAAAAATGAGGCGCTGCGTGGTTGACGCCTGCGTGGCCGCCAAGTGGTATTTCCCGGAAGAGGGATCTGACACGGCTCTGCGACTGATGCCCACCGGGCGGGAGGGCCCCTGGGAGGTGGCCGCGCCGGAGTTGATCGTCCATGAGATGGGGAATCTGGCCCTGCGGAAGGTGCGCCTGGGGGAGGCTGACGAGGGGACGGCGCAGACCGTTCTCAGCCGCTTTCTCGCGTTGCCGGTGCGAATGATCGCGGCCTCGCGCGAGCTCGCCCTGGCGGCGCTCGAAGTTGGATCTCGGCTGGGGATCGGTTACTATGACGCATGGTATCTTGCGCTCGCGGTCTCGCTGGACGCCGTGCTGGTGACCGCTGACCGGGAACTGGTGGAGATGACTCGGAGCACGCCCTTGGCGGGGCGCGTGCAACTGCTTTCGCAACTGGAGAACTAGGTCGAACCGCGGCGGCATTGGAGGGCGGAGACAAAGAGAGGCATCGAAGAGAGACCATGCTCACTTCGCTCGGCATAGACATCATCGAGACCCGGCGCATTCGCGAGGCGCTCACCAGGTGGCCCGACATGAAGGCGCGGCTGTTCACCGCCCGCGAGCGCCAGTACTGTGACCAGAAGGCCGATCCCGCGCCCCACTACGCGGCCCGCTTCGCCGCAAAGGAGGCGACGGCCAAGGCGGTGGGCAGGTGGTTGAGATGGCAGGAGGTGGAGGTGGTCTCCGGGGAGCGCAATCGCCCATTCCTGCGCCTGCACGGCGAATCCGCCAGGACCGCCGGGCTGCCGGAGGGGGCGCAGCTGCTGCTCTCTCTCTCCCACAGCCGGGAGTACGCGGTGGCGGTGGTCGCGAGGGTGACCGGGGAAACCGCGGCGGAGGGGCGGCCATGAAGGTTCTCACCGCCGACCAGATGAGGGCCCTGGACCGCAGGGCGATCCAGGAACGCGGGATCCCGGGGTTGGAGCTGATGGAGC
>WFSF01000133.1 GCA_015486155.1 Armatimonadota bacterium
CCCCAGTATCCCGATGGCCACCAGGCACTCTATCAGGGTGAATCCTCTTGCTCGTCTTCGCAGCCGCATCTCTCCTCCTCTGCCCCTACTTGTACTGCCAGGACTTCACATCGAACTGCCCCGTGGTGGGGAAGAAGGGCGGCGGAGCGTCCACCATCCGCGGATCATACCGGTAATCCTTGTTGTAGCCGCTCACCTGGACATTGTTATTGGGGTTGAACGTCCCCACCGGCCCGCGCTTCTTCTGGATGATCCCGCCCAGCACGTGCAGCCGGTTGCGCTTGTAGTCCCTCCACCCCTCATAGTAGAACGATCCCTGGCTGGTGTTCTCCCCTCCCGCCAGAATCACCCCGTCTATCGTCATCTCGTTGGGGCACCCGGTCGCCACGATCACGTTTCTCGCCACCATGCCCAGGGTGGGAGCCCGCAGGTTGCTCGGGTGAGTGGCCGGCTTGTCCGACTTCGGCTCGGTCTGGTACTCCAGATTGTCGGTGATGGTGATGTCCTTGCCTGCGTTGACGTCGGTGGCTATGGTCCAGGCGTTCCTCTGGAGAATGGTCGAGCCGTTCTCCCAGTTGTTCGCCAGCGTGCCGCTCAGGCTGGTGATATTCCCGGTGGAGTAGATCACCCCATTGGGCACGCCCACATAGTAGTGGGGGCTTCCCGAGCTCCCATCATCCACGATCGTCTCGTTGGCCGGCCGGTCGACGGTGATCCGGGTGGTCTTGCCCCTCTGGGTGATGTCAATGATCTGATTGCCCGTGGGCACGTCCACGCTGAATTCGATCTGGCACTTGCCCTTGATGTAGATCCCCCCGTCCACCGAATTGCCCACCGTGGGCACATACACTCCCCGCGTGGTGGGGAACCCGGTGTCGTCCCCCCAGGCCGCGATCTTCTGCTGTTCCGTGGAATCCGGCAGCGGGATGTAGTCGGCCCCCAGGGTCAGCGCGTCCCGTCCCCCCTCCATCACCCGCCTCCACTCCCGCGCATTGTGCGGCCTCCTCGGTTTCCAGGAGACCCCGTTCGCCGCGCTGGAGACCGTGTCATAGAAGATGGGATCCGCCGAGGTATAGTCCCAACTGATATGCAACCTGTCGTTGCTGTGCACCGGGCCGTGAAGCCGGTCCCGCGCGTAGAACCAGATGGTGCCATTGGACACCGAGGACCGTTCCTGGTCGGTGAAGTACGAATACAGCGCGAAGCTCTGTTGCTGCACCCTCAGGATCACCTGGCGGGTGATGTTGCTGTGCGCCGCGGTGCCCGTCGCCACGATGGTGTAGGACTTCTGCCAGGCCCCCGGGTTATCGTCGTCGCAGTAGATCAGCGCGCTGTACGTGCCCGCATCCAGGGTCTGCTCCCCTCCCAGCGGATCGATCGGACCATACACCGGCGGTGTGCCCTGCGCGCGCAGCCACGCCTCGGCCATGTCGGCCGCGCTCTCCGCCAGATTGAACGCCACCGCGGACTGCCGCTCCACCGCCGCGCGATGCAGGCTCTGCATCGCCACCTGGATGCTGATCGTCCCCAGCATCAGCAGCACGAACAACGCGGTCATCGCGAAGATAAACACGGAGCCGCGCTGTGAGCGCGTGGAGCGAACCACAAACCGCGGGCAACGCGTGCATCTCGCCGAGCAGCGCCCTCCGACACGATACCACCCGGTTATCCTGTCCATCTATAACCTCCAGGCCGTCGTGCCGATGAACGAGTTGCCTTGCTCACCGACGGCATCCCTCCCCGCGCTCGTCGCGATCCCAACAGAATGCTGGCCCAACCAGGTGGGTGCCACGCCGCCCCGGCGGCCGTCCCCGGCCAGCCTCTGCCGTCATTCTTGTTCCACAAAATCAGCCGCGCCCGGCGGCCAAAATGGAAACGACGTTGCAGAACGCGAAATACGAACCCTCGAACTGGAGGAGCGGAAATCCCGCCGCCGAAATACATATACGGTGGCGCCATAGCGCCCGGAAGGAAGCACCCCATGGAGAAGCAACGCGGTCGAATAGCGGCCATCTCCATCAGCCCCAAAAGGGGAATGGCAAAATCCAACGTGCCCGCCGCCCGCCTGGTGGAGAATCACGGCATCGAGGGCGACGCCCACGCGGGCCCCTGGCACCGCCAGGTGAGCCTGCTCGCGATGGAGAGCATCGCCAAGATGCAGGCCAAGGGCGCGGAGGTGGGGCCGGGATCCTTCGCCGAGAACCTCACCACCGAGGGCATTGACCTGGGGCGGCTGCGCGTCGGCGACCGGCTGCGGGTAGGCGGGGCGCTGCTGGAGATAACCCAGCTCGGCAAGGTCTGCCACGACCACTGCGCCATCTTCGAGCAAGTGGGCGATTGCGTCATGCCCAGGGAGGGAATCTTCGCGCGGGTGCTCCAGGGCGCCGAAATTAAGGTCGGCGATCCCGTCGCACCAGCCCCCCAGCGC
>WFSF01000134.1 GCA_015486155.1 Armatimonadota bacterium
ATAGAGCGCACCATCGCCTGGCTGCATCATTTTCGCCGCCTCCGCATCCGCTGGGAACGCCGGGAGGACATCCACCTCGCCTTCCTCAAACTCGGCTGTGCCCTCATTACCTTCAATTTCCTTCAGAAAGGGTTTTGTTAGAGGCTCTAAGTCTTCCCATGGGTCCTCTCCTCAGGGCCGGTTGGCGATCATGGTCATCGCCAGGTAGGTGCCGTGCAGGAAGCGGTTGCCCCCCCAGGATATCCACACGTAGACTCGCTTCAGGTTGGAGTAGGGCTCTCCCGTATCCGGGTTGGTTTCATCCGCTTCCGGGTCCTGATAGATGATAACCGCCCCCCTGCCGTTCTCCAGGTCATCCACGTTGAACCAGGCCAGTTCGTCGCCCTCGAGGGTGTACTGGTCCTCGGGGAAGAGCGCCGGAGTGATGGCCGCCCCCAGGTATCCCGCCTCCCGTACCCGCTCGAGCTCCTTGGAGGCGCGGGCGGCCGCGATGGTGTAGTTGGCCGCCCTCTTGTGGGAAATGGTGGCATAAGTGACCATGGACCCCACTCCCACCAGACCGATGCCCAAGATGATGGCCGTGGCGAGCACCTCGATGATGGTGAGTCCAGCGCACCGGCCTCCCACGGATGTTCTCCGGCCCGTCGGTCGCGTCATGAGTGATCTCATTTTGTTCCACCTTCCCAGCCGGCTGTGATCCCTTTTCCCTACCAGAAACAAACGCCCGGGGTCATAAGACCCCGGGCGTCCAGAGATCCGCCACTGTTGCGGGCCCACCACCATTTCCCGCGTCCGTCACGCCACGAGGCAATGGACCCCGCGCCGCCGGCCTCCGCCGGCCGCGCCTACTTGTGCCATCTCAAGCCTACGGCCCAACCCCTTGTCAGCGGCCCGTCGCTGCGACCGCCTATCGTCCGCTAGTTGGTTGTTCCATATTTCGCTCAAAAGCCGGGGATGACCGCGGGCGCGGGACCGGCTTTCAGGGCCGCGTTTTTTCGCCTAAAAGGTGCCGATTCGCATCTCGGCGAAATACCATGACGGTGTGTGTTGAGGAGATGGACTTGCGCGGATTACAGCACGCGTATCGCACAATACCATGACAAACCCGGGTTGATGAACAGCTCTCATCCTCCTAGCATGGTGTAGAAAACCAACATTCTGGAGCCTGGATTGAGGGCCGAGGGGGTTGGATGATGTGTGAAAACGCGGAGTTGGCGCGTAAGAGGCACAGGGAACGGCTGAATCTGCTGCGCACACGTGGAGTAGAGCAGGTTTTTCTGGTGGCATGCAGCAGGCCGAAGCCCTCGTGTCGCGCGATCGCGAGGCGAATCTGGCCCATCGAGGACGCCCCTGAGTTGCCCTGGGACGAGTGTCCGCTGGTTGTCGCGCCTTCCGACCAGCCGTGGGATGGGTGCGAATATTTCCCGTATTTCGGCGCTCTCGCGCCCCAACCCGCCCATCAGGGCTGATTTCCGGGGGTCCCTCTCCGTCGCTCAATGGTCCGTTTTGTTGGTTTCAGAAGTGGTTTAACGACATATCTTGGGGTATAATCAGAGCGGAGATCTCCGGAGTCTCATAGCGTATCCTCAAAGGAACCCCCACCAGCAATCCACCCGGAGATCTCCCTTCTCTTCGGCCCCTGCGCTCCTCTTCTCTCCGTTCTCTCTGTGGCGCATGGAGCGCGCCGGCGGCTTCAGAACCCGCGTGTCGCGAAACGGCGCGCGTGTCGCGCCCGCGCCCTCAAGTCGAATCTCTCTCATACCGAGATAGCATGGTGATTCCTGCATTGCGGCCCGGCCGCCAGGCCCGGCCGCGCGTGAGGCTGCCCCATGCTAGAGCACATCTTCAATCGGCGCCCGCCCGCCGTCCGGCGGGGCGGGATCAAGTTGTGGTGTTTCGTCGCGTTGGCCCTGTCGGCTCTCTTCGCCGCGCTGCCCATCCGCCCGGGGGTGGTGATCGGAGAGTCCATGTTCCCCACCTTCAAGGATGGTCAAATATTCCTGATGCGGCTGCTTCGAGATCCGAAGTCCCTGCATAGAGGAGATGTGGTGATCTTCACCATCGGCGGAGAGACCTGCATAAAACGGGTGGCGGGGCTCCCCGGCGACCGACTCTGGGGACTGGATTTCGACGAGATGGCGGGGAAGCCGGACTACGTGACCTCCGACCCCAAGGAGATCGCGAGGTTGCAGAGGCTCGTCCAGGCATCTCCGGCGGTGGGCCGGGTGATGGAGGTGGTCGTTCCTCCGCGCAGCGTCTATGTGCTGGGAGACGCGACCAACAACTCCTACGACAGCCGCTACTTCGGCCCGGTTCCGCTCGACGCGATCAAGGGACGAGTCGTCGTCGCCTCCCTCTTCGATCACCTGCGGCTGCGCGGGGCCGGTTATGCTCACGCGGCCACACACAATCCAAAGGCGCATGTACCGAGGTGAGCCGGCCGGGGATTTCCCTTGGGAGCGACATGATGCAGATGAAAGGGAGCCAGGCCCCCGCCTCCACCGCTTCGCTATAGAAGAGAAGCAGAAGGGCCCGGCTCCTATCCTGGTTTCTGAGCCTTCAGGGCGCGCTCCTGCCGGCCGGGGTACGAATCTCGTCGTCGGGAAGGCGCCCCGGCTGGTCGGGGCGGCGGGATTTGAACCCACGACCTCCTGCGCCCAAGGCAGGCGCGCTGCCAAACTGCGCTACGCCCCGATTCCGGCCAGAGTATACCTCTCTCCTCATCGGGGGTCAACGCGGGCAGGATCCGCCCCCGCAAAGCGCGCTCGCCTCCCGCCACGCCGATATTCCCCGCTGAAACCCGGCCGGGAGGCTGTGCTATAATGCCATCGCCCGGAGCGTGCAGCCATATCATGCGTGATGATTCCAAGTTCCGCCGCGGCCGCGGGGAGGAAAACGAGGAGGCGGCCGCGCGCCGGGAGGAACGCCGGCGGATGGTCGAGCGCCAACTCCGGGGCCGCGGCATAAAGGATCCCCGGGTGCTGGCGGCCATGGAGAGAATCCCCCGCCACCGCTTTCTCCCCAACCCGGATCACCCGGCCGCCTATGGGGATCATCCGATTCCGCTTTCCTGCGGCCAGACCATCTCGCAGCCATACATGGTGGCGTTGATGACCGAGTGTCTGCGGCTGACGGGTGACGAGCGCGTGTTGGAGATCGGCACCGGCTCCGGATATCAGGCGGCCGTTCTGGCCGAATTGGCGCGCGAGGTGTACACGGTGGAGCGGTTTGCGGAGCTGGCCGCGCAGGCGCGGAGCGTGCTCGAAGAATTGGGCTATGGGAACGTGCACGTGGTGGTGGGAGACGGAAGCGAGGGGTACGCGGAGGCCGCGCCCTATGACCGCATCATCGTCACCGCGGCCGCGCCGGAGATCGCCCCGCCCTGGCTCTCCCAATTGAAGGAGGGCGGGCGTCTGGTGCTTCCGCTGGGGGACCGCTGGGGGCAGACCCTGGTGGTGGTCACGAAACGCGGCGGCAAGATCACACAGGAGTCCCTCTGCGGGTGCGTGTTCGTGCCCCTGGTGGGGAAGCACGGGTGGCGGGGGGAGTAGTCGGCCATCGGCGCGCCGGCCGCGGCCGTGGTCGAAAATGCAGAATCGAGAATGATTTGGCCTGGCTGCGGCGAACGAGGACAAGAAAATTGGGGGGTGACATTGGCGCGGGCGCGGACCAAACGCCGATGAGGGCATGTTCCGGAGGAGCCGAGAGATGGGACGCGGGCGGCGGTGGCATTCAGATGGCGGGCGCATCAGAGTCCTGAAAGTTCTTCTGGCGGCCGCGGCTTTGGGCGCGCTGGTGGGATGCGCAAGAAAGCCCTCTGGAGAGGTGTTCGAGAGCGCCTCTACCCTGAACCTCGCGCCCGGCTCCGGGTATCGCTTCGCCGACGAGTTCTTCTGGCGAGGGGAGGCGGCGGGGCTGGCGCGGGGCGGAGACGGGGTGCTG
>WFSF01000135.1 GCA_015486155.1 Armatimonadota bacterium
GCCGGGACACGATGCGCATCATGTCCCGGCTGGCCACCAGCACGTCGAAATCTTTCCAGCCCCCCTCGATCTTCGCCACCAACTCCTGCCCCCCCACCAGATCGGCCCCGGCCGCCTCCGCCTCCGCGGCCTTTTCGCCCTGCGCAAAGGCCACCACCCGCGGCGACTTTCCGCTGCCGTGAGGCAGGGTCACCACCCCGCGGATGGACTGCTCGCCCGAGCGGGCGTCCACACCCAGGCGGATGGCCACCTCCACTGTCTCGTCGAACTTGGCCGAGGCCAGTTCCTTGATGCGCTGAAGCGCCTCCTCGGGGGAGTAAGTCTTATCCCGTTCGAGCGTCTTCACCGCAGATTCATATCGCTTGCCGTGCTTTCCCATCTCATCACTCTTCCACGACTTCGAGTCCCATGCTCCGCGCGGTCCCCTCGATCACCCGCATCGCCGCCTCGATGTCATTGGCATTCAGGTCCCGCATCTTCGCCTCGGCGATTTCCTTCACCTGGGCCTTCGTCACCCGACCCACCGTCTCTCTCCCGGCCAGGCCGGATCCCTTCTCCACCCCCGCGGCCTTCCGCAGGAGTTGAGACGCGGGAGGCGTCTTCAGCTCAAAGGTATATGACCTGTCCTCGTAGATGGTCACCTCCACGGGGACGATAGAGCCCACCTGATTCGCGGTGGCGGCGTTGTAGGCCTTGATCAGCTCCATCAGGTTTATCCCGTGGGGGGCCAGGGTGGGACCCACCGGGGGCCCGGTGGTGGCCTTGCCGGCCTCGATCTGTAGTTTTACTACCGCTCGCACCTTTTTCGCCATCGGCTATCGCTCTCTATGGTTCGCTCAGTCCAGTTTTTCGACATCCGCGAAGTCCACCTCCACGGGCGTCTCCCGGCCGAAGATGGAGACCAGCACCTTCAGTTTCTCCCTCTTCAGGTCCAGGTCCACCACCTTGCCGTGGATGCCGTCGAAGGGCTCGGAGGTGATCCGCACGGTCTCGCCTATATCCCACGCGGCCCGAAGCGCAGGCGTCTCCTCGCTCACCTGAGACAACAAGCGCTCTACTTCCTCCGGCCTCAGGGCCACGGGCTGCCGGTCCGGTCCGACGAAGCCGGTAACGCCCATGGTGCTCCGCACCAGGTGCCGGGTTTCGTCGTCCAGCTCCATCTCCACGATCACGTACCCGGGGAACACCTTGTGTTTGGTCACCTGGCGGCGGCCCCTTCTGGTGCCGCGCAGCTCTTCCTCTGTGGGCACCAGAATGTGACCGATCCGCTCCTTCAGGCCCGCGGAGGCGGCCCGGCGCTCGATGCTCGTCTTTACCTTGTCTTCATATCCCGTGAAGGTATGGACTACGTACCACTGTTTAGCCATCACCATCCCCCGGCGCCATTACCGACCACCGATGGATTACCCCGCGGACCGCCGCGGACGACTCACCCGCTACCGCCCCCCGTACAGGGGCCGCGTCAACTGCATCAGTGCCTGGTCGCAGACCACGATGTAGATGCCCACCACGATCACCACCGCGATCACCAGTCCGGTCATCTTGATCACCTCTTCCGGGGTGGGCCAGATCACCTTCTGGAGCTCCAGGCGGGAATCGCGCAGATAGGCCTTGAAGCGCGCCCATCGCCCCCGCTTCTTGCCGTCCTGTTCTCGTCGCTCTTGGGTCATACCAACCGCGCAATCACCGGCGCCAGGTCATCAGCGTTCGTTTCGAGGCGCCGCTTCCGTTTCCGCGCCGGCCCTCTGGCAGGCCCGGCCGGACTCGAACCGACAACACCCGGTTTTGGAGACCGGTGCTCTGCCAATTGAGCTACGGGCCTGTCTCTGCCAGGGACCTGCTCTTCTTTTGTCCATCCCCGAGCGCAACAGCCGCGCCCGGCGTCAGCGGCCCGCCCGGGCCGTCAAACCCGTCTCCCGGTGCTCGGTGTGCTTCCGGCAAACGGGACAATACTTGCGGATCCTCATGCGATCCGGATCGTTCCGCCTGTTCTTATAACTAGTGTAGTTTCGGCTGCGGCACTCCGTGCACGCCCACCAGAAACCACGATCGCGAATTCTCGCCTGACGCGGCACTGCTGCCACTCCCTTCGATGCCCGGCGCGCCCAGGTCCCGCTCCGCCGACCGCCGGCGCTGCCCGGCCAAACAAAACCGAGCCGGCGCCTTCAACTTTCCAGCCCGGCTCACCACCAGCTTGTTCAGCCAGCGGTAATCTACCACATCACACACTCTCAGTCAAGGGGAAACAACGAGAAGCCATCCCGGCGTCTCCCCCGGCCCCATTACCCTCCAGGGCCTAAATGTGCCGGCACACCGCCTCCAGCCCCCGGAGAGGGCAACGATTCACGCTCAGTATGGCGATCCCGACCGCCCCGGCCGAGCTCTCACTGCAGGCGCTGCCGGGAATCTCCCACCGCCCTCAGCCGAGCCCTGGCCGCCAGGATGGCGACCACCATTCCACCCAGTCCCACCACCGCCGGCAGGAACATGATCCAGCCGACGATCGCCGGCCGTTCCCCCAGGCCCACCGCCCACATCTGCCGCACGCCCACGCTGAAGGTCACCGCGATGGAGGCCCCAAGCCAAGCGATAGTCTCCTGGAGGGGGGAGATCACATATATCTGGAGGACCGGCGGGAGCTTCAACACCTCCTCCTTGCCGGGGAAGTTGTACCACCGGGCCCCCATCCGGGACACCACGGCCATCGCCACCAGCGTCACCGCCCCCATGATGAGCAGCCCGTAGACCGAGAATACGCTCTTCGCCGCCCAGCCGTCCGGGGCGCCGCCGGGTCCGAAGTGGGTGGGCACGCGATCCGGCAGTTTCCCGTAGATCGAGATTCCGTCCCTCCAGGCCCACGCCAGAAAGAACACGCCGACGATGATCGCCACCCCGGCCCGCGCCCGCGCCACTTTCACCGCCGCCGTCAGCGCCTCCAGGTTCACGCCCGCCGGATAATCGCCGCCCGAGTTCTCACCCATGCATCCTCCTCGCGGGGGCATTGTAGAGGAACCAGCCGGCCGGTTCAAGGCGGGAACCCGGAGGAGGTGGAGCGGATAGTGGTTGGCCTCGATTTGCCATGTTAGATAACGAAGTGTTGCGAAGTTTTAGTGTGTTTTATATAGTCTATCCCTGATGGGTCCGTGGCGACATCCCCAATGCCCCGCCTCCGGCGCTTCCTCCCGGTCTGTGCCGCTCCGGGGCAGGAGCGGACTCCTGGGCCAACGAATTGTCAGCACATGCCTGACAAGAAGCTCCTCCGCCGGCTCGCGAAGGCGGTCGGCAAGCAACATCTGCTGACCGGCCCGGCCGACCTCTATCTCTATGGTTACGATTCCTCGACTGTGCGCGGGCAACCGCAGGCGGTGGTCTTCCCCGCCTCCACTGAGGAGGTGGCGCGGGTAGTGGAGGCGTGTGTCCGCCGCGGCGTTCCCTTCGTCCCACGCGGGGCGGGCACCAATCTCTCCGGCGGGTCTGTGCCCGTGCAGCCGGCGGTGGTGATCGTCCTCACCCGCATGAACCAAGTGCTGGAGATCGACGCCCCGAACCGCCGCGCCGTGGTGCAGCCGGGGGTGGTGAACCTCGACCTCCAGAAGGCGCTGGAGCCGTATGGGCTCCAGTTCTGCCCCGACCCGGCCAGCCAGAAGGTGTCCACCATCGGCGGCAATGTCGCCGAGAACGCCGGCGGACCGCACTGCCTCAAGTACGGCGTCACCGTGAATCACGTGCTGGGCATGACCGTGGTGA
>WFSF01000136.1 GCA_015486155.1 Armatimonadota bacterium
CCATTCGTATGCACTACTGCCCCGGGTGCACCCACGGGATCGTGCATCGCCTGGTGGCGGAACTGCTGGACGAATTCGACCTGGTGGAGCGGGCGGTGGGGATCGCGCCGGTGGGGTGCGCGGTGTTCGCCTATGATTACTTCAACTGCGACATGATCGAGGCCTCGCACGGCCGCGCCCCGGCCGTGGCGACGGGGGTCAAGAGGGTTCGCCCCGACCTCTTCGTCTTCAGCTACCAGGGCGACGGCGACCTCGCCTCCATCGGCATGGCGGAGACGATACACGCGGCCGCCCGCGGGGAGAACATCACCATCGTGTTCATCAACAACGCGGTCTACGGCATGACCGGCGGGCAGATGGCCCCCACCACCCTGCCCGGGCAGATCACCAGCACCACCCCGTTCGGGCGCGACCCCAAGACCGCCGGCAACCCCATTCGCATCTGCGAGCTGTTGAGCGCGCTCGACGGACCGGCCTATCTGGCGCGGGTGACCGTCACCAGCCCCCGGCGCATTCGCGAGGCGAAGCGCGCGCTCAGAAAGGCGTTCCAGGCCCAGGAGCGCGGCCTGGGGTTTGCGCTGGTGGAGGTGCTCTCCACCTGCCCGACGCGCTGGGGCATGCCGCCAGAAAAAGCGCTCGAATGGGTTGAGGAGAAAATGACGGCCCACTATCCGATCGAAGAGTTCGTCTGCGCCGAGGAATTGCGCGGCCCCGTGGAGCGTAAGCAGTGAGCGCGGGGGAGCTGCACCACGAGGTGCTGATAGCCGGGTTCGGCGGCCAGGGAGTGGTGCTCGCGGGACACCTGCTGGCGAGTGCGGCGCTGGACGAGGGGCGCGAGGTGGTGTGGGCGCCCTCCTACGGACCGGAGATGCGCGGGGGCCCCGTGCACTGCACCATCATCATCGCCTCCAGCCGCATCGGATCTCCGGAGGTCTCCCTCGCCGACAGCCTCCTGTTGATGGACAAGAACTCGGTGGAGCGGTTCGGAAAGAGGGTCAAGCCGGGCGGTCTGATCCTGGTGAACAGCACCCTCATCCCAGAGCCGCCCGCGCACGACGACTGTCAGGTGCTCTCCATCCCCGCCGGCCGGGCGGCCGAGGACCTGGGGGCACTTCGCGTCGCCAACATGGTGATGCTCGGCGCCTTTCTCAAGTTGCGCCCGGTGGTCTCCGTGGAGAGTTTGATCGCCGCCATGAAGCGCGCGGCCGCCAAACGGTTCGCGCGCTCCAAATTGCTGGATACCAACCTGAAGGCTCTGGACACGGGCGCGAAGCTGGTGGAGTAGGCGCGGTTGCGCTCAATACGCCCACGGCAGCCACACGCCCGGGCCGCCGCTCGGCATCACCATTTCCTCGATTTTGATCTCGCGTTGCTGAAGGGTGTCGAGCATTTCCTTGGACGCGCACCCGCCGCAGAGATACACCCCCTGCTTGTCATCGAACCAGTGACTTTGGTCCTGCATATCTTCCAGGGATTGCCCGGGGTCGGTGGCGATCCAGAGCAGACGGGGGGTTGGAGCGCCGCACTGCGCGCAAGCCCGCGCGGGATCGGCCAGCAATTCCTGCACACCCGTGGGCCAGTTCGTGAGATCCGGCAGGTCCTCGATCGCGAACGGCACCATACAGGGAGCGTGGCGGTAGGGCTGGACTATCACCCAAGGCTGCTCCAGCGCGCTCAGCGCCGCTTTCACCAGCGGCTCCAGGCAGGTCAGGCAGTACATCTCCCCCGTAGAGAAGTCGAACTTCGGCTCCGGAGCCACCCTCACCCGCGAGTCCCGCCCGCATCCGCACGGCTTCTCGAACGGATCCGGTCCATGGAACAGCCGCTTTAGGAAACCCATTCGCCTCTCCTCCTCTTGCGCCATCTCGGCGGCGCCTCTTCAACAACGTTCTCTGCATGTGGGGCATGTCCTGTCCTTGTCCCCCCCTTGGGGGTTGCGCCATGCGAATCAGGCAGGAAGCGGGGCTCCGGGAAGCGAACCCTTCTCAGAGGCCAGGGGGCCGAATAGAATGCCATTTGCAGGTCTTCAGGAGTATCTCCGCGCGTTGGATGAAGCGGGCGAACTGCGCACCATCACCGCGGAGGTGGACCCGGTGCTGGAGATGACGGAGATCGCCGACCGGGTGGTGCGCGCGGGCGGGCCCGCGCTCGTTTTCACGCGGCCGCGCGGGTTCCAGTTCCCCGTGGCGATGAATCTCTTCGGCACGCGGGAGCGCACCGCGTTTGCGCTGGGCGTGCGCGATCTCGAGGAGATCGGGGAGCGAATGCGCGAGGTGTTGCACACCACCCCTCCGCCCTCCCTGCTGGACAAACTGCGCGCGCTGCCGCGGCTGAGCGAGATGGCGTCCTGGGCTCCCCACCGGGTGCGGAACGCCCCCTGCCAGGAGGTGGTGGAGGAGGACGCGAACCTGCTCGACCTGCCGGCGCTCAAGTGCTGGCCCCGGGACGGGGGCAGATTCCTCACCCTCCCGGTGGTCATCACCCGGCACCCGGACACCGGCCAGCGCAATGTCGGCATGTATCGCATGCAGCTCTACGACCGCAAGACCGCGGGGATGCACTGGCACCCCCACAAGGTCGGGGCGGAGCACTGGCGGCGGTATCGCGCCCGGCGGGAGCGTATGCCCGTCGCGGTGGCGCTGGGGGGAGATCCCGCCGTGATCTACGCGGCCACCGCGCCGCTCCCCGAGGAGTTCGACGAGATCCTGTTTGCGGGCTTCCTGCGCCGGGAGGGGGTGGAGATGGTCCGGTGCAAGACGGTGGACCTGGAGGCGCCGGCGCACGCGGAGTTCGTGCTGGAGGGGTATGTGGACCCGGACGAGATGCGGGAGGAGGGGCCCTTCGGGGATCACACGGGCTACTATTCGCCCCGGGACGAGTACCCCGTCTTCCACTGCACCTGCATCACCAGGCGCGCCTCTCCCGTCTACCCGGCGACCATCGTCGGCCGCCCGCCCAAGGAGGACTGTTTTCTGGCGAAGGCGACCGAGCGCATCTTTCTCCCGCTCATCCAGCTGCAGCTCCCCGAGGTGGTGGACCTGAACCTGCCCGTGGAGGGAATCTTCCACAACCTCGCGCTGGTGAGCATCCGGAAACGCTATCCGGGACATGCCCACAAGGTAATGCACGCGCTCTGGGGAATGGGACAGCTGATGTTCTCCAAGATCATCGTAGTGGTGGACGAGGAGGTGGATGTACAGGACCTCTCGGAGGTAATCTGGCGGGTGGGATGCAACATTGACCCGGAGCGGGATGTCTGCTTCATCCGCGGGCCCGTGGATACGCTGGACCACGCGGCCCCCGTCCCCGGGTTCGGGTCCAAGATGGGCATTGACGCCACGCGCAAACTGCCGGAAGAAGGATTCGAGCGCACCTGGCCGGAGACGATCGAGATGACGCCGGAGGTGAAGGCCCGAGTGGACGCCCTGTGGCCGGAGCTCGGGCTGGACACCGGAAAGGGGTCGAGATGAAAGAGTTGCTCATTGCAGTGACGGGCGCGAGCGGAACCATCTACGCGGAGCGGCTGCTGCGCGCGGCCGCGGCCCAGGACCTGCGCCTGGGGCTGGTGATCACCACGGAGGGCGCGCGGGTGGCGGCGCAGGAACTCGGATGGGCGGTGGATTTCGACAGCCTTCAGGTGTCCGGTCTGCCGCGCGAGGTGGAGGGGAAGGTGCTTCATTTCCACCCGGACGACCTGTCCGCGCGGTTCGCCAGCGGGTCCAGCGCCCCCGACGCGATGGTGGTGATCCCCTGCTCCATGGGGGCTGTAGGGCGCATCGCCGCGGGGTTGGGCAACGACCTAGTATCCCGCGCCGCCGATGTCTGCCTCAAGGAGCGCAGGACCCTGGTGCTGGTGGCCAGGGAATCGCCCATGAGCATCATTGACCTGCGGAACCTCACCTCTCTGGCCGAGGCGGGCGCGGTCATCATGCCCGCCGCGCCGCCCTTCTATGAGAAGCCTCAGAGCCTGGAGGAACTTGCCGATTACTTTGTCGCCCGCGTGCTCGATCAGATAGGAATACGAGTCGAACATCCCGGGCGCTGGGGAGGTTGAACACACTGTGCCGTATCCCGATTTCAAGCCGGACCCGGATTTCTCACGCCTGCTGGCGGTCTTTCGCCGGGAGATCCCCGACCGGGTGCCCTTCATC
>WFSF01000137.1 GCA_015486155.1 Armatimonadota bacterium
GGAGCCGGAGAAACTGGCCGCGCGGGGGGTGAAAGGCGTGGTGCCCATCGCGCCCGGGCCGCTGGACCTGGAGGAGGCGATGGCGCGCGCGGGCGAACTGCTCCAGGAGGCCGCGGAGCGCGCCATGCGGCTGCTGCTGGTGGGGCGCGGGCTCGCCGAGCCGCGCTGGCAGGACCCGGATGCAGAGGTGGCCGGCTGATGTGCCTGGAGCCCACGCTCCTGGCGAAGGCGGTCTGGGAGATCGACCTCGATGACCTTCGCTCCCGCGGGGTGAAGGGCATCATCCTCGACCTGGACAATACCATCGCGTACTGGAACGAACGAGAAGTGTTGCCCCAGGCCAGAGAGTGGATCGCGCGCGCCCGGGAGCGGGGCCTGGCGCTGTATCTGGTGAGCAATGCGTTCCGCGGATCGCGGGTGCGCGCGGTGGCCGGGGAACTGGGCATCGGCTGTGTGCGGCGGGCCGGGAAACCGTTCGGAGCGGGCTATCGGCGGGCGATGAAGGAGATGAAGATTTCTCCCGCGGAAACATGTGTGATAGGAGATCAGGTGTTCACCGACATCCTCGGGGGCAACCGATTGGGCCTAACCACCATTCTGGTGGAGCCGCTGGCCGCCCGCGAATCTCCTCACACCCGTCTCATTCGGCTGATAGAGCGGCCGTTGCGCAGGCGCTGGGCGCGGCGCAGCGAATAATACGGAATCGAAGGAGAATCTTGGGGCGCGGCGAAGTATCACCAGTCGGAACCCCCAAGATACTCTGGCAGGTTCCGCTCATTTTAGGGTATAAATAGGTCAGGCAGTAAGGGGCGTCCGTGTGGAATGCTCGTTGGGCATCCGACTGGGCCCGAGGCGGCGCGACTGCATAGATTGCAGCCACTCGGTTTGGCGAGAACTATGGATGCTCGAGACGGACGAGCGCACTGGCGGCAAATATCTCCTTTGCGCCGCTCCCTTCGCGGGGCGGTATCGGGTGATATCTCCCAGAAGCCCCTATTGTTGCAGGCGCGTGCCTGTGCCCGCGTTTCCGGGGTGGATGAAGGTCGACGCCCGCCTGCGGCGGGCGGGGGCGGCTCCGGGACGGGGAGGGAGCAGGTTGCCAAGTATGACGCAGTGTGATAATATGACCGCCGGTCTCGCAGGGCGTGTTCGAGCGGCCGCCGGGCACGGTCCTCGCAGGCTGTCATGTTTGGGCCTGCGGAGGCGCATGACTAATCAGTTTTTCATAGGTCTCGCCTACGGAAACCGAGTTTAGGGAGAGGCCGCATGGCGACGCCGCGAGGACCGAAGAAACCAATCGGACAGATTCTGCTGGAGAAGGGCCTGATCACCCAGGAGCAGTTGGACGAGGCCCTTCGCATACAGAAAAACACCACCGAGCAGCTGGGGCGCATCCTGGTGGACCTGGGGCATGTGTCCGAAAAGGACGTATTGCGCGCCCAGGCAGAGCAGCTCGGCATCGCCTTCCTGGAGCTGGACCGCACCAGCGTGGACCAGGAGGTGGCGAAGGCCATCCCCCAGAGCGTGGTCCAGCGCTACAATGCGGTCCCCATCCGCCGCACCGGCAACCGGCTCACGGTGGCCATGCAGGACCCCACCAACGTCTTCGCGCTGGACGACATCCGTCTCATCACCGGTTACGAGATCGACCCGGTGCTGGCGGCGCCGGACGATATCTCCGCGCTGCTGCGGTCGGTAGACGGCGATTCCCGAAATGAGGAACTGAGGACCGCGCTGGAAGCGTTGGACGGCGGGGCGGGGGCCGCGCTGGCGGACGACGTGAACATCATCGGCGGCGCGGACGAGGATGTGGACCGCCGGGGTCTCGAGGACGAGGCCCCCATCATACGCATCGTCAACGTGATCATCCAGCAGGCGATCAAGGACCGCGCCAGCGACATCCACGTGGAGCCGGACCGCCGCGGCGTGCGGGTCCGCTACCGGATCGACGGAGTGCTCCACGAGGTGATGAACGTGCCCAAGTACGTTCACGCCCCCCTCGTCTCCCGTATCAAGATCATGGGCGACATGAACATAGCCGAGCGCCGCCTCCCGCAGGACGGACGCATCCACGTCCGGGTCGAGGGCAAGGACTACGACCTCCGTGTCTCCACCCTCCCCACCGTGTTCGGGGAGAAGGTGGTGGCCCGTATTCTGGACCAGAGCAGCATTCTGATCGGGCTCAACAAGCTGGGAATGCTCCCGGACATGCAGGCCCAGCTCGAATCCATCATCGTTCAGCCGAACGGCATGATCCTCTCCACCGGACCGACGGGCTCCGGGAAGACCACCACCCAGTATTCCATCCTCAACAAGTTGAACTCGGTGGAGAAGAACATCACCACCATCGAGGATCCGGTGGAGTACCAACTGTCCGGGCTGAACCAAACCCAGGTGAACACGCGGGCGGGGGTGACCTTCGCCAGCGCGTTGCGGGCGTTTCTGCGCCAGGACCCGGACATCATCATGGTTGGTGAGATCCGGGACTTGGAGACTGCGGAGACGGCGGTCCAGGCCTCCCTCACGGGCCACTTGGTGCTGTCCACTCTGCACACCAACGACGCGCCCTCCGCGGTGGCCCGTCTGGTGGATATGGGCGTGGAGCCCTTCCTGATCGCCGCCTCCGTCATCGGCGTCCTCGCCCAGCGGCTGGGGCGGCGCATCTGTCAGAACTGCAAGGAGCCGTACAAACCGCCGGTGGAGGCCCTGCGGCGCATCAACTTCCCGCTCGAAGCGCTGGATGACGTGGTGCTCTACAGGGGCCGGGGCTGTGAGCAGTGCCGCCACACCGGCTACCGTGGCCGCGTCGGCATCTACGAATTAATGCTGATGAACGAAGAGATCCAGGACCTGATCGTGAGGCGGGCGCCTCTCTCCGAGCTGAAGCGGGCGGCGCTGGCGGCCGGCATGAAGACCCTGAAGATGGACGGATTCCAGAAAGTGCTGGAGGGGCTCACCACGGTGGAAGAGGTGATGCGCGTGGTCTTCACCGCTGGAGGCACCTAGAGGCCATTTCATAACCCCATGCGGCCAGGCCGTGTCCCAGAATGGCGCGCTCTGGGCGGCTATGAGAGCATGTACATCTGCCGGCAAGAGGTTATGAAACAGATTCTAAGCGTTCGAGATCCGCTCGGGGGGCGATGGTGCTCAGGAATGTGGCGCGGAGAACGCGTCCTCCCGCCGAATGGAGTGGCGCTCGAAGGGCTGTTGTGGTATCCTTCCTCCAAACCCGTAGTCAGCACGACGAGAGGACGGCACGACAATGTCTGAAGCCACCGAACTCACCGGTATGGAGTCGCGTCCCACCGCCGAGCAGACCCAGCAGGCGGTCACCGGACGGATCTCGACCCCGCGTCGCATCGAGGACGTGCATATCGACGACCTGCTCCGCCTGGTAGTCGAGAAGAAGGGCTCCGACCTCCACCTGGCCGCCGGCGTGCCGCCCGTCATCAGGGTGGACGGCCAACTCCTCGCCACCAACTTCGAGCCGCTCAGCGACTTCGAGGTGCAGCGGCTGATCTACGTCATCCTCACCGATGAGCAGATCCGCGCCTTCGAGACCGACTGGGAGCTGGACTGCTCCTACTGGCTCAAAGGCGTATCCCGCTTCCGGGTCAACGTCTACCGGGACCGGGGGGCGGTGGCCGGGGCCTTCCGGGTCATCCCCCAGAAGATTCCCACCGTGCGCGAACTGGGCCTGCCGCTGGTGCTGGAGGATATCAGCCGCCTGCCCAGGGGACTGGTGCTGGTGACCGGCCCCACCGGGTCGGGTAAGTCCACCACCCTGGCGGCGATGATAGGCCAGATCAACAACGAGCGATCGGTGCACATCATCACCATCGAGGACCCCATCGAATATCTGCACACCCACCGGCGCAGCCTGATCAACCAGCGGGAGCTGGGCCTGGACACCCGCAACTTCGTGCAGGCGCTGAAACACGCCCTGCGCCAGGATCCGGACGTGATCTTGGTGGGCGAGATGCGGGACCTGGAGACGATGGCCCTCGCCATCACCGCCGCCGAGACCGGACACCTGGTCTTCTCCACGGTGCACACCACCAGCGCCTCCTCCACCGTCGACCGCATCGTGGACGTGTTCCCTCCCGGCCAGCAGGAGCAGATCAGGGTGCAGCTCTCCAACAACCTGCAGGCGGTGATCAGCCAGCAGCTCCTGCCCCGGGCGGGCACCCCGGGCCGGATCGCCGCCCTGGAGGTGATGATCGCCTCCCCCGCCATTCGCAACCTCATCCGGGAGGCGAAGGCCCACCAGATCACCTCCGTCATCCAGACCAGTGCCCACCTGGGGATGCAGACCATGGACCAGTGCCTGCGAGACCTCTATCAGCGCGGCCTCATCACCTACGAGGAAGCGATGGCCCGCGCCATGAACCAGGAAGAGCTCAAGAAGATGTTGTTCACCAAGGGGGAAACCGAATAACGTGCAACCCGAAGGCCCGCCGCGGGGTCGGCGTTCGGGGGAGCGGGCGGTTCCGGAGGAGACGAAGAAATGGCGACCTACAATTACGTGGCCAAGGACGCGTTGGGCAAGGTGATCACCGGCACCACGGAGGCGGAGAACGAGCAGATTCTGGTTCGGCGCCTGCGTGAAAAGGGCTACTGGGTACAGAAGGTCAGCGCGGCCCGCGCCGCCGCACCCGCCGCCGGTAAGCGCGGAAGGAAAGGCGGCTTTTCGTTCGGGCGGGTCAGCGGCCGCGACCTGGCCGTCTTCTGCCGCCAGTTCGCTACCATGATTGACGCCGGCGTATCCCTGGTGCGGTGCCTGGCGGTGCTGGAGGAACAGAGCACCAGCTCCAAGCTGCGGGGGATCATCCGCGAGATCCAGGTGGCGGTGGAATCCGGGGAGACGCTCTCCCGGTCGCTGGCGCGCTGGCCCAACGTCTTCGGCAACCTCTTCATAGGTCTGGTGCGTGCCGGCGAGGTGGGCGGAGTTCTGGACGATGCCCTCAACCGCCTGGCGACCTTCCTCGAGGAAAACGAGCGCCTGCGCCGCAAGATCAAGTCGGCCATGACCTACCCGGTGCTGGTGTTGATCTTCGCTCTGGGCGTGGTGATCGGTCTGGTGACCTTCGTGCTGCCCCAGTTCGTGCAGGTGTTCGAGGACCTCGGCATCAAGAAGACGCTTCCCGCGGCAACCCAGATATTGATCCAGATCAGCAACTTCGTCACCACGAAATGGTACTACCTGATCATAGGCACGCTGTTGACCCTGATCGCGGTGACCCAGTACGTCCACACCCGGTTCGGGCGGCGGCAGTACCACTGGATCAAACTCAAGGTGCCGATTTTCGGAAAACTCAACCACAAGATCGCCATCGCCCGGTTCTCCCGCACCCTGTCCACCCTGCTGGCGAGCGGCGTGCCCATCCTGCAGGCCCTGGAGACGGTCTCCGGGTCGGTTGACAACGACGTCATCTCCGACGCCATTCTCTCCGCCCGGTCCGCCATTCGAGAGGGAGAGCAGATCGGTGACCCCCTGCAGCGAAGCGGACTCTTCCCTCCCATGGTGATTCAGATGATCGCCATCGGAGAGGAAACCGGGTCCCTGGACAGCATGTTGAGCAAGATCGCGGACTTCTACGAGGCCGAGGTGGACGCCACGTTGGGCTCCCTCACTGCGGCGCTGGAGCCCATCCTCATCGTGTTCCTGGGCGGAATCGTGGGCTTCATCGTCATCTCCATGTTCCTGCCCCTCATCCAGGCGGTGCAGCAACTCCAGGGCGGCATGGAGCAATCGGGCGGAGATTAGCGGGGAGGGGGCGGGCTCCGCGTGGGAACGACCTCTCCAGGCTTCGCAGACGGGCCCGCAGGGCTCGCCGCCGCCGCTTACCTGACGGCGTTCGTTCTGGGCTGTGTGGTGGGCAGTTTCGTCAACGTCTGCATCTACCGTCTCCCCCGCGGCCGCTCCGTGGCGGCCCCCCCGTCGCACTGTCCCCAGTGCGGCGCGCGGCTGAAGGCAAAACACCTGGTGCCCCTGCTCAGCTTCCTTCTGCTCGGCAGAAAGTGCGCGCGTTGCGGCGCGCCCATCTCTTGGCGCTACTTCACCGTGGAGGCGATCACGGGCCTGGTGTTCGTGGGCATCTGGCGGGCCTGTGGGCCCGGCGCCCAGGTGATCGCGTGGTGGGCCTTTTCCGCCGTCATGATAGCCATCGTGTTCACAGATCTGGACCACCTGATCATCCCCGACAAACTGGTGCTGGCGGGGGCGGCCGCGGCGGTGGCGAGCGAGGCCCTCGCCGCATTCTCCGGGGGGCCGCGCCTGCCGGCCGTTCCCGTGTGGGCGGCGCAGATCCCCCGCCTCGCGGCCGCGGGGGCGGGGGCGCTGGCGGCCCTCATCTGCGCGTCCGATCTCGCCCTCGGACCGCGCGTCTCTCCGGCGGGCCGGCTCGCGCTGGCCGGGCTGACGGCCGCGGCGGCCGTCGCGGGCTACGCGTTTCCCTGGGCGGCGATGGGAGCGGCGATGGCGGCTGTGGTATTTGTGGGCATCCGCGCCCTCAGCCAGCTGCTCTTCCGGCGGGAGGGCATGGGATTCGGAGACGTCAAACTGGCGACCGCGATCGGCGCCATGCTGGGGCCGGTCGGGGCGCTTCTGACC
>WFSF01000138.1 GCA_015486155.1 Armatimonadota bacterium
CCATCGTGGGCGCGGGATTCTACTGCGAGCAGGGCGTCGGGGGCGCGCTGGCGACCGGGGTGGGGGAGGAAGCGATGAGGGTGTGCGCCACCCATACCGTGACGGCCTGGATGCAACATGGCGTGGAGCCCGAGGAGGCCTGCCGCCGCACCCTGGAGAAACTGCGCAGAGTCAACGCGGCCCTCGGCGGGAAACAGCTCGCGCTGGCCGCGCTGCGGGCGGACGGGGTTGCGGGCGGGGCCAGCCTGCGGCCGGGCTTCGCCTACGCATATTGGGACGGCGCGGAGAACCGGCTGGTGGAGGTGAGTCCGCTGGCTGGGTGACTGCAGGACCTGCGCCCCCGATGGGCGCGGGCGCAGGACGCCGTAACATGCGCCGCGCGCCGCGGCTTGACCTCGGGGGCTGCGATGTGTTAGAGTAGCCGAGGCATCGGCGCGGGTGCGTCGGTGCTGTCCTTCTCTGGGAGGATAATCGTGTCCGCCACTTCCACCGCCAAGAAGTCCAAGAAGAAGACCGACAAGAAGCGCGTCTCGTACGCGGTGCAATACCTCGAGGACATGATCTTCGAGATCATGCTCAACAGCGGCCTCCCGGCCAAATCGCGGGAACTGGCCGCCCAACTCGAGGAAACGGTGAAACTGCACCCCAAGTTCATCCGCAAGGTGCTCTTCGAGAGTCCCCGGTTCGTGATGGAGGAGACCCGCTGGAATCTATCCCTTCGGGCGGCCTCTCACCTCACCTTCGAGGGATCCATCGAGCACACGCTGAGGGACTATGGCAGGCCCATGGCCAACCGGGCGATTCAGAACGAGATGGCGATGATTCACCGCCGCCCCGTGGAGTTCTTCGACGCCCTGCTGCTGGAGCTGCTCACCACGCGGGAGAAGTACTGGCAGGCCCCGGACGGAACGTGGGGCCTGAGAGAATGGATCCTGGATACATCCGGGGACGACCCGGATGCGGTCTTCCTGCGCAACTTCTTCCTGGATGCGGCCGAGGCGCGTCCCCTGGCGGACATGCTGCTCGACACGCGCATGAGCACCGACCAGTCGCCGGTCGAGATGGCGGTGAAACTAATCCGGAAGGCCGGGGAGCCGATTCACAACAAACTTCTCGGTTTCGTCATCTGGTCTCTGCGGGACGGCGACCTGGACCCGGAGCAGTTCTTCCAGGCCTGCCGGGAGGATGCCAGGCTGCTGATGCTCTCGGGGCCCCTGTGGGGGCTGGACGAATTCAAGAGCGCCTACCACGACGACCTGAAGCGGCTCTCTCGGCGCGCGGAGAAGGAGACCGAGGCCGAGTGGGCCGAGGAAGAGGAAGCCGAGGGGCCGGTGGTGGTCTCCCCGAGCGACCTCGACGAGGTGATGAAACTGCTTCGCAGGCACAAGCGGCCTCAGCCGGCGACTGCGCTGGCGGAAAATGTGTTCGGTATCAGCCACTCCTCGCGCAGGTTCCAGGAGTCGGTGGACGCGCTGGTCGCCGCCCTGAGTCTGGACACTCGGTTCGTGCGGGTGGGGCGCCAGACCTTCGCCCTCCCCGGCATGATGCCCAAGGGCCTGGACAAGGTGCCCGATGCCCTGCTTCCGGTCACCGTGACCGCCGAGGACGACGACACGGACGCGGAACTGGAGGACGAAGGGCTGGAGGCCGTCCTGGTTTCCTGGGTGCACGATCCCAGGTACGAGGATTTCGGGGAGGAATCCGAGATCGAGATCGGCCCCGAGCAGCAGCCCACCGACGAGCTGCGCCACGTGCTGCTCTACGACCACCTGCGGGCCGGCACCTTGAAGGTGCGGGTGTGCGACCGCCGTTTCTTCCCCTCGGAGTCCAATCTCATCTGCTCCACCCTGGTGGACAAGGAGACCGGAAAGAAATATCCGGTGTGGCTGAGTTACACCAGTTCCCTGCTCTGGGAGATGGGCGATTGGTATCAGGCCCGAGGGCTGGGCCCCGGCGCGGTCATCTCCATCACCCCGAGTGAAACCCCAGATGAGTATTTCATCTCCCACGAAGGGGAGATGGATCCCTTCGTCACCATTGAAGAGGATCGCCTGAAGGCCCTCACCAAGTTGCACCGGGAGGCGGCGAAGAAGAAACTGTCCGTCTTCGAGATAATGCAGCGGATCCTCGCGGACTACGAGAACGGCATTCCGTTCATGAAGCTGTGGGCCGAGGTGAACGTGGTGCGGCGCACGCGGCGCCGGGTGGTGGCCTCCGATCTGGCCTCCTACCACTGCTTCAGCCAGCGCCCCGCCAACTCCGACCTGTGGGTGTTCGACGAGCGCAAGGTGACCCAGGGACGCAAGAAGACGAAGCGCCGCTTCGTGAGGATGTAGAAGGGTTTACGACCGCCGCCGACGCGCTGGCCGCGCCGGCGGCCGCGCGTTACTTGAGATAGCCCAACGCCTCGAGCTGCCTTCGCGTTTCGACTGACATTTGCCGCGTGGATGAACCCTTCGCGGAAATGTTCTTTCCCCGTTTCACCAATTCCGCGCGCGCCTGTTGCTGAGCAGTCCGGAACCGACTGAGCGCCTCCCTCAGGCCGGCCGCCTGAGGCACGCGCCCGGGAGACAGAGGGTGGGTCTCGCGGGGGTCGGTGGATAGGTCGTAGACCGCCCCCGGCCCGTCCTCGTACTGAAGGAGCAGCCGGCGCTGATCTCTCACCACCCGGCAGTAATACGGCCCCCAGGTCTGCGTGTACGCGAAATCCCGAACCTTCCTGCTCGCCCCGGTGATCAGCGGGGCCAGGGACCTGCCCTGCACGGCTTTCGGGCAGGCGAGACCGAGCAGATCCAGGATTGTGGGCATCACGTCCACGGTCTGGGTCAAGGCCGGCACCCGGGTCCTCAGCGCGCCGCCGGGGAAGCGCATGAGCAACGGGATGTGAAGCGCCTCATCGTAGGGGACGTTCTCGTGCCAGACGTAATCGTGTTCCCCGAGCGCCTCTCCGTGGTCCGCGGTGACGATGAAAAGGGTGTCGTCGAGCAGCCCGTTCTGTGCCAGCATATCCCGCACGGCGCCCACCCCCTGATCTCCCCAGCGCAGGTTGGCGTCGTATAGGTTCACCCATTTAGAGCGGTCCTCGGGCGGGGGCGCAGCCCTGTAGTCGCGGGTCGCCTCCGGCAGCAGAGGCTTTGCGTGGAAATAGTCAGGAGGTTGTTTGTCGGAGAAGAGCGCTTTGATGTCATCGGGCGCATAATACGGGAAGTGCGGGGGCAGGAAGTGCAGGTAGGCGAAGAAATGCCGATCCCCGCGTTCTTGGAGCCCGCGGGAAAACTTGGCCACAATCTGGCGGACGCTGTCTCGTCCGCCCCTACCTCGCGGCCCAGCCTCCGCCCCCTCCACAGAGGAGACTGAATCGAAATCCTCGCCGATGCCGACGGTGGGGGAGGCGGCGACGTTTGCGGTGGCCATGAAGGTGTAATAGCCGGCTCCCTTCAGCGCTTGCTCCAGGGTGGAGGTGCCGGGGATCATTCGCTGAAAGCGGTTCGGGTCCGGCCCCAGCGCGCCGAATACGCCGTGTGTGTCCGGGTAGAGCCCGGTCAGCAATGAAGCAGTGGAGGGGGTGGTGGCCGGATACGGGCAGAAGTGCTGATCGAAGATGACGGACTCCGCGCCCAGCCGATCGATGTTTGGGGTCGTGTCCCGCGGGTAGCCGTAGCACCCGAAGTGGTCGGCGCGCGCCGCGTCCAGCACCACGATCACCACGTTTACGCCCTTGAGCGC
>WFSF01000139.1 GCA_015486155.1 Armatimonadota bacterium
GGGGTGCAACTCTGGTCCCTCCTGCCCCGCGGCGGGCTGGCGCTCCACGGTGTAGACGGCGCGGCCCGCGCGGAGGGATTCGGCGACGAACGCGGGTTCGGGAACGGCGGGGACCTCCGCGGCCGGCCGGACGGCCCGATCCGTGGGGGCGACCCCGCCGCGGGGCAGGAGGGACCAGAGTTGCACCCCCGGCGCGCGGCCCTCGACCCTGGTCAGGTAGATGAGCGCGAAGGTGGGGTTGGTCTGGGGAAGGAGGAGGGCCGCGTCCGGCTCCACGGCGGAGAGGATCTCCCGCGCGTTCTGCGCCACGAAGGTCTGCCGGGAAAGGTCGTTGGCGTGGAAGTTGACGAGGAGCAGGGCCGCGGGAAGCGCAAGGCAGACGACCGCGGCCGGCCGCAGGCGGGAGGCGTTCAGGCGTTCCGCGGCCCAGTGCATCCCGAACGCGGCCCAGATGACGAGGGCGAGCACGGCGTGGAGATAGTAGACGTTGATCTCCCAGGGAATGTCGTAGTTGACCGCCCAGGTGAGCGTGACCGCAGCGATGAGGGCGGTGGTCCAGAAGAATCTCCTGTCCCGCCGGAACAAGACCAGCGCCCCGCCCGCCGCGGCCAACAACCCCAGCCACCAGAGCTCGGCGGGGAGGTCGGCGAGGAAAACCCGGAGGTTGGAGAGCACCTGCGCGAGGGGCAGGTGGAACATGCGGCCCTGATATTGCTCCGCGGTGAGGTAGCGCCACCAGTTGGCGAGGGTCTCCGGGTTGCCCCAGTCTATGGGGGGATCGGCGAGGGAACGAATGGGCGCGTAGAGGTGCAGGGAGAAGCCCAGGAGGGCGAGGAGCGCCGCCTTTCCGATGGCGCGCGCCCGGCGGAGGACGGTGGGGTCGGCGGCCAGGATGAAGTAGAGATAGGCCGGCAGCAGCAGGAGGTGGTTATAGTGCACGGCGAGGCCGAGCCCGAGGAAGAGGCCGAAGCCCGAGAGCCAGCGGTCCGCCTCCGGCTTTGTGGTGGGCTTTCGCCCAGGCGCCGCTTTTTTTGGGGGCGCTGACGCGCGGACGGCCTCGCGCCAGCGGAGCAGGGCGAAGAGCTCCGCGAGGACGAGGATCATGCTCAGGGTGTAGACCTCGGCGATGGCGGCCTGCCGCCAGAAGGTGGCGGAAAAGGCGAGGGTGAGGGCGGCCGCGCCGGCCGCGAGGCCCCCGATGTTCCGCGCCCGCAACAGCAGGTAGAGCGCGGAGACGGCGGCCGCGCCGGCCAGGGCGGAGAACAGGTTGACGCGGTAGGCGACGCTGCCGACCCGCACCACCTCCGCGAAGGCCTTGGAGAGGAGACAGAAGAGCGGGAAGCCGGGAGGATGGGGGACGCCGAGCGTCCACGCGCAGACGATGTTCTCCCCGGTTCCCTCCACGAAGACCGTTGGGCAGAGGGTCCGGAGGTACACCGCGAAGGAGACGATGAAGACGATCCCGGCAGGCGCGATGCGGCGCAGACGACCCATAGGTATCCCTCGGAGAGGGGATTCTGTGGGGCGGCTTCGGGTTCCTGCGCAGGGAGAGCGGGGCTAGATGGGGCGGACCGCCCCGTGGGAGACGATCCACTGGTGGGTGGAGACCACCCGGCCGCGGAAAGGCGCGTACTCGTCGAACATGCCGTAGTCGCAGAAGACGACGGCTCCCAGGCGCTGGACGTGCGCGGTGACCTCCCGCTCGTACTCCCACCATTCCTCGGTGCCGACGAGCCCTGCCGAGGGGCCTACCTGGCCCAGCAGGCGCAGGGGACGGCCGGAGGAGACGAAGCGCTCCAGCGTCTCGCCCATGCGGGCGAGTTGGCGTTCGGCGGTGAATTCGTCGGGGGGATAATAGCACTCGGCGGTATCCAGGAAGATCAGTTCCCCGGCTTCCCTGGCGCGCTCGGGGTCATGGCCGCGCTCGGCCAATGTCCGGCACACCGCGTCCCGGCACTCGGGGGTGGCGATGGCCACGCAACAATCCCCGCGCATTACGCCCATGACCAGGTATTGCACGGAGTCCTGCCCCGGGGGACGCCCGGTGAAGGGCAGGGAGCAGAGGTGTGCGCCATAGGGGACGGGAGCCCCTGTCAGACCGAGGTCGGCGAAGGAAAGCGAGTGTCGCGCTTCTTCATTATTCTTGTCGTCCGGCTCGGTCAGGGGGGCGAGTTGGCGGGGGGCGTAATAGCCGGTGCGGCCGTCGGCGAAGCGGACCGCGACGAAGACGCGGCCGATTTCGGCGATGACCCCCTCTGTGCCCTTCGGAATGCCGGGCAGGTCGGTGACCGTACGAACGCGGCTCCCTACTTTCATCAGCTCTTCCAGGTCGAATCTCAGGCGCCAAGTTGTCGTTGTGCTTTGAGCCAGCGGCATTCCCGGGTTCCTGTCGGCGGGTCACGGGCAGCGTTGTTTCACCGTCGAGCTCAGTTCGACACCCCGGCCCCGTGGTTCGCAAATCACGTCGTCGGCTTGAACTAACACCGATGAATCTTACCTGGTATCGGCCCGTAGATGCGGTGGTTAGTTGTGAAGGTTTGTTCATACATCGCGACAAGCGCCGCGCGCTGGCGATCTGCTTGAACAATGAAAGGCATAAGGCCGATTGCCGGAATGGGGGGCGGAATAGTAGCATGGGGACGCAGTTTGAGGGCAATCGTTCATCTGAAGACAAGGGCTCACGAAGGCCTCCGCGGACAGATCTGTCTGCGGAGGCCTCTTCATTTGGTTGGAAGAGCGGCGACCCGGAAACAGGGCGCGGCCGGCCGCGCCGGGGGACTGCATACTCTCCGGCGGGCGAAAAAGAAAGGGGAGTGGGGGAGCCAGATGGATGCAGATGGGCGCGTGACATGGGTGGCGGGATTGCAGGCGGTGAAGGCCTGTCTCTCGCGGCGGGTGAGGGCGATGTGGTGGGACCGGTTGGGGAGGTGGTTGATGGGCCGAGGGCGGCCCGCGTGGGCGCTGCGGGCCTTCCGCCGCGCCACCGCGCTGGGGGGTGAGGCCATGCGGCCGTGGCTGAGGAGAGCGGCCGCGGCCATGCGGGCCGGGGACTGCGAGGAGGCCGCGCTGTGCTACCGGACGCTGTTGAGGATGCAGCCGGAGAACCCGCGCGCCTACTGGCGGTTGGCGATGGTGTACGAGTTCCTGGGTTCCGCGGCGGCGGCGCGGGAGGTGTGCCGCCAGGGCGTGAAACGGATCCCGCGGGCCGCGTGTCTGCTCCGGCTCTACGCGCGCCTGTCGCTCAATTCGGGCCGTCCGGAGGAGGCGCTGGAGGCGCTCGCGCGGGCCGAGGAGGCCGGCCCGATGCACTGTGACACCCAGTACTACCTGGCGATGACGTTGCGGCAGATGGGCCGGCTGGAGGAGGCGAGGAGCGCGCTGCAGAGGGCCATGGAGCTGCGGCCGGACGACCCCAAGCTCTACTATGCGCTGGGGATCTGCTGCCAGGCGGCCGATGTGCAGCAGTCCGTGGGATGGCTGCTCCAGGGAATGGCGGTGGAGCGGACCGTCCAGTCCCGGGGGGCGGCTTCCCCCGCGCGCCGTTCCGCCGGGAAATGAACCGGAGGGCGGTTCAGGTGGGCTCGCCGGCTCCCGCCTCAATGGAATCCGCCTCCGCACAGCGCGTACGCTCGATGGCGACGCGCGCGCGGAGGGCGGAGTAGAACTCCGCGACCGCGCTTTCCAGCTGGCGGGCCTGCATCTCGGCGCGGCGGGCGCGGCGCAGACAAGAGACGGCCGCGGCGATGGCGGCGGCGGCCACGGCCAGAGCGCCGGCCACTATCCAGGCAACGGCTGCGAGTCCTCCTGCTTGGGCTTCGTTCATGGTGATTCCCTCCGCGCGAAAGGATACCACGCGGCGCGGCCCCGGCCTGTGCCCTGCGCGGACCGTATGTGCGGGAGGCGGCTTGTATGTGCGCGGGCCTCAACATCGCGCGTGATGGATCTTGAGGATGGTTTGTGTCACAGAGGGCCACAAAACGGCCGCGGTTCTGTGGAATAGCGGCCCACGGGCTTCGCGCCGGGGGGCGCGGCCCGACCGAGGGGAGAGGGGTTCTCCAGCAGAGGGGGAGACTCGCATCATCCCAGGTGGTCGAGAGCGGCCGGCGCGCGGGCGCGGCGGCCGCAGGAAGGGAGGAGGCCATGGGAGACGGTTTTCTGTCCGATGTCACCAGCCAGGCCCTGCTGATCGCGCTGAAGGGCACGGCCGCGCGGCAGGAGGCGCTGGCCGATAACATCGCGAACATCGACACCCCGGGGTTCACGAGAACCACGGTGGAGTTCGAGCAATCCCTGGCCGCCGCGCTGGCGGCCGCGCGGCGCGGCCGCCAGCGCGGCGCGGTGGGAGCGCGCGCGGCGATTCGACGCGTCAGGGACTATGGCTCCCCCCGCCGGGCGGACGGCAACAACGTCAGCATCGAGCGGGAGATGACGCAGCTGGCCCGCAACGCGCTGGCCCACCAGGCGGTGGAGGAACTCCTGGCGCAACGGATTCGAGTGCTGAAGGCGGTGATCCGGGGCCGCCGCGGATGAGAGAGTGAGACACGACCGAGGAGAGAGAAGAGAGGAGTGAACGGGAACCATGGACGCTTTTGACATCAGCGCTTCCGGGCTCGCGGCCCAGCGGGAGAGGCTGAACGTGATCGCCGAGAACCTCGCCAACATCGAGACCACGCGGACCGATGAGGGGGGACCCTACCGGCGACGGCAGGTGGTGTTCGCCTCCCGCGGGGAGGATTCGGGCGGGGTGGAGGTGGCCGCGGTGGCGGCCGACCCGCGGCCGCCGAGGCGGGTGTACCAGCCGGGCCACCCCGACGCCGACAAGCAGGGATTCGTGGCCTATCCCAACGTCAACCTGGCGGAGGAGATGGTGGATCTCGTCTCCGCCACGCGCAGTTACCAGGCCAACGCGGCCGCCTTCAACGCGGCCAAGACGATGGTGCAGCATACGCTGGAATTGGGGCGGGCGTGAGCGCGCCCCGGAGAAGGGGGAGAACATGCGGGTGGAAACCGGTGTCGCATCGAGGATGATTTCGCCTTCGGGGCGCGCCCCCGGGGGCGCGGCTGGCGGGTTCGGCAGGATGGTGGAGAAGGCGCTCGACGATCTCTCGAACCTGCAGGCGGAGGCCGACCGCGCGGCCGAGTCCGTGGCGACGGGGGACATGAGCAAACTCCAGGAGGCGGTGGTGAAGATGCAGGAGGCTAGCTTGACGGTGGAGCTGGTGGTGGCGGTGCGCAACCACCTGGTGGACGGGATCCAGGAATTGCTGCGGACCCAGGTGTGACCGGGCGAGGCGGGTGAAGAGAGAGCCGCGGTGGGGAGCGACCAGGGGTGAGTGAGGCAGGAATGCGAGGGGCCGGGTGGAGCCGATTTTGGCGGAGCGCGACGCCGGGGCAGCGAATGGCGGCGATCGCGTTCGCGCTGATGTGCGCGGGGCTGCTCGCGCTTGTGTCCAGCATCGCCAGGAGGCCCCGCTACGCCACCCTGTACGCCGGCCTGCAGCAGGAGGACGCGGCGCGGGTGATGGACAAGCTGCGGGAGCTCAAGGTGGACTACCGGGTGAAGCCCGGCGGGGTGATCGAGGCCCCGGCGGAGGAGGTGGACCGGGTGCGGCTGGAGCTGGCGGGGAAGGGGGTGCCCAGCGGGGGCCAGAGCGGGTTCGAGCTCTTCGACCGGGCGCAGTTCGGGCTCTCGGACTTCGGGGAGAAGGTCAACTACCAGCGCGCGCTGGAGGGGGAACTCGCCCGCACCATCTCCCACCTGGACTCGGTGGAGGAGGCGCGCGTGCACATCGCCCTGCCCGGGGATCAACTCTACGAGAGCGAGCAATCGCCTCCGACCGCATCCGTGGTGCTGAAGCTGGCGGGGGATCGTCATCCCACCCCCGGGGAGGTGAGGAGCATCGCCTATCTGGTGGCGGGGGCGGTGGGGAAA
>WFSF01000140.1 GCA_015486155.1 Armatimonadota bacterium
TCTGAGGAGGAGCCCGAATACGAGGGGCCGGTCGCCGGCACCCTGCCGAGCACGTTGATCCTGGAGGAGGTAAGGTGCCCGAAGTGCCGGGGTGAACTGGAGCACGTGAAGATATGCCAGGGGTGCGGGCAGGAATTCGCGGCCGAGGAGGTCGAGTCCACGCTCGCGGGCGTCCTGCGGGTGGTGGAGGAATGCGAGACCTTCCGGCGGCAGGCGCGCCAGCTGCGGCAGGACGAGCCCGCGCCGGAGACGGTTGTCGATCCGTTCACGGGCAAGACGCTGATCGAGGAGGGCAAGAAGGTCACCAAGACGCTGGTGACGCGGGTGCGGCGCATGGTCGCCGACCTGCTGGACAAGGGAGGGCTGGCGCGCGGCCAAGTGCTGGTGCGGTCTCCGTTGAGCTGTGAGCTGCCCCAGGGCATCTGCGCCAAGTGCTATGGGCGGGATTTCGCCACCCACCGGCTGGTGGAGGTGGGCGAGGCCGTGGGCATCATCGCGGCCGAGTCCATCGGAGAGCCCGGCACCCAGTTGACGATGCGCACCTTCCACACCGGCGGCGTGGCCGGGCAGTACCTGACCGGCGTCGCGCAGGTGAAAGAGAAGAGGAAGGACACCCTGAAGCAGTTCTGGGGAGACGTGAGGTCCGGTCTGGTCAAGCTCAGCCCCCGGGAGGAGACGGAGCCCGAGAAGCCGGAGAAGAAGGCCGGCAAATCCAAGGCCAAGGGGAAGAAGGGGTCCTCGCGGTCGCGGGGAGGCTCCGGCCGGCTCGACGCGGAGCAGCGCCGCATCGTGCAGCAGCTGGTGCGGGTGATGGAGGAGCAGGTGAAGGGCCTGCTGCGGGTCGTCGAGCTGTTCGAGGCCCGTCGGCCCAAGGGCCAGGCCATCGTATCCGAGGTGGACGGGGTGGTGGCTCGCATCGAGACCCCGGGCGTGAAGTGGGTGATCATCCACTCCGAGCAGCCGGTGGACCCGGAGCACCCGGAGAAGTTGTTCGGCGAGGTCTCCGCCGAGGACATCAAGAAGCGGGACGGAGAGCGCATCGTGCGCGCCGGGGAGGAGTTGACCCCGCAGCTGCTCGCCAAGCTGATAAAGCACAAGGTGAAGACGGTGAAGATCGAGCGGCGGCACCTGGTGCCCTACCGGGGCGTGCTGCCGGTGCGGGAGGGCGATCCGGTGCACGCCGGAGACGCCATCACCGAGGGCCCGCTGGACCCGCAGAAGGTGCTCCAGATGCAGGGCGTGCGCGCGGTGCAGGAGTATCTGGTGCGCGAGATCCAGAAGGTGTACCGCTCGCAGGGCGTGGACATCAACGACAAGCACATCGAGGTGATCGTCCGACAGATGCTGCGGAAGCGCCGGGTGGTGGACCCCGGGGATACGGACCTGTTGCCGGGCAAGATCTACGATCGGTTCCACTTCGACAGGGTGAACCGGGAGATCGCCGCGAGGGGAGGCCGGGAGGCGACCGCGGAATGGGTGCTGCTGGGCATCACCGAGGCCTCGCTGGCCACCGACAGTTTCCTGTCCGCGGCCTCCTTCCAGAAGACCACGCGGGTGCTCACCGAGGCCGCCATCCAGGGCAAGGTGGACAACCTGGTGGGCCTCAAGGAGAACGTGATCATCGGGCGGCTGATTCCGGCCGGCACCGGCATGACCACGTACCGCAACCTGCGGGTGCAGGGGCCTCCGGGCGAGGCCGCTCTGTATGCGGCGGCGCGCGCCTCGGAGGCCGAACGCCTGCGGGACGCCTTCCGCCAGTCCGACATCATCGCCGGACCGGAGGAGGCGTTGATCCGCGATCTCGCCGACGCCGGGGCGCCCAAGCCGGAGGGCGAGGGCGAGGAAAAGCAGGAGGAGGGGGGTCAGCCGGCGGAGGACGTGGCTATCTGAGTCCGCCTGCGGCGGGTTGAATGGGCATTGCGCGGGGCCGCCCTCCGGGCGGCCCTGTTTTCACGGCCCTCCGCGCCGGCCGTCGAGGGCGGCCGCCAGTTCCTCCAGCGCGGCCGCGGCCTCCTCCGCCTGCTGCTCGCTGACCGGCCCGCGGCCGTAGCGGGCGGCCACGAATACGCCGGTGAGGGCGGCCGCCGGGGAGAGCGCGGTCGAGGAGAGTCCGGGCTCGGAGTGGGCGCGGACGGCGTCGCGCAGGGCCGCGAGGTATTCGAGAGGGGTTTGGGTGGGCCGCCTGGGAAATCCCCGCTTTCGCAGCATCGAGAGGAATTGCCTATAGGCGCGGGACACGCGGGAGCGGGGATCGTTGGCGGCCGCTAGGTACTGGGCGCGCCGCCTGCTCAGGAGGGGGAGGAACGCGATGACGAGAGCCGCGATGAAGATCGCCGCCGCGCCTGCGGGAAGCGCCCAGGCGTGATCCTGGCCGAAGAACCGGATCCGCAGGAGCAGCAGTTTCCACCCGTGCACCGCGGGCTTCCCCTCCACCCCCGGGGTGGGATCCACGATGACCCAGGCCCCCTTTGCGGCGTCGGGGCCGGCCGCGCCCTCCTCTCGCGGCAGATAGGCCTCCACCCATGCGTGGCGGTCGCAGTCGCGCAGCAAGTAGAGGCCGGATTCCGGGTCGTATTTTCCCCCCAGAAAGCCCGTGGCCAGGCGGGTGGGGATGCCCTCCGCGCGCGCCATGACCGCCAGCGCGGTGGCGAAGAGGTCGCACTTGCCGCGCTTGAGATCGAACAGGAAATAGTCGGCGGCGTCTCTGCCGCGGGGGACGGGGGGCGCGTTCAGGTCATAGACGAGGTTGTTCTGCAGGTACGCGACCAGGGCATCCAGCTTCGCCCTGGGGGTGGGTTTGTCGCCGGCTATCTCGTGGGCGAGATGCGCCACCCGCGAGGCGCTGATGGGAACGGAGAGATACAATTTCCCCGGCTCCCCGTTCCGGGGCAGGGGAGGAGCCGCGGATTCCAGAGGCGCGACGACCACCTCGTAGGTGTCGTCGGCGGCCAGAAAGCCGCTGGGCTCGGTTACGCATCCCAGAGGATCCAGCGCTAGGGGATGCTGCCGGCCGGGCGGAAGGATCACCTGCATTATCTGGCCGGGGGCATAGATGACGAAGGGCTGTCTGATTCTGCACCGGACTCGATAGGACCTCGTCTCGACGTCCGGCGGGAGGGAGGATTGATCGATGGCGAGGTGATCGAAGACGTCTACCACTCCATCCTTGAGGGGAACCGTTTGCGGCCGCTGCCATCTCGCCCAGGAAGACCCCGTATATTGATCGTACACCAACCCCCTCCAATAGGGGCTGGGCGCCTCTCCGGACACTGCGAGGATGGGCGTGGAGCTCAACGGCTGGGGGCCGGTCCCCACGGCGAACTGGTCGTTCTGCAGGGAGGAGACGCTCCCAAAAAGCATCCGCTCGCCGCCTGCGGGAGTCATCGCGATCAGCAACGGCCAGCGGTAGAGGTCCGCGAAGAGAGAAAGCGGCACGGAGAGCCCATAACCCACGATGGCGCAGATCAGGAACGCCACCCCCACGGAGAGCAGATGTCGAGAGCGCCATTCGCGTTTGCCGCGGATGGTTTGCGGCCCGCCCGTCTCCGCCCCGAGCACTGCCCGAGTCTCGAGCGGCGACAACATGCCCCAGGCCAGCACCACCATGGTGAGCATCAGGTAGAGGGAGAACAGGAGCCCGGCGGCGAGCGGATCCACCCGGCCGCTGGCGAGACCGAAGACGGTGATGCCGGGGACGAGCGCGAGCCCTATCAGGCCGGGCCTCACCATGCAGAAACTGAGGCCTATCATCAGCAGGCACATGCGCTGCGCCATCGCCATGCCCGGGTCGGCCCCGAACAGTTCGTTCAGGGTGAAGGTTTTCTCGGCGCGCGAGAGCACCAGCCACCAAATCCCCATCGCCAGCATCCCCAGCAGGATCGCCGACGGCGCCATGGTGCGGACCCGCCGGCGGGACAGCTGCAGGCTGGCCATCGCGCCTGCGACGGCCAGCAATGCCCCCAGGGAGCCGGTGGAAAGGTCATCGGTGGCGATGCCCCAGGTGACGGGGGGGAGAATGAGCGCGGCCGTCGCCGCGCCGTAGAGCAAGACCCGGTCCCTCCAATCCCCGATCTCGACGCTCGTTGCGTTCGCCCTGTTGTCGGCGCGCGTCTGCATCGCGGTCAACTCACCCCCGAACGCATGGAGACGGCGTTTCGCAGCGCCTGATCCAGGTCGTACTCCCGGCGGTAGACGCTCATCCGCGCCCCCACCGGCCGCATCCATTCGGCGGCCTCCGCGGGCGAGGGCGTTTCCGCCGCGGGATCGAAACTGGCGGCGTCGAGAACCAGGACGTTGACGGATGAGATCATGCCTGCGCTTCTGAGCGTCCGGGCCAGGTCCGCCAGGCCCGGGTCCGGGCGGGAGGTGATCACCCACACGGAGGTGCCGGGCGGCATGAAGGGGAGGGTCCACTCGGCGACGCGTTGGAGCGGATGCGCGGCATTGGGTTGCACCCTCGCCAGCGTCTCCAGCGCCTCGTGCTCGCGGTCGGAGCGGTCCACTTTGGTCCACCCGGGGAGGTCTCCCGACTCGTAGGCGAGGAAGAATACGCCGTCCGAGTTCAACGTCCACCTGGCTAAGGAGGCCGCCGCCTGGACCGCAACCTCGAACGTGGTCACGGCCCCTGAGCCGTAGTCCGTTCCCTCCCGGCAATCCAGGAGGACCGCGATGCTGTCCGAGACCCCCTGGTCGAATTCGATCACTGTCAGCCGGCCGTGGTGTGCGGTGGCCGGCCAGTGAATGCGCCTAAGCTCATCCCCCGGCTGGTAGTCGCGGATGCCGTAGAACTCGAGGCCGGTTCCTCCCCCCCGCGCCCGTTCGCCGGTGGAGATGGCCTGGGCCTCGCTGCCTCCGCTCATCACCGCGCCCTCCAGGGGGATGGGCCTGGGGTAGACCACGGCCTCCTCCGCCCCTCCCATCTCCACCCACCGGGAGAAGAAGCCGAATGGGTCGGAGACGACCGCCTGAGTGGGGCCCACCTGGTGGACCCCCCGCTTCCGCCCCCGGATGCGGTAGGAGAGCCCGGCGCTCTCGCCCGGCCACAGCGCGGGAATGATGAAATCCAGGGGCGTGTCGGGGATGAACCAGGGGGAGATCTTCTCCGACACCTTCAGCAGGAAAAGGGGCCATCGGCCCTCGTTGGTGATCTCCAGGGAGACCGCCAGGGGCTCCCACGCGAAGACCCGGTCGTTCACCCTGCGGCGGACCGTCAGCGACTTGCCCGAGAAGCGCGCCGCGAGGTAACTGACGAGGATCAGCGACATGAGCGCGGCGCTCATGAAGAAGGCGGAGGCCGCGCCATAGGTGAAGCCCACCATTCCGAGCCCGGCGCTGGCCAGCACGGCCGTCAGCAGTTGAAGGCTGATGTCTCTCATCCCAGTTGCCCCACCGGCGGCGACAGGGCCCGACCGGTTCTTGCGCTCCCGTAGTTTCGCCCCGCCCTATGATATGCCCTGGCGGCTCAATCGCGCAACCGCGGGGGCAGGCGGTCCAGCCGAACCAGGTCCTCCAGGCCCTCGCGCTCGACGATCACCTCGGCGCGGCCGTCGCGCACCAAGACCATGGCCGGGCGGGGCAGGCGATTGTAATTGCTCGCCATGGAGTAGTTGTAGGCGCCGGTGGTCTGGACGGCGAGGATGTCCCCCGGCTCTATCTCCGGCACCTGAAGGTCGCTGATGAGCGTGTCGGTCTCGCAGTGCTTGCCGGATACGGTGACCGTCTTCGTGCGCGGCGCGTTCGCCTTGTTGGCGACGATGGCGTGGTAGCGGGCGTCGTAGAGCGCGGGCCGCGGGTTGTCCGAGAGCCCGCCGTCCACCACCACGTAGGTGCGAACGCCCGGCACGGTCTTCACCACCCCCACGGTGTAGAGGGTGACCCCGGCCTCCCCCGCGAGGCTGCGCCCCGGCTCCTGTATCAGCCTGGGCAGGGGGAGGCCGCGCCGCTCGCAGGCGGCGCGCAACGCGCCCGCGATCGCCCGCGCGTGCTCGTCGAGTGTCGGGGGGCGGTCCTCCGGCAGGTAGCGAACCCCCAGCCCGCCGCCGAGGTCGAGCTCCTCCACCACGAAGCCCAGGGCGTCGCGGAGCTCGGCCGCGAACGCGACCATCAATTCGACCGCCTGGACGAAAGGCTCGGTCTCCATGATCTGGCTGCCGATGTGGCAGTTGATGCCCCGCACCCTGAGATTCGGCGCTGCGAGCGCCGCCTCGACCGCCTCCTTTGCCGCGCCCCCGACGATGGAGAACCCGAACTTGGTGTCCACGCGGCCGGTCTGGATGTGAGTGTGGGTATCGGCCGCCACCCCCGGGGCCACCCTCACCAGCACGTCGACGACGGCGTCGCGCGCGGCGGCCGCCTCCTGGAGGGCGCTTATCTCCTCCATGCTGTCCACGCCCACGCGGCCCACCCCCTCGATCACCGCCCGCTCGATCTCCCGCTGCGACTTGTTGTTGCCGTGGAAGACGATGTCTTTCGCCGGTATCCCCGCCCGCAGCGCGGTGTACAGTTCCCCCTCGGAGGAAACGTCCAGGCCGAGCCCCTCCTGATGGGCGATCTTGAACACGGCCGTGGTGGTGAGCACCTTGCCGGAGAAGGAGATGTGGGAATCCGGGTAGTGGGCCGCGAAGGCCTCGCGGTAGGCGCGGCACTTGTCCCGCAGGCACTGCTCGTCCACCACGTAGAGGGGGGTGCCGAACTCCCGCGCCAGCGCCACCGCGTCACATCCTCCAATCTCCAGCACGCCGTCTCCATTCACTCTCTGTGTCCCGAGGAGCATCTCTTGTCGCATCTCGTCCACCGCGCTCCGCCCTTTCCTCCGTACGGAGATAATATGACGGCGCCAGGTTCTCTCTGTGAGACCTGGCGCCGTGGTTCTCTGTCTTTACCGGTTGGTGGTCTACGCAGACGCGAACACACGAGCGCCAGAGAGGCGCTTGTACGTGTACATGAAATACTTGCCGAAAGCGGTGTTCATGTCTGCCCACGAGGTCCGGTATTTTGGGACAGGATAGCGGAAAAAAGAAAGTGGGTCAACTCCGCCGCGCGCGCGGCGACTTGACCCGTCCTGCGGCGAATGATAATCTACCGCCGATCGGGGCCGCTGGAGCGCGCCAGGTCTCGATTGGATTCGGCGCGAATTGGGCGGGAAGGCATGATCCGTCTGGACCTGAAATCAGTCGAACCCATCGTCGGCGCAGCGGCGGCATTCCCCAAGCAGTTCTCCCCACAGATTTTGAGGCGCGCCCGCGCGGTCCGCGGGCCGCGCCGCGGTTCCTTTCGTTTCATTTCACCCTCACCCCTGGCGAAGGGAGGTCAATATGACCGATGGCAGATTCTGTCGTAGCACGGTCGCCATGATGCTGACCTTGGCGGCGACGGCCGCGTTGTCGGCCGCGGTGCCTCTGCAGGCCGCCTCGGCGCCGCCGAGCGTTCCTCATTTGCTGGTGGTCAACTGCCCGGACCAGGTCTCCCTGGAGGCGCTGCTGTCCGACCTGGGAAAGGCCGGCGCGCTGCCGCGGCACGTGTTTCCGCCGCACGTGGCCATCGTGGAGATGGACGAGGCCGCGGCGGAGGCCGCGCTCGCCGATCCGCGGGTGGACCTGGTGACCACGGGGTTCGCGGACCCGGAGACGGCGGCGGCGAATTACGGCCGCCTGGCCCGGGACGCGGTCAACGCCTGGAATCAGACCTTCGTGCTCGCCTCGAGCGAGCCCGCGCCGGAGGAGGGCGAGATAATGGGGGAGCCTCTGGTGGGGGACTGGCTGCTGCCGCCGGACGAGGGCCTGGGCGTCCCCCGCCGGGAGGGGGTCTCCCCTGCGCCGCCGGGGGCGGCCGGATGGCAGACCTCGGAGTTCATGATGGGGTCGGTGTACGTGTCGGTGATTCTCGTGGAGAGCAACGGGGCCATTGACACGGACACGGAGGACTGGACGAGCACGGAGGAGTCGAACGTGGTCTCCGAGATTCTCCAGGCAACGAACTGGTGGGCCGGGCACTATCCGTATTCGGTGGCGCCGGTGTCCTTCACGTACACCTACACCTATGGAGCGGCCACGAGCTACGAGCCCATCACCAGGCCCCAGAGCGACGAGGGGCTGTGGATGGCGGAGATACTGACGAACCTCGGATATCCGTGCGACTCCAGCACCTACCTCACCGCGGCGCGGAATTACGACGACGATTTGCGCAACAATAACAACAAGGACTGGGCGTTCACCATCTTCGTGGTGGACAGCAGCGCGGACGCGGACGGCAAGTTCAGCGACGGCTGGTTTGCATACGCATACATCGGCGGGCCGCTCGTAGTGATGACCTATGACAACGACGGGTGGGGAATCTCCAACATGAACCGGGTGCTCTCCCACGAGATGGGGCATATCTTCCGGGCGGCGGACGAGTATTCCGGGTGCAGCTCGTCCGGCTATTTCGGGTACTTGAAGATCCAGAATACGAATTGCGGGACCGATCCCACCTGTGTGATGAACAACAATGTGCTGGCGACGTGCACGGTGACGGAGCAGCAGATCGGGTGGCGGGACACCGATGCCGACGGGGTGCCAGATATCCTGGACGTCGCGCCCACGGCCTCGGTGAACGCCTACGCGCCGGACCCCACCTCCGACGCCACGCCCACCTACACCGGCAGCGCCTCCGTCGGATACTATCCGAATCAGTTGAACCCGGGCGCGGACTGTACGATCAACCGCATCGCCAACGTGCAGTACCGGGTGGACGGCGGCTCGTGGCAGAACGCGGCCGCCTCCGACGGCGCGTTCGACGAGGGGGCGGAGTCGTATACGTTCACGCCCTCGTCGCTGTCGGTGGGGACGCACACCATCGAGGTGAGGGCGGTGGACACCTCCGGCAATACCACGGCGGCTCCGTATCCGAGCGATACCATCACCATCGCCGCCGGGCACAATCTCAGCCTCACCGCCGGCGCCAGCCCCACAACGGTGGAGAGCGGGGGCAGCGTCTCCCTGAGCGCCACCGCCACCGATACGCTGGGCCACGGCGTGGCCTCCTGGGCCTGGGATGACGGCGGGGCCGGCGGGACCTTCAGCCCCTCGGCCGCGGCGCAGAATCCCACCTATACCGCCCCCACCAACGGAACCGGATTCGACATCGCGGTCACCATCACGGTGAATGCCGTCTGCGACGGGAGCCCGTCCACCAGCGGCAGCGATTCGGTGGCGCTCGCGGTGCGCTCCGCGTCGGTGGCGCAGGCGAACAGCCAGTCGCTTCCGTCCGCGATGGAGTGGGACGAGCAGCAGTCGGTCTCCATTACTTACCAGAACATCGGGACCACCACCTGGACGGTCTCCGGCGGGTATGGATTGGCGGCGTTGAACAGCCTCGACCGCTGGGGCGTGACCTCGGTGGCGCTGGCCTCGGACGTGGCTCCGGGGGGCGCCTATGATTTCAACTTCGCCGTTACCGCGCCGCCGCTCACCACGCTGGTCTACTCGGCGCCGGTTTCCCCCACCGCGGCGGCCTCGGACGACACCCTTGCCTGCGCCTGGCGGATGGCGAAGAGCGGAACGCCTCTTCCCGGAGACACCGCCTCCTCCGACGTGGTCATCAGCCGGTTCGAGGACGTACAGCCGGGGACTGCGGGGGCCTGGGCGAGGTTCTGGGTGGAGGAGTGCGCGGGCCGGGTCCCGCCGGTGGTCAGCGGATACGGGGACGGCACCTACCGCCCGACCGTGGCGGTGGACCGCGCCGCCATGGCGGTGTACATGGCCAGGGCGTTGAAACTGCCCACCGCCGCCTATGAGGGGCAGTTCGATGATGTCCTCTCCGACCACTGGGCGTGGCCGTGGATCGAGGCGCTCGCCAGGGCCGGGATCGTGGGCGGCTATGGAGACGGAACTTATCGGCCCTCGGTGGTGGTGAACCGGGACGCGATGGCGGTGTATGTGGCGCGCGGGATGTGCGGCGGGATGGCCGTGCCCACCGGTCCGGCGACGCCCACCTTCAGCGATGTCCCGACCGATCAATGGGCCTATGACGAGATAGAATACGCCGCGGCCAACGGCGTGGTGCACGGCTACGGCGACGGGACGTATCGGCCGGACAATCCGGTGACCCGCGACCAGATGGCGGTGTACGTCTACCGGGGCTTCATCATGCCCACCGGCGCGCCGGTGGTGCTGGGAGGGCCGGCGATCACCGCGGTGGACCCGTCCAGCGCAAGCTACTGGGGGTGGTCGTCGCAGTCCAGCGGGCCCGCCTCGGATCCGGGGTATGCGTACCTCATCCTCGACGCCCTGCGGCTCGACCCGGACCTGGCGGGACCGGACGGCACGTTCGATGTGACCTTCCAGTTGACCGGACCATCCAGCGCCAGCCAGACGGTATCGCTCACCGGCGCGAATCTCACGACCCTCAAGAGCAATGCCGCCGGCTCGGGCGTGCCCTACTGCGCGATCGAGTGGGACATCCCGTCAGGGCTCAGCGCGGGCGACTACACGCTCACCGTCACCGTGGAGGACGCCGCCGATACCGCGTATCGACTCGCGCGGACGCAGATCTTCACCATCACGCCGTAGCGACCCGCGGCAACGCAAAGAAGAACGGGGGCTCGCCCTTTCGGGCGAGCCCCCGCCTTTCAATCCGGATGCACTCTGTGGCACTCGTCGCCGCCTCAAAATAAGCCCCACTCCTTCTTGCTCACTTCCCCGACAGGGCGCGGGCGGAGAGGGCTCGGAGGGGCGGGCCGGAAAAGGCGCACGAAGCATGGTATGCAGAGAACAGCGGGGAGCGCTGACGCTTCCCGTTCTTCCTGGCAGGGCGATATGGAGAAAGAGCGCGAGAACAAGACGAACAGGGCGCCGTTGGCCGCGGGACTGATCTCCGGGGTGTGCTGCCTGGCCGTGTATCTGGTGACCCTGGCCCCCACCGCGGTGGACGGCGACGGCGGGGAGCTGGTGTCCGCGGCCTATTACCTGGGGATACCTCATCCCACCGGTTATCCGCTCTATATGTTGCTGGCGAGGCTGTTCATCTTCCTGCCGTTCTCGAATCCGGCGGTGCGGGTGGGGGTGCTCTCTGCTCTCGCCGCGTCGGGGGCCGTGTTTGCGGTGGCGTGGGCCGCCGCGCGGTTGACCCGCTCGACCCTGGCGGGGATCGCGGCCGGCCTGGCTGCGGGCTTGAACCGCCCGATGTGGAGTCAGGCGACCATCGCGGAGGTGTACGCGCTCAACGCGCTGTTCGTGGCCCTGGCGATACTCGTCTATGTCGAATGGCGGGAGGCTCCCTCCCCGCGAAAGGTGGTATGGCTGGCGGTGGTGACCTCGCTCGGGCTCACCCACCATCGGACCGCGATCTTCTTCACGGCCCCGCTGTTGGCGGCCGCGTGGTTCGCGCAGCGCCCCAGGCCCTCGCTGGTCAAGATGCTCGCGGCCCTGCTGCTCCCGCTCTCGCTCTATCTGTATCTTCCCATCCGCTCCCTGGCGCATCCCGCGGTCATGTGGCAGGATCTCTCCCACTGGGACAAGTTCTTCATCCATGTGACGGGCCGGGAATATCTCATTTACTCCATGGAGCGGCCGGTAGGGCAAGCGCTTGCCCTGGCAGGAAAGATCATCACCGACTTCGGGGAACAGTTGACCCTGGGCGGCACCTTGCTGTGCATCATCGGGCTGGTTGCGCTGTTCCGCCGGAAGCGCATGTTCTCGCTCTGCTTGATCGCGGCCTCGGCCGCGCTCACAATCTGGAATCTGTTCTATTATGTGACCGACGTGATGGACTTCTTCGTTCCCGTCTGGCTGGCGCTCGGGATCTGGCTGGCCGAGGGCACCCAGGTGATCAGGGGGGCGCTCAAGCTGGTCGCGCGCGGGCGGGCCGCGTGGACGCCCACCGCGTTCGCCGTGGTGGTGGCCGTGGTGGCCGGCGGAGGGATGACGCAGCACAACTGGGCGCGCTGCGATCAACACGACCGGTGGCGGGATTACGACCGCTCCCGCGCCATACTGGCGCAGATTCCCAAGGGCGGGATTTACTCTCCCTATCGCGACGATTTTCTGATGATGTATCTGCAGCAGATCGAGAAATTCCGCCGCGATGTCCGCATCATCCGCGGTCCGGGGTTCTACATGGCCGGGCAGCCCTACCTGGCGAAGCCGCCGCTGTCCACTGCGCTCGCGCAACCGGTCCAGCACTTCCTGGAGAGCACCGATGTGGGCAGCACGGTGGAGCAGCGGCGCGCGGCCGCGGTCAGGTTTGCGCGGGAACTGGGCGCGAACCTGGGCTGGAAGGTGCCGGTCTATGCGGGCGTGGAGATGCGGAGCCATCCCGCAGGCCAGCCGAACGTACTTGCGCTCTGGTGGGACCTCTACCGCGCGGTGCCCGACGCCACCCCGCGGGAGACGCCGTCCGCGGGCCGGGGATTGGGCCTGGAACTCACGCCCGGGGTGGTGATCGAACGGTGCCGGGTCACCCCCTCCAAGGCGAAACCGCGGGACCTGCTCCAGGTGTCGCTGGATTTCCGGTGCCGGGAGCCGGTGAACGACCCGGTGCGCGTCGGGATACTGCTGGCGCCGGAGGGGACAAAGCTGACGAACAAACTGCTGCGGAACATGCTGATGGACTACGACACCTGGTTGATGTACGGCGCGCTTCCCCTGCCCGCCAACTCGGAAGGTCATGTGTATCGGCAGACGATACCCGCCGTAGTGCCCACCAACGCGCCGGCGGGGAATTGGGGGGTCTATCTCCGCGTCGGGCGGACGAAGGAGGAGTGGGCCCAGGTCTACCCGGTGGGAGAGTTCATCGTGAAGCGCTAGCCGTCGGCCGCGGGAGGTTTCACCCCGGAGTAGAGGACCGCCGCGCCCAGCGCAAAGCTGCGCACGCCGACTTCCGTCAGCCCCGCCTCGCGCATCTCCCGCGCCACCTCCTCCGGGGGAGGGAAGGAGAGGATGGAGCCGGCGAGATAGCGATAGGCATCTCTCTGCGAGAACAGGCCGGCCGCGGCCGTGGCGAGACCCAGATAAAAGCGGTGAGCGATGCGGAGCACGGGATTGCGGGGCCGGGATGCCTCCAGCGCCACCACGACACCGCCCGGCCGGACCACGCGCGCCATCTCCGAGAACAACTTCGCCCGGGAGGAGACGTTTCGCAGGCTGAAGGCGATGACGGCCGCGTCGAACGCGGCGTCGGGGAAGGGGAGGAGGAGCGCGTCGCCGAGCACATAGGGCGCGCGAACTCTCCGCCGGCCCCGCGCGATCATCTCCCTGGAAAAATCCACGCACACCACCCGCGCGCCGCGCTCCAGCAGCGCGGCGGCGACGTCACCCGTTCCCGCGCACACGTCCAGGGCGAGCCCGCCGGGAGGCACGGCCGCGCGTTGGGCGGCGGCGCGCTTCCAGCGTTTGTGCAGCCCCAGGCTGATGAGGGTGTTGAGGAGGTCGTATCGGCCGGCGATGTCGTCGAACATGCGCCGGATTTGCCCCGGGGAAATCGTCACTTCGTCAGGAATCGAGGCCATCCGCCTCTGGGGCGGTGTCGGATTTCGCCTCGTCCTCCGCGGGAAGCCGGTCCAGGTAGTAGGACAGGATCTCCAGCTCGCGCAGCAGGTCTACATCCCGGGCCGCGATGTGGCAGGGGACGTGAATGTGGGCCGGCGCGAAGTTCAGGATGGCCCGTATTCCCGCGTCCACCATGATGTCGGCGACCTCCTGGGCCGCGTTGGCGGGCACCGTGAGGATGCCGATGGTGGCGCCGAGGGTCTGATTGATGCGCGGGAGCTCGTGAATATCCTGGATCTCGAGATTCCAGAGCAGGCGGCCGATCTTGCTGAAGTTGTTGTCGAACATGCCGACGATGCGGAACGGGGATTTCGCGAAGCCCGCGTACCCGGCCAGAGCCGATCCCAGGTTGCCCGCTCCGGCGATAACCGCCCGGTGCTCGCGGTCGAGCTGCATCACCTCGGAGAGCCGCTCCAGCAGGTGTTGCACGTTGTAGCCCACCCCGGGCTTGCCGAATTCTCCGAAGTAGGAGAGGTCCTTGCGGATCTGCGCCGAAAGCACCCCCAGCCGCGCCTCGAGCTGCTTGGAGGAGATGGTCTGGATCCCCTCGTCGGACAGCCGGCGCAGACAGCGGAGATATCGGGTCAGTCTGGCGAGCGTAGGTTCCGGCGCGTTGCCCTGCTCCTGGGACACGCCTCTACCCCCTTTCGATCCCCTGCCAGGGGTCGCCTGTGAAACTTTGCACAAAGATTATACGCGGAATACGATGCCAGGTCAACGACGCGGCGGAGAACATTTCCAACCCCGGCCGATGGGCGAATCGGCGCGCGCTCAGGGATGAGATGCGGGAAAGAGGGAAGGCGAAAAAGGGGTAGTAGTGCAAGGGAGAATACGCGGCCGACCGGGAACGCGGGCCGCCGCCAGGGAGCGTGATGTGATGGAGAAGGTGAGACTGGGAAATCTATCGGTGAGCCGGCTCATTCTGGGGGGAAATCCCCAGAGCGGGTTCAGCCACTGGAATGCCGCGCGGGACATGGAGATGAAGCGGTATTTCACGGCCGCGCGCATGAAGGAGCTCTATCGGCAGGCTGAATCGCTGGGGATCACCACCCATATCGGCCGCGCCGATCACCACATCATGCGGATGCTGTTCGAGTACTGGAACGAGGGCGGGACGATAGACTGGATCGCCCAGACCTGTCCGGAGTTGGGGGACGCGGCGAGGGGGGCGTTGAACGGGATTAATAACGGCGCAAAGGCGGTGTTCGTGCACGGCGGGCAGATGGACTATTTCCTGCACCACAACCGTCTCGATGAGGTCAAGAGCGTCATCGCCATGATCCACGATGCGGGACTGCCCGCGGGGGTGGCCGGGCACAAGCCGGAGGTCTTCCGCTGGGCCGAGGAGCACCTGGAGTGTGACTTCTACATGTGTTCGTACTACAACCCCGTCCTCCGCGAGAAGACCGCCGAGCACATCACCACCGAGGAGGAGGAGAACTTCGACGACGCCGACCGGGACCGCATGGTGGCGACCATCGCGCAGCTCTCCAAGCCGGTCATCCATTACAAGGTGCTCGCCTCCGGCCGCAAGGATCCGAAGGACGCCTTCGCCTTCGTCGCTCGTCACCTGCGCCCCGGCGACGCGGTGGTGATAGGGGTTTACCCCAAGGACGATCCGGACATGCTGGCGACGGATGTGAGGCTGTTCGAGGAGGCGGTGAGGGAGAGATGCCGCGGGGCCCAACCGTGATGGCGCGGGCTCGAGTCGGTTACCGGGCGACGGCGATGGTGCCGGCGACCACGAGGGCGGTGCCGACGAGTTTGATCCGCCAATTGGATTTTTCCTTGAGCATGAAGACGGCCAGCAGGAAGCCGAAGATGAGGCTGGTGCGGCTGACCGCGGTGACCCGTGTGGCGGTGTCGAGGGAAAGGGCCCAGAAGAAGGCGAGGGTGCTGATTCCGTAGGTGAGGGCGGGGAGCAGCACGCGCCGCGTCTCCCATCCCCACTCCGGGGCGGAGACGTGGGGGTGCTCGAAGAAGATGTAGATGAAGGTCAGCGTTGCGCCTCCCCACACCATCACCAGGAAGAGAAAGACCAGGGGGTGGACCTGATCCACCGCGTATTTGCTGATGACGTTCACGGCCGCGGCCACGATCGCACCCACGAAGCCGTAGCCGGAGAATCGGGAGCTGCGGTAGAAGAGATAGGCCCCGATGACGATGGCGAGAATCCCGGCCAGGAGCATGACGCCGACGTGTTCCCTCAGAGAGGCCCAGGCCAGGAGCAGGGTGAAGAGAGGCGCGGTTTCGTACATGCCATAGGTGGCCAGATAATCCCGCTCGAAGCCGTACATCATGATCACCCAGTCCCCGGCCTCCAGCAGGCCTATCGCGGCGATCGCGATCCAGAAACCCATGCCCGTGGGCAGCCCCCTCATCAGCCACAGGAAGGGCGCGAGAAACAGCAGGGCGAGGATCACGCGGAACAGGAGCATCATGCGGAGCGGGGAGACCCGGTCAGCCAGCGGTTTGCAGAGCGCGATCCAGAGCGAGTTGGTGAATGCGGAAAAGAGCGTGAGGCCTATCCACACGGCGCGTTTCCTTCCTTTTCGCCTATGCGAGGCAGGCATGTCCGGATCTCCCTGCGCGTGGCCAGACGATAGGCGCCCTCGATTGCGAAAGACAGCGCCAGCATCGCCGGAAGCGCCCAGCGCTGCATGGGGGAGCCGGAGGCGCTCTGCCACAGCAGCGCGGCCAGTGACGCCGCGCAGGCCAGAGCGCCCAGCGCGGCGAGCGCGGGGCTGCTGGAGAGTTTCCGGTGCAGGCGCAGGTTGGCGGCGTTGACCGCGCAGAAGATCAGCAGGAAGCCCGCGCTGCCCGCCACCGAGATGGCCGAGAGATCGAGTCCGTTGGCGGTGATGAGGGTGAGCGCGGAGGTGATGAGCAGGCCTTCGATAGGCTTGCGCCAAACCTTCTTTTCCAGGGCCTCCGGAAGTTCGCCCTCCTTCGCGATGATGTAGCTCAACCGGCCGGCTCCGTACAGGGTGGCGTTGATGGCGGAGCTGGTGGAAAGAAGCGCGGCCACCGCGATCAGGATGAAGCCCGCGCTGCCCAGGAACGGCTTCGCGGCCGCGGCGAGCGCGTAGTCCTCCGCGGCGGCGATCTGGGGTATCGGGAGGTTGCCCACGGTGACCGCCGCGACCACCACGTAGAGCAGGATCACGAATCCCACCGCGGTGTAGTAGGCGCGGGGAAGGGTTTTGCGCGGCTCCCGCACGTCGGCCGCCGTGTTTGCGATGAGCTCGAAGCCCTCATAGGCGAGGAAGATGATCATTCCGCCGGTGATGAGGTGGAGGGGGGAGGCCCATCTCGGGGGCGCCAGCCGCGCGTAGTGAATGCTCCACACCCCCGCCCCGGCAAACAGCGCCAGGATGCTGACTTTCACCGCGACGATCCAGCGCTCCACGGCCCCCACCGCGGCGGCTCCGACCGCATTCAGGGCTGTGAGCAAGATTACGATGAGGGTGATGAAGACATGCTGCCAGTGGGCCTGGGCGGCCGCGGGGAAGAAGGAGGCGGCGTAGCCGCCGAAGGCGCGCGCGTACAGCGACAGCATCACGATGTAGCTCAGCCACAGTAGGATGTTGAGGGAGCCGGTGACCAGGCCGGGGCCGAACGCCTGGTTGAGAAACTCGACGGTTCCCCCCTGGCTGGGGAAGGCGACCGATAGCCGTGCGTAGGAGTAGGAGGTCAGCAGCGCCACGAGGCCGGCGATGGCGAAGGCCACCGGGGTGCCCCCGCGCGACAGCACCGCGGCCAGTCCCAGCACCGCGAAGATGCCTCCGCCGACCATGCCGCCCACTCCTATGGACACGGCCGACCAGTAGCCGATCTCGCCTTCGCCTGCGCGCCGGGGCGCGTTGGTGCGGATGCTCTGTGAAATGGCTTCCTCCTCCCTCGCCTCGCGGGAGCAACAGGGAGCCTACATGGTGCAAGGAGAGGGCGCGCTTGTCAAGGTCGAATAATGGGGAGGCGCGGGATTACACATATGCGCGACACATGGTATACTAGTGCAGAGGCGTTCTGAGGGGCTCCTGTGGAGGAGCGGGCAGCGAGCATCAGGCAAGCCTCGCGATCACTGCCCGGGCGGCGGCACCAGGGGCAGAGGCGGCGCGCCGCGCGGGCCTGGGAAACTATAAAGCAATAGTGGCAGCATAGTCGTAGAAAGGGGCTTGCGGTGTACCTGAAGCAGTTGGAGCTTTACGGCTTCAAGACTTTTGCCGACCGCACCATCCTCGAATTCGGCCCTGGCATCACCTCTGTGGTCGGCCCCAACGGCAGCGGCAAGAGCAACCTGGTGGACGCGATCGTGTGGTGCCTTGGAGAGCAGAGCATGAAGTCGCTCCGCTCCACCAAGGGAGAGGACTGCATCTTCGCCGGGAGCCAGTCCCGCCGCCGCGCGGGGGTCGCCGAGGTGTCGATTACTCTGGACAACAGCGACGGCTCCCTTCCCCTCGATTTCTCCGAGGTCACCATCACCAGGCGGGTGTTCCGCACCGGGGAGGGGGAGTATTTCATCAACCGCGTGCCCTGCCGGCTGCGCGACATCCACGAACTTCTGCTGGACACCGGAATCGGCAAGGACACCTACTCGGTGATCAGCCAGAGCGAGATCGACCGCATTCTCTCCGTCCACTCCGAGGATCGGAGGGAGATCTTCGAGCAGGCGGCCGGCATCCAGCGCTACCGCCGCCGCAAGGAGGAGACCAGGCGCAAGCTCGACAAGGTGATGAAGAACCTGACCCGGGTGAACGACATCATCCACGAGCTGGAGGCCCAGGTCGCGCCCCTCTCCGAGCAGAGCGAGGCCGCGCGCGAGCATCGCCGCATCTCCAAGGAATTGTTCGACCTGAAGCTCAGCCTGCTGGTGAGCGACCACCAGGCGCTCACCGCGAACCTGGCGAGGACGCGGGAGCGCGCGCGAGAGGCCGAGCAGGAGATGGAGACGATACGCACGCGCTCCTCGCAGCTCTCGGCGCAGGAGGCGGAACTGCGCGTGCAGTTGACCGCGGTGGAGGAGAGACTGGAGGAGACGCGGGGGCTGGTGGCGCGCCTGGCGGCGGAGAGCGACCGCGCCAACAACCGCCTGGAGCTTTCCGCGCAGCGCATCGAGGGGTTGAAACAGCAGGCGGCGGATGTCGCCGACGAGCTCGAGCGTTTGACCAAGCAACAGGCCGCGGCGGAACAGGAACTCTCCGCCGCCGAGCAGGAGCGCCCCCGGCTGGAGCAGCGGGCGCAGGAGCTGCGGTCCGAGATAGCCTCCCTGGAGCGGCGCATCGAGGAGGAGGCGGGCGCGGTGCAGGGCGCGGGGTCCACGGTGGAGGAGCGGCGGGCGGAGCACATGGAGCTGCTGCGGCGACTGGCCGAGGCGCGCAACCGGCTGGTGCAGTGCGAGTCTCACCGGGAGGCGGCGGAGGCGCGCCTGGCGCGCATCGCCGAACAGCAGAACTCGCTCGCGGAGCGCCGCAAAGAGGTGGTGGCGCGGGCCGAGCAGGCGGCGCGCACCGCGGAGAACCTGGAACAGCGGAGGAAACAACTCGAAGCAGAGGTATACGCGCTGCGCTCACAGGAGGCGGAGGCGCGGACGGCGATCGCGGAGCGCGAGCAGGAGGAACTGCGCCTGCGCGAGCGCCTGTCGGAGGTGCGGGGGCGGGAGCGCACCCTGCAGGAGATGGAGAAGGCCAAGGAGGGGCTGCGCGCCGGGGCGCGGGCCATCCTGACCGCGGCCGAGGAGAACCGTCTGCCCGGCGAGTACCGGACGGTGGCGGATCTGTTGCGGGTGAAGGAGGGGTTGGAGTCGGCGATCGAGGCGGCGCTGGGCCCGGCTCTGGGCGACCTGGTGGTGGCCACGCCGGAACAGGCGGCCGAGGCGATCGCCTTCCTCAAGAGGACAAAGGCGGGGCGCGCCACCTTCCTGCCGAGGAGCACCGTCTCTCCGCGGCCGAGGCCCCCGCAGTTGGCGGAGCTGACGTCCGCGCCGGGGTGCCTGGGCGTCGCCGCCGATCTGGTGAGTTGCGCGCCGGGCGCGGAGCCGATTCTGGAGCAGTTGCTCGGGCGGGTGCTGGTTGCGGAGGACATGGACGCCGCAGTCGCCCTTTCCCGCAGGGGGTCCGGGTGGAAGTCGATCGTCACCCGCGAGGGGGACATCATCCGCCCCTGGGGCGCGATCACCGGCGGGAGCCGACCAGCCTCCAGCCATCTCCTCAGCCGGGCGCGGGAAATCGAGGATCTCGCGGCGGAGGCGGCCCGGCTCCACGAGGCCCTGGAGAAAGCCGAGTCGCTCAGGCAGGCGGCGGAGGAGCAGGAGCGGACGGCCGCGGCCGCGGCGGAGGAGCGAACCCAGCAGTTGCAGGCGCTGCGATCTTCGCTGGCGGAGGCGCAGCAATCGGCGGAGATACTGGGCGAGAGCGCCCGCGTCGAACAAGAGAGATGGGACGCGCTCGCGGCGGAGCGCGAAACCCTGGAGGGGGAGGCGGCCCGCATCGCCGAGGAGCGGGCCGAATGGGACGCGCGCGTGCGGGAGCTGGAGCAGAGGCGGCAGGCGACTGAAGCCGCGGCCGGCAAGAGCGAGGAGGAGCTGCGCGCGGGGCGGGAGGCCAGAGAGAGGCTCAGCCAACAGGTGTCGGAGCGGCGCGTGGCGCTGACTTCCGTGGAGGGCGACCTCAGGGCCCTGGGGGCGCGGATCGAGAAGATACGGGAGGTGCAGCAGACCCTCCGGGAGGCCGTCGCCAACAAGCGGGCGCTGGCGTCGCGGCTGGAGCAGATGGCTCAGGAGACGCAGGCGGCGCTCGAGAAGACGCGGGGGGAGTGCGGTCGTCTCCAGGAGGCACACAAACGGGCGGAGGAGGAGCTGGGCCGGGTCCGCGATCAGAGGCAGGGGCTCCTGGACCAGCTGGCCGCCGGCCGGGAGGAGGCCGGGAAGCTGCGCGGGCAAGCGGACGAGGTGCAGGCGCGGCTGCATCGGCTGCAGCTCCGCGCCACGCAGCTGGACAGCGAGATCGGATTCGCCGAGCGCACGCTGATGGAGGAGTACCGCATCTCTGTGGAGGAGGCGGAGAAGCGCGCCCAGCCCATTCAGAGCCGCACCGCCGCGCACGCGCAGGCGAAGCAATTGAAGCAGCAACTCGATGCGCTGGGCGAGGTGAACCTGGGGGCCATCGAGGAGTACGAGCGGGTGCGCGAGCGGCTGGACTTCCTCTCCGACCAGCGGGCGGACCTGGAGGCGGCGCGCGCCGATCTCGAGCGCGTGATGAGCGAGACGGATACGGAGGCCAGCTCGCGCTTCCTGACCGCCTTCGAGATGCTGCGCAAGGAGTTCAAGGATTTGTTCGTGCGGCTGTTCGGGGGCGGAGAGGCCGACCTCGCGCTCACCGATCCGCAGAACGTCCTGGAGTGCGGGGTGGACGTGACCGTCACCGTCCCCGGCAAGAAGACGCGGGATCTCCTCCAGCTGTCCGGCGGCGAGCGCGCGCTCACCGCGGCCGCGTTGCTGTTCGCGCTGCTGAAGGTGAAACCCTCTCCGTTCGTGGTGCTCGACGAGATCGACGCGCCCCTGGACGACGCCAACGTGGACCGCTACGCGGAAATGCTGAGGGAATTCTCGCGGACCTGCCAGTTCATCATCATCACCCACAACAAGGAGACCATGGGGGCCGCGGACACCATCTACGGAGTGACCATGGCGGAGGCGGGAGTGAGCCGGCTCATCGGGATGCGGCTGCGGGACGCGGTGGACATGGTCCGGGAGGAGAAGCAGCGGCCCGCGGAGGAGGGCGAACCGGAACCGGCTCCAGCGGAGGAGGAACGCGTCGCCGGCGAAGCCGCCTGATTCCGGGCTGGAGATTCTCTTGCCAGCCCTCCGCGTCCGCGCTACCATAGACGGCGGAGGCGAAACCGCGCGCGGAGGAATGCCATGTCCGATTCCATCCTAAAAATCGCTCTGGCGCTGGCCTACGGCCCGTTCGGGCTGATGATATTGCTGTATCTGACGGCGCTCTCTATCCGCCTGGCGGGGGATGACACCCTGCTTCGCCTGCTCATCACCCGCACCTCGGTTCCCGCGCCGATACCGCGCCCCGCTCATGACGAGGAGGAGGACGACTAGCCGGGTGGTCCCGGCATCGGCACATGCCTTGCTTGACGCGGAAGCCCGCCAGTCGGTACAATGCCTGTGGATGTGAAGACATCACGCTAGCCGCCTCTGAAGGGAGGGTGTGATAATGCGAACTGGAGATTTTCTGGCCGGTCTGTTGGTCGGCGCGCTTGTGGGAGCCAGCCTGGGATTGTTATTTGCGCCGGAGCCGGGGGAGGAAACCCGCGTGCGGCTGAAGGAGGGCGCGCGCAAGGCCGCGGAGAAGACGCGGGGGCTGATCCACCGCGACGAGGAAGAGGAGGAGCAGGAGTCCTGACGCCTGCCTGAATTGCGCAGAAAGATGTCGAAGGGAGAGCGCCCGGCGCTCTCCCTTCGTATTCTCTCGGTCGACTATTCCCTGATCTGCGCCCCCAACTGCTCCCGCAGGGCCGCACGCACCCGGTTCATGGCCTCCTCGACCTCCGCGTCGGTCAGCGTGCGGTCGCGGCGGCGAAAGGCGAGGGAGAAGGCGAGGTTGCGCTCCCCCTTCGCCAGCGGTTTCCCCTCGTAGGCGTCGAACAGGGTAACGCTCTCCAGGTCGGGTCCCGCGGCCGCGCGAATCACCTCCTCCGCCCGGAGCGCGGGAATGTCCCTGGGCGCGATGAAGGCCACGTCGCGGGTCATCGCCGGGAAGCGGCTGACCGCCTCATAGGTCGGCTCCGGACCCGCTGCGGCGCGGAGCGCGTCGAGGTCCAATTCCGCCAGGTAGACGGGATCAGGCAGGTCGAACTCCTTTCTCACCCGCGGCTCCACTTCACCCAGCCAACCCACCGCGCGGCCGTCGACCTCACAGCGCGCGCACCGCCCCGGTCGCAATGGGGGGCGCTCGTCCGGGAAGATCGCCGCGGGACGCCGGGCGGCCCCGGAGACGACCGTCTCCACGACGGCCTTCAGGGCGTAAAAATCCCAGGCCGCTCCCTTTTTGCCCAGCGCCCACTCCCCCCGCCAGCGGCGCCCGGAGGCGGCGATGCCCAGGTGCTGAGGCTGGACCGGGAGCTCGTCCCCGCGCGCCGGGAGAAAGACGCGGCCCAGGTCGAAGAGGGAAACATCGCTCACCCCGTGGCGGCGATTCGCGGCGGTCACGTTCAACAGGGAGGTCATCAGCGTGGTGCGGAGCCGGGACCGGTCTATGGTCTTGGCGTTGGCGATGACGATGGGTTTCGCCCGCGGGTCGTCCTCGGGCAAGGAGAGGCGGGAGAGGTCCTCGGGCCCCTCCAGGCTGGGGGTGACGGCCTCGCTGAGCCCCATGCCCAGCATGAGGTTGCGCACCTTGCGCTCGAAGGCGAGCTCGGGGGAGAGTTTTCCCACCCCCGCGGCCGCCCGCGGCAGGCGGGCCGGGATGTTGCGGTAGCCGTGCGCCCGCGCCACCTCCTCCACGAGGTCGATCTCCTCCCGCAGGTCCTGGCGAAAGGTCGGCGCCCACACCTCGATGGGGTCTCCGGCCTCCACGCGGAGATGGACCAGGCGGAGCAGGTCCGCGATCTCGTCGGCGGAGAGCTCGATCCCGAGCAGCGCGCACACCCGCGCGGGGCGGAGCGAAATTTCGCGCTCCCCGTAGGGTGATGGATATACGTCCACCACGCCCCGCGCGATCTCCGGGGGGGAGGAGGAGAATTCCGCGATCAGCTCGCAGGTCCTGTCCAGCGCGCGCACCGTCCCCGCCGGGTCGACCACGCGCTCGAAGCGATAGGAGGCCTCCGTGCTCATGCCCAGCGCGCGCGCCCCCCTGCGCACCACCAGGGGATCGAAATGCGCCGACTCCAGCAATACCTCGGTGGTGCCGGCGTGGATTTCCGTGTGTGCGCCCCCCATGATTCCGGCCAGCGCCACCGGCCCGGAGGGGTCGGCGATCACCAGCGCCTCGGGCGGGAGCGCGCGCTCCTCTCCGTCGATGGTGGTGAGCCGCTCGTTGCGCCGCGCGCGGCGGACGATGATCTGCGCCCGGCCGTCGTCCGCCTTGCCCAGCAACGCGTAGTCGAAGGCGTGCAGGGGCTGCCCCAATTCGAGCATCACCAGGTTGGTCGCGTCCACGACGTTGTTGATGGGCCGCAGCCCGCATTGCTCCAGTCTCCGCTGCGCCCATTCCGGCGAGGGCCCGAGCGCCACCTTGCGGAGCACGCGCGCCGAGTAGCGCGGGCAGAGCGCGGGGTCCTCGATCTCCACCGCGGCCGATTCTTCGACCGGCGGTCCGGTCTCCTCGATGGGGGAGGAGGGGGGCTCGTGGACCGTACTGCGCAGCGCCATCGCCAGCTCCCGCGCCACGCCGAGCACGGAAAGGCAGTCCCCGCGGTTGGGGGTGACCTTGATATCCAGAACCGCCGCGCCCGCCACCCCCTGGATGGCCTCCACCTCCAGGCCGACGTCGGTGAGCGTGTCGGCGAGATCCTTTACCGAGAGGTCGTTTGGCACGTATTCGTTGAGCCAATCCACCGGGATTCTCATGCTTCGTTCTCCACTTTCTCGATGCGTTCCGCGACCCAGATCTGTTCCCGCGAGTCCGCGGTGAGGGGGCCGCGGCCGAAGTCGCCGTAGCGCGCGGCCACCCGAAACCCGCACTCCTCGAACAGCGGCGGCATCTCCTCGGGGCGGACGTAGCGCGCGGTGAGCGCGTGTTCGAGTTCTCTGATCACGCTCCCCTGCTCGTCCAGCCATCGGTAGGTGATATGGGACACCACGCGCTGATCCGCCAGCAGTTCCGTCCAGTCCCAGGCAGAAATCGTCGCTCCGTCGGGCCCCGCAAACCGGGCCATCTCCGCGGGCTCCGTGCGCCCGCGGGAGATGAGCTCCCGGCGCGGGACGAAGAAGGCGAGGACCACGCGGCCCCCGGGCTCCAGGTGGGCCCGGATCGCGCGCAGCGCGCGGCGCTGGTCCTCCCGGGTGAGCAGATAGAGGAATGTCCGGAAGGGCACCAGGGCGAGGCGGAATTTCTCCCGCAGCGCGAACCGCCTCATGTCCGCGGCGACCGCGCGCACCTGTGGTTTCAGGTGGGGGAATTGGGCCAGCCTCCGCCGCAGCACGCGCAGCATGGCGGGGGAGGAGTCTATCCCCACCACCTCTACGCCGGCCGCCGCGAGGCAGAGCGCCAGGCGTCCGGTGCCCACGCCGATCTCCAGCACCGGGGAGCCGGCGCGCCCGGCCTCCTCGACGAAGAAGGGGATGTCCTCGAGGTAGTTGCCCGGGTAGCCGTCGTACAGCTCCGCGATGGGGTCGTACTGGGCGGTCTCAGAACTGGCGGAGGAAGCGCATGTCATTCTCGTACAGCGTCCTTATGTCCTCGATCCCGAATCGCCGCTGGGCGAGCCGGTCCACGCCGAACCCGAAGGCGAATCCGCTCACCCGCGCGGGGTCGTAGCCTCCCGCGGTGAGCACATTGGGATGGACCAGGCCGGAGCCCCCGATCTCCACCCATCCGCTGTCCTTGCAGAATCTGCATCCCTCTCCGCCGCACATCTCGCAGTTGATGGAGAAGTCCGCGCTAGGCTCGGTGAAGGGGAAGAAGTCCGGGCGGAAGCGGATGCGGGTGTTGGGCCCGAAGTACTCCCGCACGAAGGTCGCCATGGTGCCGTGCAGGTCCGCGAAGGAGATGTTCTCCCCGATCAGGAGACACTCGAATTGATAGAAGATGTCGTGGTGGGTGAGGGTGACGCTCTCCCTGCGGTAGGTGCGGCCGGGCACCACCACGCGCACCGGGGAGGGGGCGCACTCGCACTGCTCCAGCGCTTCCCTCGGCGGCACCCGCCAGTCGAGGCTGCGGACCGGGCAGTCCGGCTGGTGCCGCGCCCTCATCGCCCGTATCTGCACCGGCGAGGTGTGGGTGCGCAGCATCACCTGGTCGTCGATGTAGAAGCTGGCCTGCTCGTCCATCGCGGGGTGATCGGGCGGGTAATTCAGGGCGGTCCAGTTGAGCGCCTGCCACTCCGCCTCGGGGCCGGTGATCACCTCGTATCCCATGCCCACGAAGATGTCGCAGAGTTCCTCGAGCACGATCATGATGGGGTGGCGATGGCCCAGGTCCGGCCCGACCCCGGGGAGCGTGACATCCAGCGCCTCCCCGGCCCCGGCGGCCGCGCCCTGGGCCTCCAGCTCCTTGCGGCGCGCGGCGATCGCCTTCTGCGCGCGTTGCCGCGCCAGGTTGGCGGCCTTGCCCGCGGCCGGCCTCTGCTCCGGCGGCAGCTTCCCCACCGCCTTCAGTGCCGCGGTGACCCGTCCCTCGCGGCCCAGGTAGGCGATGCGGACCGCTTCGAGGTTTTTCAAGTCCGACGCGGCGGCGGCTTCCGCCTCCACCTGGTCGCCGAGTTTCTCGATTTCCTCAACCGTCCAATCGCTGCTCATTTCATCACCCTGCCATCCTGCGGCGTTCACCAACACAACGAAGCCCACGCCTCGTCAGGGACGAAAGTCGTGGGCTTCCGCGGTACCACCCTCGTTCCCGCCGCCGGCCGGCGGCGGGCGTCTCGTGGCTCCGATAACGGCGGATCTCCGGCCCTCCCTACTCATCCGCGCGGACTTCAGGAA
>WFSF01000141.1 GCA_015486155.1 Armatimonadota bacterium
ACCGCTGGCTAGGCCTACGGCCGCCATGGCGGCCGTAGGCCTAGCCAGCGGTCTGCCGCAGGCAGACGTAGCCGCGCGCCCACCCTACACCCCCAGCCTCTCGTACACCACCTCGATCCGCTTCAGGTGTTTCTCGTAGTCGAGGCAGGATGCGATTTCGTCGGGGGTGAGGCGGGAGGTGATTTCCTCGTTCTCGAAGATGAGAGTGCGGAAGTCGCCCCCTGACTCCCATGCCCGCATGGCCGCGGCCTGCACCAGCTTGTAGGCATCCTGCTTGTCCATCCCCTTGTCCACCAGCGCGAGCATCACGTGCTCGGAGCACACCAGCCCCTTGAGGCGGTCGAGGTTGCGCTTCATGTTGTCCTCGTGCACCGCCAGGCCGCGCACGACATCGGTGAACTTCCGCAGCATGTAGTCGATCAGGATGCTGGAGTCGGGCAGGATGATGCGCTCCACGGAGGAGTTGGTGAGGTCGCGCTCGTGCCACTGGGCCATGTTCTCCAGCGCGGGCACCACGTGGGACCGCACCAGCCTCGCCAGGCCGGTGATCCGCTCACAGGTCATCGGGTTGCGCTTGTGGGGCATGGCCGAGGAGCCGCGCTGTCCCTTCTTGAACGGCTCCTCCACCTCCAGGATCTCGGTGCGCTGCAGGTTGCGGACCTCGGTGGCGAACCGCTCCAGCGAGCCGGCGATGATGGCCAGGGTGGTGATGTAATGCGCGTGCCGGTCCCGCTGCACGATCTGGCTGGTCGCCTTCGGGAGTTCGAGGCCCAGTTGCTTGCAGACATACTCCTCCACCCTCGGGTCCACCGCGCCATAGGCCCCCACCGCGCCGGAGGCCATGCCCACGCTCACGTTTTCCCTCGCGGCGCGGAGGCGTTCCAGGTCCCTCTCCATCTCGGCCAGCCACACGGCGAGTTTCAGCCCGAAGGTGATGGGCTCCGCGTGGACGCCATGGGTGCGCCCGATCATGGGGGTCCACTTGTGCTCCTGGATGCGCTCCCGGATGGCCTCGCAGAGATCCTCGATGTCCTTTTCGATGAGGTCGCACGATTCCCGCAACAGCAGACAGGTGGCGGTGTCCTCGATGTCATAGGAGGTGACGCCATAGTGAAGGTATCGCTTCTCCTCCCCCAGGTGCTCGGAGACCGCGGTGAGGAAGGCGATGAGGTCGTGCCGGATGACCGGCTGGCCGGGCTTGGGCTCGAAGCCGGGCACATCCCCCTCCAGCTCCAGGGTGCGCTGCACGATCGCGCCGAAGTCCTTGGAGAGCAGGCGGTCTCCGTTCCGCCGCAGCGCCTCGGCCGCCTCCTTCGGGATGCGGCCGATCCCGGCCCATCCCTCGGCCACCAGCAACTCTACCTCCAGCCACTTCCGGTAGCGGTTCTCCTGCTCCCAGAGGGAGCGCATTTCCGGGTATGAGTAGCGGTCTATCATGACTTGCTCCGGTCTTTTAGCTAATCCGTCGCGGGCTTAACATGGCTCTCGTGCACCGTCACCTTTAAGTGTGTACCGTTGATTTGCACTGATCGCGTAAGCATCATTCTTTCAGCCCCGCGAACTCGCGCATGATGCATTTTCCTGTGGCAAGTTGCACACAGGATGATGATGTTGTCCGGAACTCCCATAACATCTTTCCTTATGTGATGACCTTCACAGTAGGGTTCTCCACGTATCGTGAGGAACGTGTCTCTGCAAATCTGGCACCTGCCACCGTAAAGTCTTTTTAGCACTGTCACAATCCCTACGTCCTGGCTTCGCCTCTTGGCAGTGGTTGATATCAGACGCCGAAGTTTGGGTTTACTGTGGAAGTCCTCTAACATGCGCGATGCAGTCTCCGACAGATTTTTCGTGTGCTCGTCTGACAGATCCTTGATCACGCGGTTGATCTCATCCTCATCGTCCAGTTCAGACAGCTTCCTCCATGCTTCGTCAGTACTGTTGTCGGCTACGTCGTCCTCCTCCCTGATTGCCCTCAGACGTACGCCCTCCGGAGGTCTGCCGAAACCTTTGGGCTGTCTGCCTTGCTGAAGCAGGTCGCGCCACGCGTTAATATCCTTAAGCGTGTACTCTTGTCCGTACTTATTTCGGTGCCAACCCTTCTCTTTAAGCTTTCGAAGGATGGCTTCGTCTGAATAGCACTGCTGCGCGATCAGTGCAAATGCCAGCTGTCTGCCAGTTCGGGCCTTTCGCGCCGCTTCGCCAAATGTAGTTTGACCGTCAAGGAGCTTGCCATCCGGGCCTCTCTTAACTCCCAGGTCGGAGTTCTCGGCATGGTGCTCGATTCCGGCAGGACTGAGAAAGGCTCTACCTTGCGACTCCCTCCTAAGGCGATCCATTTCTTCCTTGCTTGTATGCGGCCGCTGTCGTCTCTTGGAAGGGATCCTACGCATGAGACTCCTCCCTTACTGCGGATGTCCTATCTCCACGTCTGTCGGCACGCGCAACGGTCTATCATCCTGTTTCCTCGGTCTCGGATTCCGGCTGGAGGGAGGCGGGGGATTGTGCGCTTCGGGCGCGCATCTCCTCCAGTCTCTCCGCCAGGGAGGGATCGCTGAGCGCGAGCATCTCCGCGGCCAGCAGGGCGGCGTTCTTCGCTCCATCGATCGCCACCGCGGCCACCGGAATCCCGCTCGGCATCTGGACGGTGGAGAGCAGGGAGTCCATTCCCTGGAGCGCGCCCGCGGAAATCGGGACGCCAATCACGGGAAGCGTGGTGCGGGCCGCCACCGCGCCCGCCAGGTGCGCGGCCATGCCCGCGGCCGCGATGATCACCTTCACGCCCCGGCCCTTCGCCTCCCCGGCCAGTCGGGCCACCAGCTCGGGCTGGCGGTGGGCGGAGGCGACGCGGGTCTCACACGGAACGCCCAGCTCGGCCAGCGTCTCCTCCGCGGCCTGCAGCTTGGGGGCGTCATTGGCGCTGCCCATGAGGATGAGCACGAGAGGGTTGTCGGTCGTCATCGGTGGTTATCCTTTTCTCGCAATGCGGCGCCGAGAGCATTGCGGCGCGGACGGCCTGTAGGGCGGGGATATTCTGCCGCAGGCAGAGATCCCCGCCGCGAGGAATGCTCGGCGGGCATGTCCCGCCGGCAGCGGGAACATACCCGCCCCACAAGGGTCACTCGAATATCTCACTCACTGACTCCCCGGTGTGGATGCGCTTGATGGCCTCGCCGAAGAGGCGGGCGACGGAGAGCTGGACGATCTTGGGGGACCGTTTCTCGGGAGGCAGGGGCACCGTATTGGTCACCACGACCTGCTTCAGTGGAGATTCGGTGAGGCGCTCCACCGCGTTGCCGGTGAAGACCCCGTGGGTGGCCCCCACGTAGATGTCCCCGACATTGAACTTCCGCACCAGCTTGACCGCCTCCAGCAGGGAGGTGCCGCGGGCGATCTCATCGTCGAAGAAGATGACATTCTTGCCCTCGATGTCGCCCACCACGGCGCGCACGGTCACCTCCTCATCGCTCACCCGCCGCTTGTCGATGAAGGCGAGGGGGATATTGAGCCTGGTGGCGTACTGGCCGGCCCGCCTGGCCGAGCCGGCGTCGGTGGCCAGCGCCACGCAGTTCTCGATGCCGAGCGACTCGAAGTAGTCGCACAGGATCGGGGTGGCGGAGAGGTGATCGGCCTGGCAGCGGAAGAACCCCTGCACCTGCTCGGAGTGAAGCGTCATCGTGAGCAGGCGGTTGGCGCCCGCGGTGATGAGCAGGTCGGCGATGAGCCGCCCGGCGATGGAGATGCGGGGCATATCCTTCTTGTCGGAGCGGGCGTAGGAGTAATAGGGGATCACCGCGGTGATGCGGCGAGCGGAGGCGCCCCGCAGCGCGTCCAGCATGATGAGCAATTCGACCAGATTCTCGCTCACCGGACTGGACAGCGGCTGCACGACGAACACGTCCCGTTCGCGCACGTTCTCCTGAATCTGCACGAACACGTTTTCGTTGGAGAAACGCTTGATCTCCGCCCGGCCCAGGGGAATGTCCAGGTGATCGCAGATCTCTTTCGCCAGCTCCGGGTTTCCGTTTCCGGTAAAGACCTTGATTCGATCTCGCATGTTGCTCTCCCGACCGTCCTTGGTGGTTGTAATGTGGGCGACCGACGACCGTGTCACCCGCCCTTTCGCCTGCCGATGTCCCGCCGATAGTGGGCTCCGTCGAATGAGATCGCCTCCACCCCGCGGTAGGCGGCGGCGATGGCCGCGGGCAGGTCATCGCCCAGGCCGGTGACGCCCAGCACGCGTCCTCCCGCGGTCACGATTCCCTGCTCCGTCCGCCTGGTGCCGGCGTGGAAGACCACAACATCCGACATCCGGGCCGCCGCGTCGAGGCCGCGAATGGGTCTGCCGGTCTCGTATTTCCCCGGATATCCGCCGGAGGCCATCACCACACAGACCGCGGCCCGCCCCTCCTGCGGCGGCTCCGCGGGAAGCCGGCCGGAGACGGCGGCCTCCAGCAAGTCCACCAGGTCGGCCTCCAGCCGGGGCAGCACGGCCTGGCTCTCCGGGTCGCCGAAACGGCAGTTGAACTCCAGCGCCTTCAGCCCCTCCTCCGTCAACATCAATCCCCCGTAGAGACACCCCACATAGGGCGCGCCCTCCTCCGCCATGGCGCGCAGGGTGGGCCGCATGATGGTCTCCAGGGCCTGCTCGGCCAGGTCCGGGGTGATGAAGGGCACGGGCGAAAAGGCCCCCATGCCGCCCGTATTGGGGCCCCTATCGTCATCGTAAACCTGTTTGTGGTCCTGAGAGAAGGGCAGCGGGTAGAGGTTCTCGCCGTCACAGATCGCCATCACGGACACTTCCCTGCCGGCCAGAAACTCCTCTATCACCACCCGGCTCCCCGCCTCCCCGAAGGCCCGGTCCACCATCGCCGCCTGCACCGCCTGCCGCGCTTCCTCTCGGGTGCGCGCCACGGTGACCCCCTTGCCCGCGGCCAGCCCATCGGCCTTCACCACGATGGGGGGCTCTCGATCATCGAGATAGGAGATCGCCTCATCCGGGTCATCGAAGACCGCGAAGTCGCCCGTCGGGACGCCGCACTTCGCCAGCAACCGCTTGCACCAGACCTTGCTGCTCTCGATCCGCGCGGCGGCGCGGGAGGGGCCGAAGATCTGCAGCCCGCGCGCGCGGAACAGGTCCACGATCCCCTCCGCCAACGGGGCCTCGGGGCCCACCACGGTGAGCCCTATCTCGTGCTGCTGCGCGAAATCGGCCAGCGCCTCCAGGTCGGACGGGGAAATGGGGACGCATTCCGCGTGCTGCGCGATGCCGGCGTTGCCGGGGGCGCAGAACACCCGCGCGGCGCGCGGGCTCTGCGCCAGTTTCCAGGAGAGGGCGTGTTCTCTTCCGCCGCCCCCCACCACCAGAATGTTGAGTCTATCGGCCATCATCTCCTCCGGACTGTTTCCCCTGCCCGTCGTCCTGCCGCGGGGCCGGCGCTGCGCCGTCCTCCTCCCCCCGGGATTCCTCCCTCTGCTTCGCGGCCTGCGCCATGGCGATCAGGGCCTCCTCCGCCGCGCGGTAGGATTCCCTGAGCATGGCGAGCCTCCGCCGGGTTTCCATCACCGCGGCGACCACCGCGGCCACCCCGAACATGCTGGAGGCCACGAACAGAACGCGCGCCAGCAAGGCGAAGCCGGGCTCGGAGGCCCCGAGCTCGACCGCCACCTGTACCCGTTGCCCCGCCAGCAGCGCCCCCGAGAGCGCGCAGAACGCCAGCCCCAACAGGACCAGGTAGTAGCGATCCCGGAAGGCCACCACCCAGCCTGCGACCATCGAGGCGCCCGCCACCAGCAGGAGGCTGGCGATCACCTGCGGAGAGAGCATCTCAGGCCTCCTCGGGAGGGATGAACCTCTCCTCCAGATTGTCGAAGCGCACGAACTCGTCCAGCCAGGCCAGCCGCGCGGTGCCGGTGGGGCCGTTGCGGTGCTTGGCCACGATCACCTCTGCAATGTGACGGTCGCTCTCCAGGTAGCCGGCCGCTCGCAATTCCTGTTCCCCGTAGTAGGAGGGACGATAGAGGAACAACACCAGGTCGGCCTCCTGCTCGATGGAGCCGCTCTCCCTGAGGTCGGAGAGGAGCGGGCGGCGGGGGGAACCGCGGGACTCGACCGCCCGACTCAACTGAGAGCAGGCGATCACCGGCACCTTGAGTTCCCGGGCCAGCGCCTTGAGCGCGCGCGCCACCTGGGAAATCTCCTGGTTGCGGTTCTCGAACCGGCCGTAGCCGGACAGGAGCTGGAGGTAGTCCACCATGATGCAGTCGAGCCCGTGCTCCGCGCGCAGCCGGCGCGCCTTGCCCCTCATCTGGAGCACGTTCATGCTGGGGCTGTCGTCGAAGAAAATGGGCGCCTTGTATAGCTCGCTGGCGGCGCTGGCGATCCGGTCCATGTCCCCCCGGTTGACATATCCCCGCCGCACGTTGTGCTGGTTCACGCCCGCCTCGGAGCACAGGATGCGCAGCGCCAGCTGCTCCTTGGCCATCTCCAGGCTGAAGACCGCCACCCGCTTTCCCTGGTTCTTCGCGATGTTCACGGCGATATTCAGCGCCAGCGCGGTCTTGCCCATGGAGGGGCGGGCCGCGAGCACGATCAGGTCCGAGTTCTGGAACCCGGAAGTGTAGCCGTCCAGGTCGTCGAATTCGCTCAACAACCCCGTGCCCGGCCTGTGCTCCTCCTGCATCTCGTCAATGCGGTCATAGGTGTCGCCCAGAAGATCGCGCAGGGGGGTGAAGGCCGGGGTGATGGTGCGCTCCCCGACCGAGAAGATCTCCTGTTCGCAGCGGTCGACGATGCTCTCCACGTCCTCGTCCCCGGCGGTCTGGGCGAGGTCCCGGATCTTGCCGCCGGCGGCGATGAGCTGGCGCAGGGTCGCCTTGCTGCGCACGATGCGGGCATAGTGGTTGACCGCGGCGGCGGTGGGCGCGGCCTCCTGGAGGGCGACCAGGTAGTCGGTGCCGCCCACCTGCTCCAGCTGGCCCCGGTCCTTGAGGCGCGCCTGTACGGTCACCAGATCAACCGGCTCGCCGTCGTTGAACAGGTCAACGATGGCGCGGTAGAGCGACTGGTGCTGAGGGCTGTAGAAGTCCTCCGGGTCCAGCAGGTCCACCACCCTGGCGATCGCCTCTCGCTCCATGAGCATGGCGCCGAGGGTGGCCTGTTCCGCCTCTTCGTTCTTGGGGGGCACGCGCTCCAACAGGGGTGTGCTCACCGCCTTCCTCTCCTTGCCGGTCCTGGACGCGCCCGCGAACTCGCTCGAAGGGCGCGGCAGGGAGCATCACTCCGCCTCGCGAACGGCGCTCCAGGTTCCGCCTCCGCATATCCCCTCCGCACTTCCGACACAGCGCTACTGCTTCGGCTCTTCGCCCTCCGGGGTTTCGGCCTCCGCCCCCTCGTCCTTCGGAGTTTCGGCCTTCGGCTCCTCCCCCTCCGGCTCCACCACCAGCTTCAAGGTCGCGTTCACCTCCCGGTGGAGATGTATGGCGACCTCGTGCTCGCCCAGCATCCTGATGGGATGAGGCAGGGAGATGGCGCGGCGGTCCACCTCCAGGTCGTGCTCGGCGGCCAGCGCCTCCGCGATCATGGCATTGGTGATGGACCCGTAGAGACGTCCCGCCTCCCCCGCCTTCGCCTTGAGCCGCAGGGTGATGGTGGAGATTCGCTCCGCCATCGCCTCCGCATTCCGCATCTCCGTCGCCTGCTTGCGCCGGATGGTGGCGCGGTGCTGCTCCAGATTCTTCAGGTTCCCCGGCGTCGCCGGCATGGCCAGCTTGCGCGGCACCAGGTAGTTGTTGGCATACCCGTCGGCCACCTCGGCGACCGCGCCGGCTTCTCCCACCCCGTGAACGTCCTGCAACAGAATGACCTTCATCGTTCTCCCTCCACTCGAGCTGAGCCGAGCGGGTGTCTTGATTCGCCGCGCCCGCGCTTCCCTCCTCGCTGTCCGCGGCCGGCGGAATAGGCGGCAATTGCAAGCTTGCTGTTGACAGCCTGTGGACAAGAGGGCCGCCCAGAGGCGGTGCGCTCAAGAGGTTCCCGCCGCGCGGCCGGGATTCCTGCCGCGATTCGAAACGCGCGGCGACTACGGGTAAGGAAACCAGGGCGAACCGCCCTGGTTGCGGAAGAGAATGCGCCATTCGCCTTCTTCCTTGACGAGCGTGAAGGAAGAAGTGGCCGGATCCTCCACCATGGGAACCATCACCACGGCGCGCCCGGGCTCCGCACTCTGCTCCACCGCGGCCGCGGCGTCCAGGCTGGGGGCCGCGTACTTCTCGGCGAGGGCCGCGAACTCGTCGCGGGAATGCACTTTCTGCGACTCCTTGGAGAGCAGCCCGTAGGCCGCGTCGTAGTCCTTGCGCTCCAGGGCGGACAGGTAGTCCTGCACCACCTCCAGAGGGGCGGCGGATGCAGGTTTGGGAAGCGGAGGCTTGGGAGGCGGCTTGGCCGAGGGGAATTTTACTATCGCCCACACCACCGCGGCCAGCGCCGCAACCACTATCAGCAGGGCGACCCGCGCCTTCACGGCCCCGCCCTCCCCTCTTGCTCCGCGCTTCGGGCGGCCGCCTGGGCCGCTTCGTAGACCGCCTTGAGCGGAACGCCGCGCTCCCTCGCCGCGCGCCGGCAGTCCTCGTACTCCGGCGCGATGGTGACGGCCTCCTCACCCAGCAGGCCGAATTTCACCTTCACCCGCCCGTAGGGCGTATCCACCTCTCTCCAGCGTCGGTCCAGGCAGCGGCGGCTCACTTCATGCACCCGCAGGCCGAGCGCGGTGGTCTCCCGGAAGACGATGCCGGCGAGCGAGTCCACCTTCCCCGGATCCGCCAGCACGGAGACCAGGGCGGCGGGGCGGGACTTCTTCATCACTATTGGGGTGTAGAAAACGTCGAGCGCTCCCGCCTCCAGCAACTGCTCCATCAGGTGCCCGAAGAGTTCGGGATTCATGTCGTCCAGGTTGGTCTGAATCAGGGCCAAGCGCTGCTCCTGCACCCGTACCTCCGGCTCCCCCAGAAACAGGCGCAGCAGGTTGGGGTGCGCCAGGTCTCTCATCCCCGCGCCCCAGCCCACCCGGGAGACCGTCATCGGGGGCATGGGGC
>WFSF01000142.1 GCA_015486155.1 Armatimonadota bacterium
CCCCCTCTCCTGGCTCTCCCTCTCCCTGGAGCGTCTCCGGACCATCCTGCTCCTTTTGCTCTTCGATTCCTTCCCCGACTTACCCCTCCCCACATCACAACCCCCGAAAACTGGGTAACCGTGAGTGGGAGGGAGAGCGCGGGCCGGGGCGCGGCTGTAGGGAGGGGGCGACAGGCCGTCGCCGCGGCGCGAAGGAGTGCCGGCGCTCCGCGGGTAATGAATTAGATAGTGACAGGCCCTGCCCGGCGGAGATGCCAGCGGGCCCACCAAGAGAAAGGGGAATGGTGTGATGGCGACGATGGACAACTTGAAGGCCGCGTTCGCGGGGGAGAGCCAGGCGAACCGGACTTATCTGGCGTTTGCCAAGAAGGCGGAGGAGGAGGGCTATCCGCAGATCGCGCGGTTGTTCCGGGCGGCGGCGGAGGCGGAGACGGTGCACGCGCTCTCCCACCTGCGGGTGATGGGCACGGTGAAGGACACCGCGGACAATCTCCAGCAGGCGATGAACGGCGAGGAGCACGAGTTCACGGAGATGTATCCGCAGTTCCTGTCCGAGGCGGAGCGGGAGGGGAACCAGGCGGCGGTGAGGTCGTTCAAGAACGCGCAGGCGGTGGAGAAGATCCACCACGACCTGTACTCTCAAGCGGCGGAGTCGTTGAAGGGGGGCAAGGATCTTCCGGAGGCGCCCATCTTCGTCTGCCAGGTGTGCGGGAACACGGTGACCGGAGAGGCGCCGGAAAAATGCCCCATCTGCGGCGCGCCCAGGTCCGCGTTCTCGGAGGTGAAGTAGACGCGGCGGGGCGTCCCACCGCCCTGCACCTGTCATTCCGAGCCCGGGCGCCTGCAGCGCCCGGGCGTGATAACACAAGGCCTGTCCTGAACGAAGTGAAGGAGATCCATCCGGCGACGCTTGCGCAGCGCGTCGCCACAAATGAGCGGCCCTCCCCGGCTCATTGTTTACACACTTATGTGTTTTAGGGCGGCCTAACAATGTTTCACGTGAAACATTAGCGTCTGAATAAACATTTACGCCGTATATATAATCATATACGCTTCTATAAGCCGCCCATCCCCCAACAGGGGCGTTCATGCCCGGAATGCGCCTATTCGGGCGGAACTCCCTCCTCCATGAATCTCTCCACCGCCTCACGGGGGAAAACGCCCTCCATGGGCCCCTTGCGGGTGGCCCCGAGCGCGCCGCAGGCGTTCGCCAGTTTCCCCACCTCCTCCAGGGGCCTTCCCTCCAGGAGGCCGACCACGAATCCGGCGTCGAAGCAGTCCCCCGCGCCGGTGGGGTCCACCGCCTCCACCGGATAGGGGGGAATGTCCAGTTTGGCGTCCCGCGTGAAGACCGAGCACCCGGCGGCGCCTCGTTTGACGCCTATCACCTCTGCGGGACCGTCCAGGAGGGCCTTGCAGGCCTCCTCGGTTCCCTTCACCCCGGTGAGCAGCTCGGCCTCCGAGCCGCTCGGCAGCACCAGATAGGCCTTCTCCAGCACCGGCGCGCAGATGCGCCTCAGCGCCTCCTCTCCGCCCAGGAGCTCGGGGCGGAGGTTGGGGTCGAAGGAGATGCGCGCGCCCGCGCCGGCCGCGATCTCCACCGCCCGGTAGCAGACCTTCCTCATGCGCTCGCTGACCGAGAGCGCGGAGCCGCAGATGTGCAGAAAGCGCGCCTGCCGGAGGTACTCCTCGCTCGCGTCCGGCATCTGGCCGGCGGCCGCGTGTGCGATATGGAACAGGAATCGCCGGCTGCCATCGGAAAAATAGGTGACGAAGGCCACGCCGGTGGCGCGATCGGAAATACGGGGGCAGAACTGAGTGTCCACTCCATCCGCGGCCAAGCGGTCGAGCAGGCAGGCTCCGAAATCGTCGTCCCCCACCGCCCCGATGAACCCCGACCGGTGCCCCAAGTGGGCCGCGGCATCCGCGAAGATGGCCGGCGCGCCGCTCGGAAACGGCCCCACGAATGTGGAAGGATGGTCCAGCGGGTCGTCCACCTCGGTCCGCATCACCTCCACCACGGCCTCACCCATGGCAATGATCTCCAAGTTCATGACTCGGCAGCCTCCTTTCCCCGCCGAGGGCTCCGTGTGGCGCTCACGGGGCCTCCTCCGGCAGGCGCGGTCTTCCGATAGGTTACTTCACCGGGGGGAGGTCATGCCCTCCCCGCGCTCGTGGAGACGTTTTCACGGGCACAAAGGGACAGTGGAGCCGGGAATATGCGGGCGGATGAATCGTCCTTATGGATAGGGAAGCGAGAGAGGTGCAGGATCTGGTGGCAGAGGCGCGAGCGGGCAACGTGGCCGCCTTCGAGGCTCTCTATCGGAGCCATCAGGCGGGGATTTTCACGTTCATACGCAATCTGGTGGGCGAGCGCGAGCTGGCCGCGGACCTGACGCAGCAGACCTTCGTGCGGGCCTGGGAGTCTCTCCCCAGGCTGCGGCGGACCGGCGCGTTCCGCGGCTGGCTGCACCGGATCGCCATGAATCTGGTGCGGGACGAGGCGAAATCGGGCCGCGCCCGGCTGGAGATGACGGAGAGCAGCCTGGCCGACGGGGAGTCGCCGGCGGCCCGGGCCGACGGCCCCGACGGCCGGCCGGAGTCACAACTCATCTCCGGGGAGCTGCGGGGAGAGGTGCGCGCGGCGCTCGCGGAGCTATCCCCGGAACAGCGGGCGGCGGTGGTGATGCACCACCTGGAGGGGATGTCGGTGACGGAGATCGCGCACGCGTTGAAGGTGAGGCCGGGCACCGTGATGTCGCGCCTGGCACGCGCCCGGGAGGCGCTGAGAAAACGCCTCGCGCCGTATGTGGAGGGTGATGATGAGCAAGTGTGACGAGATCAGGGGATTGCTGTCGGATTACGCGGTGGGGGGGCTGTCCCGGCGGGCGCGGGGCCGCGTGGAGGCCCACCTGGAGGAATGTTCCTCGTGCCGGGAGGAACTGCGCGCGCTGGAGAGGACCGGGTCCTTGCTGGACGCGGTCGGCATGGAGGCGGCGCCGGAGGACTGGGAGCGGGTGCAGGAGCGAATCCTGGCGCGCACGAGGAAAAGGGCCCGGCCCGCGCTCAGGCTCGCCTGGGCCGCGGCGGCCGCGGCGCTGCTCGCCTTGCTGGTGTACGGGGGCGTGGCGCGCCTGCC
>WFSF01000143.1 GCA_015486155.1 Armatimonadota bacterium
CACCGGTGGAGGAAGATGATGAATACGAACGCGCTGATCGACTGAATCACCCGGCGCGCCGCCTGGCGGGCCCGCCCGCGCAGGCGCGTGGCGGCCAGCGCGGCCCCCAGCAGCAACAGGAACATCAGCGCGTAGGGGGTGGCGTCCACCCAGCTCCCCGCCACCCCCTACGCGCTGATGTTCCTGTTGCTGCTGGGGGCCGCGCTGGCCGCCACGCGCCTGCGCGGGCGGGCCCGCCAGGCGGCGCGCCGGGTGATTCAGTCGATCAGCGCGTTCGTATTCATCATCTTCCTCCACCGGTGCATCTGCATGTTGCGGGGGTGGGCGTTCGCCATGTCGCTGATGGGGAGGAACAACGTGCTCGCCTTCGGGCACGCCTGCATGTTCGTGGTGATCATCGCCGTGGGGATGGCCTTCGGGCGGTTTTTCTGCGGCTGGATCTGCCCGCTGCACCTGTTGCAGGAGGGCATCGCGGGCATCTACCGCCGCCGGGTGGGTCTCTCCAGCCCACGCCTGCGTAGGCTGGCCGGCTACCTGCTGGCCGCGGGCCTCACGGTGCTGCTGGTGTGGCTCGCCTACCTGGTGCGGCCGGGGACCCAGTTCTTCTCCGAGAACGTGGCCGCGGTGTGGGGATTGGCGTTGCTCGCTCTCATCTTCATGGTGGTGGCACACGAGCACTGGGACGCCCGCGCGAAGAAACTCAAGTACGTCTCCCTGGTGATGTGGCTGGGGCTGTCGCTGGCCGGGGTGTTCGTCACCAATCCCTGGTGCGTGTTGTACGGGGATGAGCTGGATTACTCGTCCCTGGTGGCGCTGCTGGCGGTGGTGAGCGGCGGCGCGGTGATCTCGCTCGCCTGGTGCCGCTATCTCTGTCCGGCGGGGGCCACCCTGGCGGTGGCGGCCGAACTCGCGGCCCTGCGGGTGTCGGACCCGGGGAACTGTCGGCACTGCGGCCGGTGCGAGCTGGTGTGCCCCACGGGGGCGCTCAAGGAGGGGAGGATCGACCAGTCGAGTTGCACCTATTGCGGCCGGTGCCTGGAGAACTGCGGTTTCGAGTGGGTGCGGGGGACGGATTCAACCCCCAGGGAGGTGGAGCAACATGCGTAATCGCTTGTGGACGGCCTGGTTGGCGGCAGCGTTGTGCGCGGCCCTGGCCGGCCCCGGCCCGGCCGCCGAGAAGTGCGTGTGTCAGTGGCCCACGTTTCACTGTAACAACTGGCGCACCGGGCTGGCGCGGGTGGATTTTCCTTCCGCCAAGATGAATCTGGTGTGGACCTTCTCGCTGGGGGAACACACCTGGGCCTACGAGAAGGGCATGAGCGTGTGGTCGGCCTCGCCGGTGGTGGCGGACGCAGGCGGCAAGACGACCATCTTCGTGGGGGCCTATGACCACAACCTGTATGCGCTCGAAGCGGCCACGGGTCGGGTGCGCTGGCGATATACGACCGGGGGCGCGTTGAACGCGGCGCCCGCCTTCGCGGAGGTGGGGGGACGCCCCATGGTGTTCATCGGCTCCGCGGACCGGCGCTTCTACGCGGTGGACGCGGCCACCGGACAGAAAATATGGTCGTACGAGACCATGCCGTGGACTTACACGGTGGGACCGGGCGCGCCCTCCTCGCCGCTGGTGGCGGAGGTGGGCGGCGAGCAGGTAGTCTATGTCGCCTTCTGGAACAACGATCACCGCCCGGCGCAGACCATTCAGCGGGGCGAGATCTTCGCCTTCGACGCGGCCACGGGGAAATTGCGCTGGCGGCATTTTCTCACCACCAACCCCATCAGCGGCCCCGTGCTGGTGAAGAGCGGGGGGCGTCCGCTGCTGATCGTGGGCTCCCGGGACGGCACCATCTACGCGATCGACGCGAGGACCGGCGCCGAGGCCTGGCACTTCGTGGCGGGGCACTCGGTGATGGCCTCTCCGGCGGTAACGAAGGTGAACGGCAAACCGGCCCTCATCTTCGGAGATTTCTTCGGCATGATCTACTGTCTGGAGGCCTGCCACGGCACCTGCCTCTGGCGACACAAGGTGGGGCATCTGATCAACGGGACCGCGGCGATCGCCAGCATGAGGGGCCAGCCCATCGCCTGCGTGCCCTCTTATGACCGGTGCCTGCACGCGGTGGCGGCGACCACCGGGCGCGAGGTGTGGCGGTTCGCCACCCGCAAGTACATCGCTGCCTCCCCCGCGATAGCCACCATTCAGCATCTGCCCGTGGTCTTCTGCAGTTCCCTGGGAAACCGCCTGTTCGCGGTGGACCTGAGGAGCGGAACCAAGCGCTGGGAGTTCGAGTACGGCGATATGCTGTGGCCCTATGAGACCCGGGGCGAATGCGTGTGGTCCTCGCCCGTGGTGGCGGAGGTGGAGGGGCGCGCGATGCTGTTTTTCGCGGCGCACGACGGGAAGTTGTACGCGTTCGCCGCAGGCGGCGGCAAGAGGAAATCTCCCGCTCCTGCGGCCCACGCCCCGCGGTGCCTGCCGAAAGTGTGGCTGGCGCTGATCCCCTCGCTGGGAGTCATGCTGGTGCTGGGGGCACTGGCGCTCATCATCGCCGGCGACAGGGCGCGGCCGGGAGCGGACGTGAACAGATAGCGGCGGGAACGGAGGATGGAAGCGGCCTTTCACACAAGTTTCCGTCTTCTTTCATTCCCCGTTCACCGCGCGGGTGCACAGTGAAAGGGCATGTGCCCGCGTCAAGCGAATATCTCTTGAGAGCAACGAGGAGGACGACGATGGGTGCAGAGACGAGACGCTGGGGTGTGCTCACGGGTGCGGCGATCGCGTTGCTCGCGTGCGCGGCGGTCTGGGCGGCCGTGCCGCAGAACGGCATGATCGGGCCGGGGGATTGGCAGTATAAGGAGTTGGACGCCCTGGGGCGGGCCGGGCTGTTGAGCGGCCACCCACAGGGGCCTCTCAGCGCGTGGACACAGGGCCTGACCCGTTTCGAGGCGGCCTCGCTGGTGATGCGGGCCGTGGAGGGAGTGGGAGAGGCCTATCAGGAGCAGGGGAAATCCCTGGTCCAGGTGGCGAAGGCGGAGGCCGGCGAGAAGACGGCGCTGCCGGCCGGCGTGACGTTCGAGGACCTGGCGCGCGTGGAGAAACTCATCGAGGAGTTCCGCGCGGAGCTGGTGGCCATGGGGGTGAGAGTGGACGATCTCTCCACCGCCCTCAAGGACGTGCAGAAGAGGTTGACCAAGGTGGAGGCGGAGCAGCAAAAACATCACTTCAAGGGCTACATACAGGTGCAATATCGGAGCGACCAGGCGGCGGACAAACGCGAGTTCCTGGTGAGGAGAGCCCGCATAAAGTTCGAGGGAGAAGTGGACAAGCGGACCTCATACGAGGTGCAACTGCAGATGGACGCGAAGGAGAAGGGCCTGGCGAAAGGCACCAAGACCCAGGTTCGGAACGTGTTCGTCGATTATAAACTGAACCGCGGCCGCCTGCGCATAGGGCAGGCCAAGATCCCCTGGGGCTATGATCTGCAGCGCTCCTCGACGATACGGTGGACCAGCCCGGTGGGGCGGGCGTTCTTCCTGGACCGCCTCTTCCCAAACGCCCGGGACATCGGCGTCCAGTGGGAATATCGGCGCTCTCCCAATGCCCCCAAGTTCGATGTCGGCGTCTTCAATGGGACCGGAATGAACAAGAGCGACAACAACGACAAGAAGAACGTGATGGCCAGGGTGGACTTCCCGGTGTCCTGCGGCAGCGTGGCCGTCTCCGCCTATACCGGGGAGGACGGCTCCGGGGCCGCGGCGACCGATCAAAACCGCTATGGCGTGAGCGCGCACTTCAAATGGTCGGATACGGAGTTCCTGAGCGAGTACGTTCAAGGCGACGACCGGGGGGCGGACGTGCGGGGCTGGTATGCGCAGGTCGGCCATCCGCTCACCAAGCGCGCGCCCAATCTCATCTTCGCGAAGTATGACCAGTACGATGAGAACACGGACCTGGCCAACGATCTGTTCAAGCGGTGGAGCCTGGGATACTGGTATGAACTGGACAAGCACAACCGGCTGACCGTGCTCTGGGAACACCGCTCCCCGGAGCCGGGATTCTCGGAGTACTCCAAGTGGGACGGCAATGCATACTATGTGCAGTGGCAGACGAAATTCTGACCGACCGAAGAAGCACTCGACCCGATCCACCGAATCGCCCGGCGCCGCGCCGGGCGATTCGGCATCTTGCGACCATGTGCAAACTACAGGCGTACAGGAGACGGGACAGCCGCCGAGAACAATCCGCCTGGTGGGCGAGATTCCCTCCGATTACTATCAGCCCATCGATTGCCAAGCGGGGGGATCGTCACCGCCCCCAGGCCAGAGGTGGCGCGCGCGTTCGTGGAGTATCTAGTCAGCGCGGGGGGCCGGGAGGCGTTGCAGCGCGCGGGCCTGAGGCCGCCGCCCGAGCGCTGAGAGCGGCGCCCGAGCATCGGCCGGCGATCCGACCGCCCCGCGCTTCCGCGGGGAGGCGTCGTTTCTCCCGCTGCCGCTGTCGGAGGCGAAATCCTGAAGGAG
>WFSF01000144.1 GCA_015486155.1 Armatimonadota bacterium
TCGTGGTGAGCGCGGCCTCCGTGCTCCTCCAGTTGGGCACCGTGCGCGGCCTGTGGCGGGCCGTCCGCCCCCTGCGCCACCACACCACCGAGACCTCCCGCCCCTTCCTCTGCACCCCCATCCACCACCATTTTCAGCTGCTCGGATGGGGGGACTGGAAAGTGCTCGCGCTCTTCTGGGGCCTGGGCGCGGTGGAGGCCGCGTGCGCGGCCTGCTTCTTCGACTCCGGTCTCGCCTGGGCGGCCGCGCTCGCCCTGCAGGCGTGTTTTCTGCTGGGCGCGGCGCTCCAGAAGCCGCTCCACGGCCAGTATTTCCTCGGCCTGCTGCCCAGGCCGGAGCAGCCCTCCGCGCTCGCGCTCTACCGCGGCCTTCCGCTCCAGTTGTTCGGCCTTCCGCTCTACCGGCTCCACCACGAGACCTCCATCACCGAGGACATGCTGGTGGGGGCCACCGCGGAGAGCATCCTCTGGCGGCCCATCTCCGAGGTGGAGGCCCACGTGGTGCTGGGCAAGATCTACGCCGACCAGAAATTGTTCGAGGAGGCGGTGCGGGAGTGGGAACAGGTGCCCCCCCGCAATCTGCTGCTGAGGCCGAGCGTGGTGCTGCGGCTGGCCCGCATCTACTACGGCCGGGACAGGCTGCTGGAGGCGATCAAGTTGTGGGAGGACCTGCCTCCCGCCCGGCTCCGGGAGATGCCCAATGTGCGGGAGGTGGTGCGGAGCGCCAAGCTGCGCCTCGCGGACCTCGCCGGCAAGTCCCACCGCCAGAGCATGAGGATGATGAGGGCGGCCCGGACCAGGCCGGCGGACCCCGCGCAGCTGGAGTCCTCCCTGCTCACCGCCAGGCGCTGGAATCAGGAACTGCTGTCCCTGCTGCTCTACGAGAGGGACAAGCTGCGGGGCCGGCCGGCCGACCCGGAGGCGGTGCGGGAACGGAGGGAGCTGCTGCGCATCACGCGCGCCGCGGTGATGGCCCGCATCCGGGAACTGGATCAGGCGCTGGGCGAGATCGCCCGCGCCACCGCGGGGAGCCCCGAGGCGCCCGCCGACTCCCCCGACCCGGAGCAGCGCGCCGCCCAGGAATTGCGCCTCTCCCGCCAGGAGTTGCTCGACCTGCTCGCCCCCGCGGGCCGCGGCATCCCCCACGTGATGCGCGCCGCGGTCCACCCCAAGGCCTCCCGCAACGCGGTCTTCCGGCTCCACCTGGAGTGGCCGGAGGAGGGGCCCCGCACCGTCATCGTCAAGCGCTACGCCGATGACCGCATCGCCTTCTTCTCGGCCTGCTACCGGAGGGAGCGGGGGGTGTTGGAGTTGCTTCACCGCTACGGGTGCGCGGTGCCCCGCGTCTACTCCGGGGACCTGCGGGAGCGCGACGCGCTCCTGGTGATGCAGGACCTGGGCGACGAGACCCTGGCCGAGCGGCTGGAGGCCTCCGACGCGCGGGGCAAACACCACTGGCTGCGCTCCGCGGTCACCGCGCTGGTCTCCTTCCACTCCACCGCCCACCAGCACCTCGGCTCTCTCAGCGCGGAGGTCTCCAAGGTGGACAAGGAGAGGTTGGGGCGGGAGTACTACCTGCGCGCGCTCCGCATCGCGGTGGAGCGCATCTCGACCCTCGCCGCCGCGGAGCTCGGCGAAAGCGAATGGCGGCGCGCGGCCGACCAGATGTATCCCCTGGTCTCCCTGCTCTGCGAGCGGCCGGCCGGGTTCATCCACTTCGAGCTGACCCCCCACCACTTCCTGGTCACCGACGCGGGGCTCTACCTCTTCGACCTCGAACAGGCCACCATCGGCCCGCTGGAGTTCGACCTCGCCACCCTGCTCGCCCAGCCGGAGAGCGAGGTCGGGGACGACATGCGGGCCGGCCTGGTGCAGTACTACCGCGTCTGCGGCTCCGAATCCGACCTTCCGGTGGACGCCGACACCGAGCGCGGCGTCTCCTACGCCACCCTCTTCAAGTGCCTGGTCTACGCGGGCGCGGCCGCCCACTTCCTCGACCGGTTCGGCGGCGAACACCACCTCCAGCGGTTTCAGTATTACCTCGATCGGTGCCAGAGCGTCATCGCCCACTGGCCCGCCCTCCGCCCCCTC
>WFSF01000145.1 GCA_015486155.1 Armatimonadota bacterium
CCGCGAACCCCGTCCTGGGTATAATCGCGGTTGGACCCCTCGCAAGTATCGGAGGTTTTGCCTATGAATACGCTCAAGACCGTGTTTCTCATGGCGGCGCTGACCATGCTGTTGGTGCTGATCGGGGATGCGATCGGCGGTCGGGGCGGGATGGTGATCGCGCTGGGCCTCGCGGTGGTGATGAATTTCTTCAGCTACTGGTTCTCGGACAAGATCGTGCTCGCCATGTACCGCGCCCGAGAGGTGGACGAGGCGACGGCGCCCGTCCTCTACCGGGTGGTGAGGCGGCTGGCGGAGAAGGGCAACCTGCCCATGCCCAAGGTGTACATCCTCCCCCAGCAGGCCCCCAACGCCTTCGCCACGGGCCGCAATCCCCAGCACGCGGCGGTGGCGGCCACCGAGGGATTGCTGCAGCTGCTCGATGAGGAGGAGCTGGAGGGCGTGATCGCACACGAGCTCTCTCATGTGCGGAATCGGGACATCCTGATCGGCACCATCGCGGCCACCCTGGCGGGCGCGATCATGATCCTCGCCCGCATGGCCCAGTTCGCGGCCATCTTCGGTGGAGGAGGCCGCGACGACGACCGAGGAGGAAATCCGCTGGCCCTGCTGGCGCTCTCCATCTTCGGCATTTTCGCCGCGCTGTTGATCCAGATGGCGATTTCCCGCTCCCGCGAGTATCAGGCCGACGCCTCCGGCGCGAAACTCTGCGGTAACCCGCGGGCCCTGGCGCGCGCCCTCGCCGCGCTGCAGGGCAGCGCCCGCCGCGCCCCGATGAAGGCCAACCCGGCCACCGCGCACATGTTCATCGTCAACCCCTTCACCGCGCGGGGGCTGATGTCACTGTTCAGCACCCACCCCCCGACGGAGGAGCGCATCGCCCGCCTGGAGCGAATGGCGCAAGCGGAATAAATCTCCTCCCAGGAGAGGCAGAAAGCAGCCGGAAAACGATTCCGAACGGCCGCCCGTAGGTCCGGGACGGCCGAGAAAGGACATACGATGAACCGAACGCGTTGGATGGTATCTCTACTCCTTCTCTGTCTGCTGGCGGTCGCTCCCGCGGCGCTGGCCGACCAGGCGGCCCCGGCCCTGTGGCAGGGGCCGAGCTACAACCCCGCGCCGCTGATGTCCGCCGCGGCGCAGCGATGCACCGATGACCGTTATACCTTCGCGGTCTTCGGCGATTCCTATGGTGACCGGCCGCTCGTCGATCTGCTGAAGATGGTCGACGCGCGTTCCCCCCATTTCGTGGTCGAACTGGGCGACATGGTGAGCCGAGGAGCCGGCCCGAAGGCCCCCGAAGAATGGAAACAGCTGAGCGACAACGCGGGCTGGTTCATGCGCAAGTACGCCACCTGGCCCGTGATCGGAAACCACGAGGTGGACGAAGACTACGACGAGGGGCTGGCGAACTTCCTGCGCTTCTACGGCGTCTCCGACCAGAACTACGCCTTCACCTTCCGAAACTCCAAGTTCATCGTGCTGGGGATGGACCGGGAGTGGCGGCAGGTTCCTCCCGATCAGCTTGCCTTCCTCCGCCGCGAGCTGGCGGACCGGGATAAGTACGATCACGTCTTCGTCTTCCGCCACGTTCCCTTCTACACCATCGGCAACAAGGACAAGGACGAGGTCCCCAACGCGGAGACCGAGCTGGTGAAGGCGATGGAACAGGGCCGGGTGACCGCGGTGTTCAGCGGACACGATCACTACTACTACCACACCAAGCGGCACGGAATTCACTTCTTCATCTCCGGGGTGGCGGGCGGAGGCGTCTATCCCCTGAGACGACTGGCGGAACAGGCGCCCGGGGACTCCTACATGGGGGTGAGCCCGGACGAGCAGCAGATAATGCTCCACGTGCCCGGCCGCGTGGATCGCTTTCTCCCCTACCGCGGCGGGGAGTCCGAGAACAAGATGCTGTTCTCGCTCTTCATACACGTGGATGGCGAACGAGTCACCGCGGACGTGGTTTGCAAATCAGGCGAAGTCTGGGACAGTTTCGTCATCACGGGTGAGCCGTTCGAGCTGGAGGCGATGCGGGAAGACTAGATGCGCTTTCGGCGCGCGATGTGGCGGAGGCCGCCACAGGGACTGCGGCGGGGCATCGAAGAATGCCCCGCCGCACAATATGTCCGCAGGAGGAGAGGGCGTGGGGGAAGAATGGGTATCTATAGCGAGGAGGGGGGAAGAGGCCGTTCGGCGACAGTGAGTTTTGGTATGTCCGAGACCTCCGAACTGAAGATCACCGACGATCTCGATTTGCTCTACCAGGCGCTCCCCCCGCGCATCGAGGAGCGCCTGCGTGACATCAACCGCAGGGACGAATTGCTGGAGGTGGTGCTCGACCTGGGGCGGGAGCCGGAGGCGCGCTTCCCGGGGGAGGCGGTAACCCTCTCCTCCGACCCCGTGACCCGGGATGATCTGGACTACTGCATTTCCCGTGTCGGAGATTTCACCCTGGACAACCGCGCCGGCATCGAGCGCACGCTCCACCGCATCTCCGCCATCCGCAACCGCCAGGGCGCGGTGGTGGGACTCACCTGCCGCATCGGCCGGTGCGTCTACGGGACGGTGAACATCATCCGCGACATCGTGGAGTCCGGCAAGAGCATCCTGCTCCTGGGCCGCCCGGGGATCGGCAAGACCACGAAGCTCCGCGAGATCGCGCGGGTGCTGGCCGACGAATTGAACAAGCGGGTGGTGATCGTGGACACCAGCAACGAGATCGCCGGGGACGGGGACATCCCCCACCCCGGTATCGGCCGCGCCCGCCGGATGCAGGTGCCCAGGCCCGATCTCCAGCACGCGGTGATGATCGAGGCGGTTGAGAATCACATGCCCGAGGTGATCGTGATCGACGAGATCGGGACCGAGGCGGAGGCGCTGGCCGCGCGCACCATCGCCGAGCGCGGGGTGCAGCTCATCGGCACCGCGCACGGCAACACCCTCGACAACCTGTTGATGAACCCCACCCTCTCGGACCTCATCGGCGGGATTCACGCGGTCACCCTCAGCGACGAGGAGGCGAAGCGCCGCGGCACCCAGAAGACCGTGCTGGAGCGCAAGGCCCCGCCCACCTTCGACATCGTGGTCGAGATCATGGAGATCAACCGCCTCGCCATCCACCACGACGTGGCGGAGGTGGTGGACCAGATGCTGAGGGGGATCACCGCCCGCCCGGAGATCCGGGTGCGCAAGCCGGACGGCGAGGTTGAGATCATAGAGGGCGGCCGGGAGGCTCTCTCGCTGGCCGCGCCCCTCCGGCGGTTCGAGGTGGCGGAGGCGAGCGCGCCGGGGTATCACTCCCGGACGCTGCGCATCTTTCCCTTCGGAATCAGCCGCAACAAGCTGGAGCGGGCGCTCGCGGACCTCCAGGTGCGGGCCGAGATCGTGAAGCAACCCGAGCAGGCCGACGCCATCATCACCGTCAAGTCGGCCTACCGGCGCGGCCCGGACCGGTTCCACGCGGCGCTGGCGGACAACATCGCCGTCCACGTGGTCCGCTCCAACACCCACCACCAGATCCTGGGCGCGGTGCGGGAGATCTTCCGCCTCACCAGTCTCGGGGAGGAGGACCGCGCGTTGCGAGAGGCCTATGACGCCATCCAGCGCGTGCTGGAGACCTCCGAGCCGGTGGAACTCAGCCCCCAGTCCTCCTATGTCCGCCGCCTCCAACATCAACTCGCCAATCAGTACGAACTCCGCTCCGAGAGCGTCGGCGTTGAGCCCAACCGCCGGATCAGGTTGAGCAAGTAGCGCACATGCTCCCCGCGGCGAAGGGGGGCGTGGCGGCACACGCGCGGGAAGGAGGCGGATCCCCGCATAAGGAAGTAAGCTCGCACATGTCCCGCGCGAGGTGCGGCGTTCCCGGCCGCGGGGCGACAAGGAGACGGCGATGGGCAAGGTGATGGCGTGCCTGGCGGTGGGCGTGGCGGTATTGTTCCTGGGAGGCGCCTCGTGCGCGGCGGAGGGGGCCCCCGGCCCCGGTGTCGTCGATTTGAGCGCGGCCGTGGAGGCCGCCGCAGCCGCGGTCACCCCGGCCCTGGTTCGCATTCACGTGGTGTCGGCCGACTACTGGAGCGGGCGGGAGACAAAATCCGAGGCCTCCGGCAGCGGCGTCATCTTCTCCCCGGAGGGCTACGTGATCACCAACCACCACGTGGCCGGCAATGCCAAACAATTGATATGCACCCTATCCACCAAGGAGGAGGTGGACGCGGAACTGGTGGGCACGGATCCCCTGACCGACATCGCGGTCATCAAGTTGCTGCCGGATAAGCCCCGGCGGTTTCCGGCGGCGCGGTTCGGGGACTCCTCGCGGCTGCGGGTGGGCGATCCCGTGCTCGCCATGGGCAGCCCGCTGGCCCTCTCCCAGTCGGTGACCATGGGGATCGTGAGCAACACCGCGCTGGTGATGCCGGACATGTTCTGGCCCCTCAAGATCGAGATCGAGGGCGAAGACGTGGGGTCGGTGGTGCGCTGGATCGGGCACGACGCCCAGATCGCCCCCGGCAACTCCGGCGGGCCGCTGGTGAATCTGGCGGGAGAGGTGGTGGGGATCAACGAGATTCAGTTCGGGCTGGGGGGAGCCATCCCGGGGAACCTGGCGCGGAAGGTGGCGGAGGAACTGGTGAAGCGGGGCAAAGTGGTGCGCGCCTGGCTCGGGCTGGAGGTGCAGCCGCTGCTGCAGTCGCAGGCCGGGATGAAGGGGGCGCTGGTCAGCGGCGCCATCCCCGGTTCGCCCGCGGCGAAGGCGGGCATCCGGTCGGGAGATATCCTCGTCAGCCTGGGTGGGAGGCCGGTCAGCGTCGAGGTGCCGGAGGAGATCCCGCTCTTCAATCAACTCGTAGCCGATCTCCCCATCGGAAAGCCGGCGGAGGCGGTGGTGCTGCGCCATGGAAAACGCCTCACCCTGTCGCTGGTGCCGATCGAACGCGAGCCGGTCAGGCCCAAGGCGAGGGAGCTGCCAAACTGGGGGGTCACCGCGCGCAACCTGTCCCTGCTCACCGCCAAGGAATTGAAGCGCGACACCACCGACGGGGTGCAGGTGGTGGGGGTGCGCCCCGGCGGCCCCTGTGACGAGGCGAAGCCCAAGATCGTCGAGAAGGACATCATCGTCGAGGTCAACGGCCGCGCGGTGAAGGGATTGGACGACCTGATCGCGATCACGCGGGAGTTGACCGAGGGGAAGACGGAGAGGGTGGCGACGCCCGTGGAGTTCGAGCGGAAGGCGGAGCGGTTGTTGACGGTGGTGAAGCTGGGCAAGCGGCCGGTGCCGGAGCCGGACCGGGAGGTACGCAAGGCCTGGCTGCCGGTGGCCACTCAACCCCTCACCAGGGAGATGGCGGAGGCGCTGGGCATTCCGAACGAAACCGGGGTGCGCGTCACTCAGGTCTACGCGGGCACCAGCGCGGCCGAGGCAGGCCTCCAGGTGGGAGATATCATCGTCGCCGTGGACGGGGACCGGATCCCGGCCTCCCGCGCCGAGGACTTCGAGGTCTTCCCCGCCATGATCCGCCAGTACAAGATCGGGTCTCAGGTGGAATTGACGGTGATACGAGGAGGGCAGCGGAAAACCATCCAGACGACGCTGATGAAATCCCGGCCCGGCCCGCGCGAAATGCGGAGATACCGGGATGACCGGTTCGACTTCACCGCCCGGGAGGTCGCCTTCACCGACCGCGTGCAAAGGCGGCTCCCCGAGGATCAGCCCGGGGTGCTCGTGGAATCCGTCACCGAGGGCGGGTGGGCGGCCCTCGCCCACCTGGCGGTGGGCGACCTCATCCTCGAAGTGGGGGTGCGAAAGACGCCCGACATCGAGAGCCTGGAGAAGGCGATGCAGGCCGTCGCCGATGCGAAGCCGAAGAGCGTCGTGTTCCATGTCAAGCGAGGGATACACGAGCTGTTCGTGGAAATGAGGCCCAAGTGGTCGGAGCGTTGAGGACGGAAGAGCCGCTCGGAAAGGAGACGATATGAAGTCACATGCTGTCAGGGCATTGCGGACATGTTTGGCCGCGATGCTGGCGGTGGCGCTGGCGGGCGCGGCGGGCGCGGCCGGAGACGAGACGGCCGCCCTCGGCCGGAAGGTGCTGGCGAAGTGGGGACCGGCGGTGGTAAGCATCCGGCTCACGGTGAAGATGAGGATGAGCAGCGAGGGACGGCAGGTGGATGAGGAGGAGAGCACGCAGGAGATCCGCGGCACCGTGATCGATCCCTCCGGGCTGGCGGTGTGCTCGCTGGCGGAGGCGGATCCCAGCCACATCTTCGCGGCCATGGGCCAGAGCCAAGGTTACCAGTGGGATGTGGACATCACCGGCGTCAAGATGCGCCTGCCGGACGGAAAGGAGATCCCCGCCAAGGTGGTCCTCAGGGATCAAGACCTGGATCTCGCCTTCATCCGGCCGGAGAAGAAACCCGAGCAGCCGCTCACCGCGGTGGACCTGAAGGACGCGGCCGAGGCGCAGGTGTTGGAGGAGATAGTCTTGGTCGGACGACTGGGTGAGGCCGCCAATCGGGTCAGCTACGTCTCCCTGGACCGGGTCTCCGCCATCATGCAGAAGCCCCGGAAGTGGTATGTGCCCGGCATCGCCGGCCACGGATTCGAGAAAGGCTGTCCCGTATTCACCCCAACCGGGAAAATCATCGGCATCCTGCTCAACCGCCTGGTGCCCTCTCAGGGCGGAGGCATGGGAAACGGCCCCAATTGGGTGGCCGTCATCCTGCCAGCGGCCGATGTCGCGGAGGTGGCGCAGCAGGCGCAGTAGCAGCAGCTGCAGGCAGAAGGCCGCCGCGCTACAAGGATGAGGACTTCCCGGCTCCTGAGGGTGGGGGCGCGGTGCCCTGCTCCCAGACGCGGCCCAGCGCGGTCGCCGCGGGTCTCACCGCAACGCCTTCCGTCACCGACTCCTCCCGCGCCAGCTCCACTATCCGCCAGCGCTCAATTACTATCGCCTCCTGCTTCAGATAACTCATCCTCTTTCTCCTCCAGTGAACTCTTCCTATAGTGTTCACTTTTGGAGTTACAATTTTGTCCAGTCTTGAAAGTTACGCCACAGCGCGCCGGTCGCAGGGGAATAATTCCGAGGAGAGAACACAGTCCCGCGGCGGCGCGGGATCCGGCGGGGGGAAAGGCCGCCGGATCATCGCGGGTAGGGAGGATCGGAAGAGAAAGAGTCAGGGCACACCTGGCCGGCTCCCTCCCCGACGACGCCCCACACGCCGACTGAAGGAGGAAGACCATGCAGAGCGGACGGCGGCCGCGGTTTCGCCATCAGGTGATAGACCCGGATCCTCCCGGTTCCGAGCACGATATCACGCTCCTCGCCGACCTAAACGGCGACGGCCGGCTGGACATCATCATCGGCGGCAAGGAGGGGGCAATCAATCTCTTCTGGTACGAGAATCCCTCCTGGCAGAGGCACGACATGGCGCCCGCGCCCGGGCTCGAAGCGGGGGGCGTGGTGCTCGACGTCAACGGCGACGGCCGGCCCGACGTGGTGGCCGGCCAGCAGATGCCGGAGACCGAACTTTACTGGTTTGAATGTCCCCCCGACCCCAGGGACCGCTGGAAGAGACACCTCATCGAGGACCGCTTCGTACAATACCACGACCAGGCCGCGGCCGACGTGGATGGGGACGGCGAGCTCGAGCTCATCGTCCTGTCCCAGGTCAGCGGAGTGCTGGCCTACTATGACCTCCCACCCGACCCGTACCAGTCTCCCTGGCCGCGGTCCAGTTGCCACCTTCTGGCGGAGGATTTCAAGGCGGTCGAGGGCCTGGCCGTGCTCGACCTCGACGGAGACGGAAGACTGGAGATCGTGGCGGGGCCGAATATCTTCCACCGCCGGGGCGAAGGGCCGGAAATCTGGACCCGACAGACCTTCGCCCCCGGATTCGTGAAGACTCGCGTCGCCGCGGGCGACTTCGATGGGGACGGAAGGCCGGAGATCGTGCTGGCCGAGGGAGAGAGCGACCGGGGCCGGCTCGCCATCTGCTCGCCCCCCGACTGGGAGCCCAGAGTGCTGCGCGCGGACCTCTTCCACCCGCACAGCCTGGAGGTGACCGATATAGACGGCGACGGCCGCCTCGACATCTTCGTCGCCGAGATGGGGCTCGGAGAGCACCCCAACCCGGAGATGCTGGTCTACCTCAACCGCGGGGGCGGGTTCGAGGAGGTCGTGGTGGCGCGGGGCATCCCCACGCACGAGGCCAAAATGGGTGATCTCACCGGCAATGGGTACCCGGACATCGTGGGCAAGCCCTACCTGCCGGAACGCCACATAGACGTGTGGTTCAATGAAGGCTGAAGGCCGGCCGGGGAGACGGGGAGGAATACCCGGGATCCCGCCTAACTCAACCCAGACGGCCGGGCCGGCCGCGCAAGCGACGAGATGAGGCCAAAGGAGAAGGGCATGAAGCAGGCGCTGATGGTGTGGGGCGGCTGGGAAGGGCACGAACCCAGGCAGTGTGTCGACGTCTTCGCACCTATACTCCAGCAGGAGGGATTCGAGGTGCGCGTCTCGGACACGCTGGAGGTGTATACGGAGTGGGATTACATGCGCTCCCTGAGCCTGGTGGTGCCGGTGTGGACGATGGGGACCATCACGGACGAGCAGGAGCGCGGGCTGCTGGAGGCGGTGGAATCCGGCGTCGGGATCGCCGGCTGGCACGGGGGAATGGGGGACTCGTTCCGCAACAACTGCGACTACCAGTTCATGGTCGGCGGGCAGTGGGTGGCCCACCCGGGAGGGGTGATCGACTACCGGGTGAACATCGTCAAGCCGGAGGACCCCATCGTCTCCGGCCTCTCCGACTTCGAGATGCACTCCGAGCAGTACTACATGCACGTGGACCCGTCCAACGAGGTGCTCGCCGCCACCACCTTCACCGGTGAGCACTGCCCCTGGATCGAGGGCGTGGTGATGCCGGTGGCGTGGAAGCGGCGCTACGGCGCGGGGCGGGTGTTCTACTGCTCCCTGGGGCACGTGGCGGCTGACTTCCAGGTGCCGGAGGCGAAGGAGATCGTGAGGCGCGGCCTGTTGTGGGCCGCGCGGTAGGGAGAGAGAACATGGAACCCGTGAAAGTCGGAATCATCGGGTGTGGCGCGATATCCGGCATCTACTGCCGGAACCTGGGCAAACTCCGCCCGGTCGAGCTGGCGGCCTGCGCGGACCTCGACTTCGCGCGCGCCCAGGCCTGCGCGGACGAGTACGGCGCGCGGGCCCTCGAGGTGGACACCCTGCTGGCCGACCCGGAGATCGAGCTCGTGCTCAACCTCACCACCCCGAACGCCCACTTCGAGGTGGCGCGCGCGGCCCTGGATGCCGGCAAGCACGTCTACAACGAGAAGCCCCTGGCGGTGGAGCGGGAGGAGGGACGTCATCTCCTCGACCTGGCGGCGGAGAAGGGACTCCTGGTGGGAGGCGCGCCGGACACGTTCCTGGGGGCCGGGCTTCAGACCTGCCGCAAACTGATCGACGAGGGAGCCATCGGGGAGCCGGTGGCCGCCACCGCTTTCATGACCTGCCACGGACACGAGAGCTGGCACCCGGCCCCGGAGTTCTACTACCAGGTGGGGGGCGGGCCGATGTTCGACATGGGGCCGTACTATCTCACCGCGCTGGTGAGCCTGATGGGGGCCGTGCGGCGGGCCACCGGGTCCACCCGCATCACCTTCCCCACCCGCACCATCACCAGCGAGCCCAAGCGCGGAACGGTGATCCCAGTGGACGTCCCCACCCACGTGGCGGGGATCCTCGATTTCCGGAACGGGGCGATCGGCACCATCATCACCTCCTTCGACGTGTGGGCGGCCGGGCTGCCCCACCTTGAGATCTACGGCCGCGAGGGATCGCTGAGCGCGCCCGACCCCAACACCTTCGGCGGGCCGGTGCGGGTGCGGCGGGCCGGTGATGACGCATGGCGCGAGGTGCCCCTCACCCACCCCTATCCCGAGAACAGCCGCGGCCTGGGCGTGGCCGACATGGCCCTCGCCCTTCGCTCCGGGGGCGCGCCCCGCGCCGGCGGAGAGCTGGCTTTCCACGTGCTCGACATCATGCACGCCATCCACGAGGCCTCCAACAACGGCGCGCACGCGGAACTGACCAGCGCCTGCGCCCGGCCGGAGCCCATGCCGGAGGGAGGACTCGACGCATAGGGGACTGTAGGGCGGGGCCTTCTCCTCTTGCCCGCCTTCACGTTTGGCGGGATGCCCCGCCGGCCGCCCCGCGGCACAGGCTCCCAGCCTGTGCAGGCGGGCCTGGGAAATCCCCCCTACAGAACCCCCAAGATCACCGGGACCGCGGCCGCGACCTGCTCGGCGGTTACGTCCCGATGGGTGACGAACCGCACGAGGTGGGACTCCATGGGCAGGGCGAGCACCCCGCGGGAGGCGAGGCGTTCGCACAGCGCGGCGGCGGTGACGCCCAGGGGGCCGGTATCGAGCAACACCATGTTGGTCTGCACCTGGTCGAGGTCCACGACCTCCGGTCGCTTCTCGTGGAGGCCCTCGGCCAGCAGGCGGGCGTTCCGGTGGTCCTCGGCCAGGCGGTCCACCATCTGCTCCAGGGCGATGAGGCCGCAGGCCGCCATGTGGCCGATCTGGCGCACCCCGCCGCCCACCCGCTGGCGCATGTGGCGGGCGCGCGCGATGAACTCCTCGCCGCCGCAGAGCAGCGAGCCGTAGGGCGCGCACAATCCCTTGCTGAGGTCGACCATCACCGAGGCGCAGCCGCTGGTCAGGTCCTTCACCGGCGCTCCCAGCGCGACCGCGGCGTTGCACACCCGCGCCCCATCCAGGTGGACGGGGATCCCATGATCGGCCGCGACCGCCCACAGTTGCCTCATGTACTCCACATCCAGCACCGCGCCCCCGGCCAGGTTGTGGGTGTTTTCGGCCACGATCAGCGCGGTGCGCGGCCGGTGTCTGCTGCCGGCCTGAATCTCCCGCGCCAACTCCTCCAGGTCCATACGGCCCCGGTGGCCGGGCAGAGTGCGCGGGACCGCCCCGGCCACCGCGGTTGCTCCCCCGGCCTCGAACCGCAGGAAGTGGGAGTCGCGCTCCGCGATCACCTCCTCGCCGGGCCTGAGGTGGGCCATGAACGCCACCAGATTGCCCATGGTGCCCGAGGTGCAGAAGAGCGCGGCCTCGTGGCCTGTGAGGGCGGCGGCCGACTGCTCCAGCCGACGGGCGGTGGGGTCTCCCTCCCGGCCGTCGTCGGCCACCTCCGCCTCCGCCATTGCCCGCCGCATCTCGGGCGTGGGCCGCGTGATGGTGTCGCTGCGGAAATCGGCGATGATCGAGTCAGACATTTTCATCTCCCACGAGTTCACGGGCGTGACAATTTGGAGGCCCGGCGCGTCTAACAGGTAGCACATGCCGGGCGGGATCATGCTGAAGGAAAGCCGTCGCGCCTGTGGTATTGAATTGGCGACCGAGGCGGGGCTCACCTTCCAGTGAGCGGTGGTTCACTCGTTAGTTTTGGCGCGGCGTGTCATGATGCGGCGCCGGAGCGCCCGGCGAGTTCGCTCCGTTGGGTGTCTCTATTCGGGGTGGTCGGATGGGTGGTCTCTACGCTTTCCGGCGGGGGACTCTCCAACCAGGAAGGAGCGACAGGTGGTTGTCATACAGAAGGGATACGGCCAGATCAAGCTTGAAGATAGCGACGAGGTGATCTCCGGAGAGATCACCATCCACGCAGAAGGATGGGTGGCGGTGAACGCGCTGCCGCCCTCCCCCGAGAACGAACCCCGGTGGTTTCCCATCCACCGGGTGGCCGAAGTCGTGTGGCGCAAGGACGTCGCCATGCACTCGCGCCGCTAGCCTGAGGCATGGCCTCGCCGGCCGACACGCGACGAGAGAGGGAGACGAGTTAGATGTTCCGAGTGCGAGTGCAGGTGTCCGGTAAACTGCTTAACAACTCCCGCATCAGTCAAGAAGGGGCTGATCTCACCCTCCCGGAGGGCGCGCGGGTCCGGGATCTTCTCACCCAGGTCGGGGTGTTCGACGACGAGGTGAGGCATGTGATCGTCAACGGCCGGCGCGGGCGGCTCGACCAGAGCCTGCGGAGAAACGACAAGGTCGAGCTGCAGGGTTGACCGCGGCCCGATTCAGGGGCCGCGCCGCTCAATCTGCCAATCCCCCGATCCGCGGTCCGCGTCGGGGTTCGATGCGTCCTCGTCCAGGTACTCGGACACATCCGGCGCGTCGAAATCCACCGGAGAGGGAGACAACACGAGCCTGTCTTCCTCCCTCATCTCCGCCGCCTTCTTGAGCGCCACGGCCACGTCGTGCGCGTCCTTCCGCACGCTGGTGGCCGCGGCCTGACCCAGCCCGCGGGTCATGCCCAGGAGATCCCGGCCGATGACGAAGTAGAAGGCGAGGGCCAATCCCGCCAGCCAGACCCTGAGACGCCATTTCCGATCCCGCCGCGCCTTCCGCTCCTTTTCCGCGGCCATTCGCTGGCGCAGGTAGCGCGGGGAACGACTCACCGAGATGATGGGGGAACCCAGGTGCGTCCTCTGGGATGGGGGGCGTCGCGATGCCGACATAATCCGCCTCCAGACAGCCGATGAAATGAGCCGGGGAAGGGAGACGCCACCGCCCTGCGCCGCGATGAAGGGGCGCATATCACCGCCACCGTCGGCCGGCGCCGCCTCACAGACTTCCCGCCCACCACAAGTGGTCTCGATTTCATTGTTCCACAGGCCGCGGCGGAATCGCGGCGTGCGAACGCCGCCGCGTGTGCGGCCCGCCGCCAGGGCCCGCGGAGGAGACGCGATTACCAGTCCTGCTGGTGCTGTGGTGCCTCGGGCTTGTGCCAGTCAGGGGCGTTCTCGTCGAAGTCGGCTCCGCTGCGCCTGTCCCGCCCCCTCTTGATGTAGTCCGCGGTCTTTTCGAATCCGTAGACGGTGTTCCTCACCTTGGTGCGCACCGCATACCAGACATCTTCTCCCCACATCGCCACCGCGAAAACCAGCACCGCCAGGATCGCGATGCGGATCACCCATCTCCGCTGGTTCTGCTGCTTGATGCGCTTCCGCACCGAAGCCGCGAACTTCAAGTCCGACTCCGTACCGATGACATACTCGGTGGGGGGCTTTCGGGCGCTGCGCCTGGACGAACCTGCTCTTCCTCGATCGCGCCGCATTTCGGACACCTCCCTCGCGCGTACCGCGACAAGACGCCAGGATAAGGATACCACAAACTCGGCGCGTTACCGATTGCCGCTCAGCCCCTGGAGGGGGGCTTCAGGCGGGCCAGGCGTGATTTGAGCGCGTTGATGGGGCCGATGTCGGCCGGGTCCACGCCGTTCAGGAAGGCCAGGTAGAGGCTGGTGAAATCCCCCAAATACACGGCGCTCATGAGCTGCGCAAGCGGAGACTTTCCCTCCGCCTGCACCAGGTGGACGGGAGCCTTTTCCGCGATCATGCGGCGGGTTATCTCCACCCGCGCCCGCACCCGATAGTACTCCTCCGGGCGGCTGAGAATCACCACCTCGATGCCCCGGGCCATCTCCGCGGGCAGTCCCCAGCCGACCACCTCGTTGTGATTCAGCTCCGGGTACTCGCTGGAGTGGGCGAGCACCTTGCTGTTCTCGTTGAACTGACACCGCCAGCGATAGGCGGCCGCGCCCATGATCCCCGCGGTCCCCTGCACCCACGGAAATTTCCCGAACAGCGTCTTCGCCATGCGCTTCGCAGGGTTCCTCCGCTCCGGAACCCGCGGCCCCACCCGCTTCTCGATGCTGGTCAGCAGGGAGACGGTCTCCCGAATCTGCGCTTTCGCCCCCGGGTACAGCCCCAGCGCCCCGAACACGCTGACCAGGGGGATGAACGAGTAGCCGAGCGAGGCGCGGGGCGGCATCGGAGGGTCCCCGGGCGGAATGGTGAGCAGGGGCAGCTTGCGGCGGCGGGCGAACTCGGCGAGTTTTCCATTGGTGGTGATGCAGAGGATGCGTGCCTTCCTCCGATGGGCCTGCCTGGTCGCCTCCAGGGTCTCCTCCGTGTTCCCGGAGTGGCTGGAGGCGATGAAGAGCGTATCCGGACCCACGAAGCGAGGAATCCGGTAGTCGCGGGAGACAATGAACGGCACCGCAAGTTTCGGCCCGCACAGGCGGGCCAGAAAATCTCCGGCCACCGCGGAGCCCCCCATCCCCGCGAGCACGATGTTGGCCGGCCCCCGGAGAGAGGCGGGAGCGCGGAACGCGGCTCCGATCTCGGCCGCGTGGGCCACCTGATCGGGGAAGTCCACGGCGAACTGAAGCATCCCCTGGGGGTCGAGGCCTCGATAGGAGGCGGGGTCGTCCAGGTCGGCCGCGGGAGACCTGCGCGCGCGGGAATCGGTCTTCATCATCTGCAGCGCCTCCTCACTCGCTCACATATGGCAGCAATGCGATGTAGCGCGCCCGCTTGATGGCGCGCGCCAGGGCGCGCTGGTGGCGGGCGCAGGTGCCGGTGGCGCGGCTCTTGAGGATCTTGCCGCGGTCGGAGATAAACTCCCGCAGGCGCGCGTAATCCTTGTAGTCTATATGGGTGACCTTGTCCACGCAGAAGCTGCACACGCGGCGGCGCGGCCGGCGCATGCGGCGATCACCCCTCCGTCC
>WFSF01000146.1 GCA_015486155.1 Armatimonadota bacterium
CCATCACCCTGGGCGCGCTTCTGTTCGGCATCACCGCCCTCAACTACTCCGCCGAGGCGCTGGCCGCCTCCTGGGTGCTTACCGATTTAAAGCTGCCGGTGTGGGTGGCGATCGTGGGGATGGCCGCGGTGGTGGTGATATTCGCGGAAATCATCCCCATCTGCTACGCGGCGGCCAACCCCGAGAGGGTGGCGCGCGCCACCGTCATCCCGCTCTGGCTGGCCACCTATGTCCTGTTGATCCCCGCCCGCACCATCGGTTTCCTCGCCGAACGCCTGGTGAGCCTGATGGGGGCCGGCCGCCCGGTGAGCGAGTCGGTGACCGAGGGGGAAATCAAGGCGATCGTGGACCTGCAGGCCCAGGCGGGGCGTCTGGAGGAAGAAGAGAAGGTGATGATACACCATATCTTCGCCTTCGGCGACAAGGTGGTGCGGGAGGTGATGGTGCCGCGCACCGACGTGGTGGCGGTGCCTGCCACCGCCACCGCGTCGGAGGCCGCGCGCGTCGCCACCCTCCACCACATCTCGCGCCTCCCCGTCTACCGGGGCGATCTGGACCGTGTCATCGGCATGTTGTACGTGAAGGACATCCTTCCCCTGCTCGCCCAGGCGAAGGCCGACAGCCCCGCGACCGCGGTGATGAGACCCGTGTTGAGAGTGCCGGAGACCAAGACCCTCAGCGATTTGATGACCGATTTCCGCCGCCATCGCCGCACCATCGCCCTGGTGATCGACGAGTACGGCGGCACGGCCGGTCTGGTCACCATGGAGGACCTCCTGGAGGAGGTGGTGGGGGACATCTACGACGAGTACGATGTGGTGAATCCCGTGGTGCAGCGGCTGCCCGACGGCTCCCTTCGCCTGGACGCCCGGATGAGCATAGACGAGGCCTCCGAGGCGCTGGGGGTGGAGCTTCCCGAGGGCGAGTACGACTCCCTGGCCGGCCTGCTCTACAGCAGGCTTGGCATGGTCCCCAAGAGCGGACAGAGCGTGGAAGTGGACGGGGTGAAACTCGTGGTGGAGGAGGTGCGGGGGCATCGCATCATGCGGGTGCGAGCCACCCTCTCTCCCGCCACGGCCGAAGATGCGGAGAAGAACGGGAATGGGGGTGAGCGATCATGATGCTCGCCTCCCTCGCGCCGGCCTGGGCAGCGCCCGCAGGCGATCACCTCTGGGGAATCGTCACCATCCTCGTCTGCCTGGTGCTGCTCGCCTTCAGTTCCCTCTCCGAGGCGGTACTGATGCGCATGGACGCCGCCCGCGTGCGCCGCCTGATTGACGAGCAGAGGCGGGGGGCGCGCTCCCTGGCCCTGCTGGCGGCCCAGCGCCAGGAGGTGCTCACCACGCTGGTGGTGGTGATAAACCTGGCCGTGATCATCGCTTCCGCCTATGCGACCGAAATAACCATCGGCCTCTCCGGGGGAAGCACCCGGTGGGTGCCCTATTCCTCCGCGGGCATGATCGCCGCCATCCTCGTGCTGTGCGAAGCGACGCCGAAGACCTTCGGGTTGCGCAGGGCCGAGAGCATCGCGCTGGTGGTGGCGCCTCCGCTGCGCGCGGTGCACGCGCTGGTGCGTCCGCTCGGGCGCGTGCTGCACGCCCTCGCCATGGGTTTCATTCGGCTGGTGCTGGTTCCCGTGATCGGCGGCGACTCGATCCCACAGGCGCCGCTTTTCTCAGACGAGGAAGTGTTGGAGATCGTATCCGAGAGCGAGGCCGCGGGGGGCATCGAAGAAGACGAAAAAGAGATGATACACGGGGTGATGGAGTTCTCCGACAAGGTGGTCAGGGAGGTGATGACCCCCCGCACCGACATGGTCTGCCTGCCGGCCGACGCCCCCCTCTCCGAGGCCGCCCGCGTCTGCCAGGAGACCGGATATTCGCGCCTTCCGGTCTACGAGGAAACCCTGGATCACATCGTCGGCATCGTCTACGCCAAAGACATGGTGTTCGCGCTCCAGGCCAACGGCGGCGACGCGGTCAAACGGCCCGTGAGCGAAATCGCCCGGCGCCCGCCTCCGGTGGTGCCGGAGAGCAAGAAGCTGGACGAACTGCTCACCCTGATGCAGCGCAACCGGCTGCACATGGCGGTGGTGATTGACGAATACGGGGGCACCGCGGGCCTGGTCACCATCGAGGATCTGCTGGAGGAGATCTTCGGCGAGATCCAGGACGAGTACGACCTGGAGGCGGACTCCATCCAGGAAATCGGAGACGGGATGTGGATGATGGACGCGCGGGTGAGCGTGGGGGAGGTGGAGGAGACCACCGGAGTCGCGCTGCCGGAGGGTGAATTCGACAGTATCGGAGGGTTTATTCTGGATCAGCTGGGAAGACTCCCGGTGGTTGGCGAGAAAGTGGAATGGCAGAACCTCGAGTTCACGGTGGAGGCGATCTCCGAGCACCGCATTCGCCGGGTGCAGGTAGTCCGGAGGCCCGAGGAGGCTGATGATGAGGAAGCGAACGGCGAAGAAGAAGGATGAGTGGGCGGCGATGCTCGAGAAGGCGCGGGCCCTCGTCGAGCATTCCTATGCGCCCTACTCCAACCTGAGGGTGGCGGCCGTGCTGCGCGCCGCCACGGGAACCGATTACCTGGGTTGCAATGTGGAGAACTCCTCCTTCGGGCTCACCATGTGCGCGGAACGCGCCGCGGTCTCCTGCGCCGTCGCACACGGGGAGCGCGACTGGACGAGGCTCTTGATCTACACCCCGGATGCGGGGCCGCTTTCGCCCTGTGGCGCCTGTCGCCAGGTGCTGGCGGAGTTCTGCCGGGATCTGCCGATCCTCTCCGTGGGCCGCGGGAACCTTCGCCGGGAGATGAACCTGCGCGCGTTGCTGCCCCAACCGTTCGCGTGGCCGGCAGGGAACGAGACCGCGGGCTCCGAATAGAGGTGGGAAGAGGCGGCGCGGCCGACGGAGGACGCTACTCCGCCTCCGGATAGGAGCCCAGCGCGCGCAGGACGGTGGTGCATTCCGCCAGCTCGGTCAGCGCGCGGGAGAGCGCCTCATCCTCGACATGTCCCTGCACGTCCACAAAGAACATGTACTCCCAGGGAGTCTGTTTGGTGGGATGAGACTGGATGAAAGTCATGTTGATATCATGTTCGCCGAATACGCCGAGGGCGCGGTGAAGCGCGCCCGCGCGGTGCGGAAGGGAGAACACCAGCGAGGTCTTGTCCCGGCCGCTGGGCCCGGGGTGCGTGTGGGAGACCACCGCAAACCGGGTGCGGTTGTCGGGCTGATCTTGGAGGTGGGAGGCGAGCGCCCGCAAATCGTGAAGCTCGCCGGCCAACGCGGACCCGATGGCCGCCGCCTTGGGCTCAGCCGCCGCCAGCTCCGCAGCGCGGGCGGTGCTCCCCACCGGCACCAGCTCCGCGTGGGGCAGGTGGCTCCTCAGCCAGATGCGGCACTGGGCCAGGGGCTGCGGGTGGGAGTAGACCCGCTCGATCTCGTCGAGCGAGGGCGCGAGAGAAAGCAGATGATGATCGATGTCCACATAGGTCTCGGCGCAGATGACCAGTTTCGACTCCAGCAGCGCGTCGAAGGTCACCGGAACCGCGCCCGCCGTGGTGTTCTCGATGGGAGCGACTCCCATATCCGCCTCCTTGTGGGCGACCGCCGCGAACACGTCCGCGATGGTGTCCATGGGGCGCAGATCGGCCGAGCCGAACTTGGAGCGGGCGGCGAGGTGGGAGAAGGTGCCGGGCGGGCCGTAGTAGGCCACCACCAGTCGCTTTTCGAGCAGCCGATGGGCCGCCAGGATCGCCCCGTAGATGTCGCGTATCGCCTCCCCGGAGAGCGGGCCCTGGTTGGCGGAGATGAGGCGGTCCAGTATCCGCCGCTCTCGAGCGGGGTCGAAGATCGGAGTCGAGCCGTCGGCCTTGATGCGCCCGACTTCGATCACCTTCTCGGCGCGCTGATTCAGCAGCCCGAGAATCGCATCGTCGATCTCATCAATCTCACGTCTCAGTTCGTCGAGGGACATCGCGCACTCCCTGCCGCGGCCGGTAGGTGCGATATCGTTTCGACGACGCGGGACGGCGACCTTCCGGTCGGGGAGGTGATAGTGTGAGCGAGGGACAGGCGCAAAAGGCCGGTCGGGAAGGCGTCCCCGACGGCCTCTGGACCAAATGCCGCAAGTGCGGCGAGATGCTCTACCAGCGCGAGCTGGAGGAGAACCTCTACGTCTGTCGGCGCTGCGGGGATCACGCCCGCCTCAGCGCCAGGCAGAGAATAGCCATCACCGCGGACGAGGGCTCCTTCAGGGAGCGGGACCAGAGCCTCCGCTCCGCCGACCCGCTGGGCTTCCCCGGCTATCGGGAGAAGTTGGCCGACTACGAGCAGAGGTCCGGCCTGGCGGATGCGATGGTGTGGGGGGAGTGCACCATCGGCGGGCGGCCGGTGGTGCTGGTGGTGATGGACTTCGGATTCATGGGCGGGAGCATGGGCGCGGTCGTCGGAGAGAAGTTCGCGCGCGCCGCGGAGGCGGCCATGGCCCGGCGGATTCCCCTCGTGGTATTCACCTGTTCGGGCGGGGCGCGGATGCAGGAGGGCATCGTCTCTCTGATGCAGATGGCGAAGACCTCCGCGATGGTGGCCCGCCTGAAGAAACAGGGATTGCCCTATGTGACGGTGGCCACCGATCCCCTCACCGCCGGGGTGTTCGCCAGCTTCGCCTCCCTTGGGGATATCGCCATCGCCGAGGAGGGGGCGCTGGTGGGGTTCACCGGCCCGCGGGTGATAGAGGCCGCCTTCAAGGTCAAGCTGCCGCCCGGAACCCACACCGCGGAATTCCAGCGCGCGCGGGGCATGGTGGATCACGTGGTCTCCCGCCGGGAGCTCCGCCCGCTGCTGACGAGGGCGCTGACATTGCTGAGCGGGAACCTGTCCCCTCAGCCCACCACCGAGCCGGGAGGGAGTGCCGCGCCATGAGCAGCAGGTGGCCCGCCTTCGAAAAGCAAATGCGCGCGCTCGACAAGGACATCCAGAAGCTCGAGCGGTTCTCGCAGGCCTCCGGGCTGAGCGAGGAGAGAAAGGCGCGTCTGCGGGAGCAAATCGCGGACCTTCGCCGCCAACAGGACCGGCTTACCAGGGAGGTGTTTTCCATGCTCACCGCGTGGGACAACGTGCTGCTGGCGCGCCATGTGGACCGCCCCTACACGCTGGACTATGTGAAGGCGATCTTCGATGATTTCCTGGAGTTGCACGGAGACCGCCGGTTCGGGGACGACCCCGCGATGGTGGCGGGCCTCGCCTCCCTGGAGGGCGAGACGGTGGCCGTGATCGGCCACCAGAAGGGGCGCGACGTCAAGGAGCGCCAGTTCAGAAACTTCGGCAGCGCGCGCCCCGAGGGCTACCGCAAGGCGGCGCGGGTGATGAAGCTGGCCGAGCGGCTGGGCTTCCCTGTGATCAGCTTCGTGGACACGCCGGCCGCGGAATCCCGGCTGGACGCGGAGGAGCGGGGAATCGCCAACGCCATCGCCGAGAACCTCGAATTGATGTCCCTGCTGGAAACCCCCATCGTGGTGGTCATCATCGGCGAGGGGGGGAGCGGGGGCGCGATCGGCATCGCCCTCGGCGACCATGTGATGATGCTCCAGCACGCCATCTACTCCGTCATCCCTCCGGAGTCCTGCGCGGTGATCCTGGAGACCTTCGGCCGGGACCCGAAGCGCGGCCCCGAGGCCGCGGAGGCGCTGCGCCTGAGCGCGGGCAAGACGCAGGAGCTGGGCGTGGTGGACGAGGTGATTCCCGAGCCCCTCGGGGGCGCCCACCGCGATCCCGCGGCCGCCGCCAGAAATGTGAAGGAGGCGGTGGTGAGGAATCTGGCGCGCCTGCGCTCCACTCCCATCGATACTTTGCTGGCGGAGAGATACCGAAGGTATCGTTCCCTGGGGCTGGCCCACATCGCCGGCCTCACGGGACCGCCCGGGGAGGATGTGCGGGCGTGAGCTGGGATCTGCAACCCTTCCGTTCCACCCACCTGGGGGGCGTCATCGAAGTCTGGAACGAGGCCTTCGCGGGCGGGCCCAACTTCATCGCCTTGACCAAGGACGATTTCCTGGGCCGGGTGATCCAGCAGCCGTCCTTCGACCCCGCCGATTTCCTGGTGGCGGTGGATGCGGGGCGGGTGGTGGGATTCGTCCACTTCGGGTTCAGGTCCAACATATGGCACCGCTTGCGGGATCGCAAATTGGACCCCACAGAGGGGCAGATCTACGCCCTCGCCGCGGCCGGAGGCGACTCCCGGGCCGAAGAGCAACTGCTCGACCTCGCGGTCTCATGCCTCTCCCAGGCGGGGGCGCGCCGAGTGCTGCTGGGGCCGAACTGGGTCTTCGGCACTCAGCCCTTCTACAACGGCATCGCGGGGGCCTATGAGATTCCAGGATTGTCCACCTCCCGCGCCTCTCTCCTGCAGGTCGCAGAGGAGCGCGGCTTTTCACAGGTGGCGCGTTGCGGCACCCCGGAGTTGGACCTGCGCGACACCGAGCACCTCGCGGCCCTCGCCGAAAAGCGCGAGGTCTTGATGGAAAAGGCGCGCGGCTGGGGGCTCAGGGAGAGGGCGGCCCCGCTCGACTCGGCATTCTTCGGCGACCGATGGGCGGTATTGCTGGCGCGGGGGTTCGAGAACGTGGCGATGGCCGCCTTCGGCCCCTGGCACGAATACCAGCGGGAGCGCGGATGCAAGATGTTCGGCATCACCAGCGTACAGGTGGCCGAACCGTGGAGGGGGAGGGGATTGGGCAAACTGGTGATGATGCTCGCCATAGAGGCCGCGCACAAGGTCGGTGCGGAGGCGCTCCACCTACACGTGTGGGAGGCGAACAAGGCGGCGTGGCGGCTCTATCACGACGCGCTGGGCTTCCGCCCCACTTTCACTTGGCTGACTCTCGCCAAGGAGCTCGGCTAGCTCACCTTCCAGTCCGTCACCACGCCCCTCCACCCGCACTGCGGACAACGCATGCGCCGCGGCCGGGGGGTCTGACGGAAGAGCATGGGGTGGGGGATGAAATAGCGATGGCACCGCGCGCACTTGATCCTGGTTCCCCTCTGCACCCACACCAGCGGTCCTCCGCAGTTGTTCACCTTGCAGGATGGCGCCTCGACGTGGCCGCACCTGGGACACCGCCACCCATAGCGGACCTGGACCACCTGTTCCCGCAATTCCATCGACTGCTTCGCCACAGAGGATGCCCAGGCCGTGGCCAGCCCGTACCACAGGAGCCCCGCCAACGCTACTCCCGCCAGCACATATACCACAGACCTTCCTCCAAGCCGTGCGCCGCAGTCGCGCGGGGAGCCGCAACCCCTTGCGTCCGGAAGTATAACACATCCGCGCGGCGCGGAGAAGAGTTCCCCGGATGCGTGGTCGGCACTGGGATTGTGGAATGTTCACATTGAGCCGGGGCCTACGGGCGTCACTGTAGACGTCCCGCACTGCGCAATGCCCCCAATACTCGTATCCGCTGGCGCGCCCTCCGGCCCATGCCGGGAACGCGCGGAGCTGGGGACGACCATGCTTGTGATCACCATTGCCGACGGAGAACAGAGGGGAAGATCGGTTGACCGCGAGGAGGGTGTCATCACCCTCGGCCGGGGGCCGGGAAACGACCTCAGGCTCGACGACGAATACGTGTCCTCGCGCCACGGCCAGGTGCTGGTGCAAAAAGACCGTTGTCTCTACCAGGACCTGGCCTCCAGCAACGGGTCCGTCGTCAAGCGCGGCAAGAAGCAATGGCTCTTGAGCAAGGAGATGCCGGAGATGGCGCTCGAGGACGGAGATGTGCTGGTCTTGGGCCGCACCGCGCTGGAGGTGCGCATCGGGCAGACCGAAGTCGTGCTGGCCAGCACCGACCTCGCGCAGCTCGCGGACACGGATGCCGCCCTGCGGCGGGACAGAGAGACGCTTACCGCGCTCTACGAGATGGAGCGCCAGATCCACCTGGAGATGGACGCGGATAAATTGGCGCGGCGGGTTCTCCAGGCGACCCTGGACGCCTTTCCGCCCGCCACCTCGGCCTGTATCGCCAGGATGAACCCCGCCACCCTCGAGATCGCCGACGTCACCTCTTTGACCGCGCCCGGCCGAAAGCAGGTGCGCGTCAGCCGCTCCATGGCGGGAAAGGCATTGCAGGAGAAGCGGGCCATCTGCTTCCAGGACGCCCAGACCGCCCTCTGCCAGGTCAACTCCGTGGTAGCCAGCGGCATCCAGTGCGCGATGTGCGCTCCCCTCTGGACAGGATCCGAGGTGCGTGGGGTGCTGCAGGTGGCGAGCACCACCTCCCCGCGGTGTTTCTCGAACGCGGACCTCGACCTGCTCACCGTGTTCGCCAACCGCGCCGCCATCGCGCTCGCCAACGCCGAACTCAACGAAGAGCGGCAGCGCACCGCCCACTTCAAAGAACTCACGGACTACCTGGCAAACGAACTTCGTTGCGCCGCGACCGGGCTGGTGGAATGGCTGAAACCACTCGAGGACGGAGATTTCGGCGCGCTGGAGGACCTACAACTGGAGGCGGTCAGAACCGCGCGCCTCGGCGCGCAAATGGTCAGCACGCTGGTGACCAGCATGACCGATCTCAGTCAACTCAAGCAGCCCGGCCTGGTCATCGAGACCGAGCCCGTGGAATTGGCCCGCGCGGCCGAGGTGCCCGTGGGGCTGGCCGGGGCCAAGGGAGACCTCGAGGGAATCGCGGTCACCGCGGAACTAGATCCCTCTCTTCCGCCGGTGCTGGCCGACCGCCTGTTGTTGCAGAGGGTGATGCTCAACGCGCTGTTCTTTGCCATGGCCTGGGCGGACGCCGCCGAGCCGGTCCTGGTAACCGGCCGCGTGGAGACCCAAGATGCTTCTCTGGACGAAACGCGGGCCGAGGCCGTCACCGTGTCGGTCGAGTGGTCGGGAGACCCCATACCTGACGAGCGCCTCGAGCATATTTTCGACCCGGAGGCGCAGGCGAAGATGTGGAGAGACCTCGGCCGCCGATCGGTGGGAGTGGGACTCGCCTTCTGCAAACTGGCCGTGGAGATGTTGCAGGGCCGGACATGGTTCGATCAGTGCAACGGCCGTCTCGCGCTGCGCTTCTCGCTGCCGGCGGCCGTCGGGAATCGGGCCGAGGCGGAATTCCCCTCGGCCGACCTTTATGCCCGTACCGCCGGGTGATCCAGGTGTCAGGGCGAACCGTATTTGTGGTATCCTCTCTTGAGTCCGGGACGCGTGATCGGAGGAGACGGCCTGGCGGGAGGGGAGTGGCTGTGGTTTGCCGGCTGTGCGGGGCGGCCAATCCGCCCCAGCGGACGAGTTGCGCGGCGTGTGGCATGCCATTGGAGCACCCGGCGAAAAAGCGCGGCGAACGACGCCACGCGGAATCCCGCGCCGGCCGGCGCGCCTGGGTGTTCCTGTGCGTCGGCCTGGGGGCGGCGTTGGGGCTGCTGACCGCCCGCGGCGCCGGAAATGTCTCGACTGCGGTGGGGAGAATGGCCCTCGGCGGAGGGCTTGGCGCGCTTCTGGGGGTGGCGCCGGGGCCTCTGCTGGGTATCTTGCGGAGAGTCACCGCGCTTTCCTGGCGTGTCATCTGTGACGCTGTGGCGGAGCGTAAACTCGCGCGCATTCGCCGCTCATGTGACTCGAAGGACGAGAAACCGGACCGGGAGACCCGCCTGCGCCTGGCCGCCGCGCTGTGGCTGGAAGGAGCCCGGGAAGGGGCCGCGGGAATTCTCGAAGAGCTGGTGGCCGAATATCCGGATTGGGTGGTGGCGAGGCACAACTTCGCGGTAACTCAGGCGCGGACCGGCCGGCTGGCGCGGGCGGCGAGAGACCTGGAGATGCTCGCGCGCGAGCAGCCGGACAATCCCGTGCTCACCTGGAACCTCGCCCTGGTGCGATGGCGCCAGGGGGAAATAGAAAGCGCCGCGGAGGCATTTCGGGAGGTGGCGGAGCATTTCCCCGCGGACCTCGGGGCAAGAAATGGACTGGCACTCTCCCTGGCGCGGCTGGGAGATTCGGGGGCGGGAATCGAGGAGTTGCACCGTGCCCTATCGGTGGCGAGGCGGCATCCCGACGTATTCTGCAACCTGGGAGTGCTCCACCAGCGGCGGGGCGACGCGGAGGTGGCGGAGCAATATTTTACGGGAGCCCTTCACCGCCGGCCGGGTCATGCCGCGGCGCGCTACAACAGGGCCGTTTGTTGGATGCTGCGGGGGTGGTATCGCGCCGCCCTGGAGGATCTCGAGCGGGCCGCGCGCGCGGACCCGGAATGCGCCTGGCCTCAGATACAGAAAGCGGTCTGCTGGTACTATCTGGGCAACGCGCCCCGCGCGCTGGAACACGCCAGGCGAGCACTTCACCAGGACGAGAACGATTTCCACGTGCTCTACAACGCGGGCACGCTGATGGTTCGCGAGGGCGCCTTCGAGCAGGCGATGAACGCGCTTGAGAAGGCCTATGAAATGCACCCGGAGGACCCGGACGTGCTGATCAACCTGGGGGTTGCGTGCCACCTGATCGGCCGGCCGCGCCACGCGCTGGATCACTTCCGCGCCGCGGTCCGCCTCAACCCCCGCCATGCCTTGGCGCGCTACAACTGCGCGGTCGCATACGACATGGTGGACATGTTGCCGGAGGCGGAGGCTCAACTGGAGGAACTGCTCAAGGCCTACCCCGACTTCCCCGAAGCGTTCAATGCCATCGGTGTGGTGCGCCTGCTTCAGGAGCGGCTGGTGGAGGCGGCCGCTCAATTCCAGCGCGCGGCGGACGCCATACCCCGCAGCGCGGTCGTGAGAAGCAATCTAGGCCTCACCTACTACCTGCAGAGCGACCTGGCCGCGGCGGCGGAGCAGGTCAGGTGGGCGACCGGCCTGGACCCCGACTTGGCGGCGGCGCACGACATCGCGGGACACGTCGCCCTGCAGATGGGGGAACTGGAGACCGCCATCCACCATTTCCAGGAACTCACCCGCCTGGAGCCCACCAATCCGGACGCCCACGCAAACCTGGGCCTCGCCTATTACCGCGACGACCGGCTCAACGAGGCCGTGGAATCGTTCAAGCGCGTGCTCATCTTCTCGCCTCACTCCCCTGAGGGGCACAACGACCTCGGGCTCGCCTATGCGAAGAACAAGATGCTGGACGAGGCCCTGAGGCACCTGGATCGGGTGAAGGATTGGCGCCCCAACAACCCCATCGTCCGCAGCAACATCGGGGTCATCTACTACTTCAAGGCCGACGCGGAACACGCGGTGGAGGAGTGGCGGGAGGTGACCCGCCTTTCCCCCAGTTACGCCCGCAAGCGGCAGGCCACCCGCTTCTCTGCCTACGACGACCAGGAGATGTCCGCGCGCCAGCTGGATATCCGCAAGCGGGTGACCCACTTTCCTCTCAAAGTGGCCGGCTTCCGCCACAACCTGCGGTTCGCGTGGGACGAGAACGCCTACCGCATGGAATTGCCGGGCGCGGACCTCCAGGCGGTCGCAAAATGGCAGGCGTGGGCCCGACGCGCCCGGCTGGCGCTGGCCGGGAGGTAGTCTCTTCACGCACTTGCCGGGCGACGGCAGATTCGCTATCATTATTCCACCACCGGCACCGTAGCTCAGGGGTAGAGCGGGCGGTTCATAACCGCTATGTCGCTGGTTCAAATCCAGCCGGTGCCACCAGTGCCTACTCTTCCGCAGGCTCGATCCCGGATCGGCGATGAAGTGTCCCACCTCCTTGACAGGGCGGAGAGAGGGACGAGTCAGGCCCCGGGGGTGGTTTGCCTGCATTCGTGTCATGAATGAGTGACGGTGGCGGAGAGGAGGGAAGGGGGTTCATGCCGAAGATACCGCTCCGGCTGGCCATGCGGCCGCCGAGCAACTAGTCCAGCGGAGGAACATGAGAAATGAAAGTTCCGGTTGTCGATCCAGATCTGTGTACGGGATGTGGGGCCTGTGCCGATACCTGCCCCGCAGTGTTCGAGATGGGAGAGAACGACGTCGCCGTGGTGAAGAATCCGAGCGGCGCGCCGGAGAGCGAGATCCAGGAGGCGATTGACGGCTGCCCGGCGGAGGCCATTTCCTGGAAAGAACAGTAATCCCGCTGCGGAACAGAACACACCAGTGAGAGCGGCCCCGGACATCATCGGGGCCGCTCTCCGTTCTCCCTTAGGAGGCGAGAATCTTCTCGATGCGTGCGCCGCACTCGCGCGCGCAGATGCGCACCATCCCCACCGTGGTCAGGTCGTTGAAGAGAACCATCAACAGGGTGTGTTCTCCCGCCAGGTTCACGTGGATGTGCTCCTGCTTGCCCTGGTGAAAGAGCACGCTGAACTCCGTCTCTCCGATCAGGCGCGCCAGCTCGCGCCCGGAGGCGAACGCCGCCGCCGCCAGCGCGGCCAGCGAGGTGGTGTCGAGCGAACTGACGAACCCTCTGGCCGAGACCAAGCTGCCGTCATCTCGGCTGATGAGCAGGGCGGATTCGGCGTGAGACTTCTCCAACAGGTCGTCCAGCGCCTGTTCCAGTTTCTCCAGCGCGCCCTCCCGAATTACCAGGCTGTCGGTGGGAATGGGGATCATAGTGGTTCAACACCTTTCAATATGCGGCCTCCGGAGCCGCTGCGGGCGCCGCTCCCGGAAGAGCCCGGTCGAGAGCCTCCGCGGCCCCGTCCAGCTCCACCCCGATAAGGCCGATGTTGGCGTCCGGCTCGCAGATCGCCAGCAGGTATCCCAGGCTGACCGGCCGCACCAGAAGACGGTATTTCCTGGTGTCGAATGCGCCCCAGGATAGCTCACCCTTGCCCAGCCGCGCGAGCGCTTTGCGGCCCATCCGGCCCATCGCCGAGGCCGCCGCCGCCCAGACGTCTCCGTCCTGGTTCGCGCGCAGGCGCACGGCGATGGGCAGACCATCCTCCGCCGCCAGCACCGCGGCCAGCACCTTGCTGGCGCTGGTCAGCGTCTCCAGTGCCCGCTGAATGCTCACGTTATTGTCATCTGTCATCGTCTTCTTCACAATTGACTACCCCCACAATCCATATACATGCGACTTGTTCAACTCGCCCAAGTTTCCTCGGAAGAATAGTCCCCGGGCGCAGCGTCGTCTTCATCTCCGCCGCCGGAGGGCGCGGCATCTGCCTGCTCCCCTCCCGCGAGCGCCTCTGCAATTTCCGCCTCGACCGCCCCGAGGGGCGCGTCCGGCTTCAGGTCCGCGATCAACGTATCCCTCCCGAGGGTGACACAGCGCACCGCGCCGCCTTCTCCGCAGAGCAGTATCCCCTCCAGATCCCCCGTCTCCAGGCTGGAGACGAGTTGCCTGATGTCCTCCATCATCGCCGAGGAAACGCCGGCCGCCGTCTCCGCCTCCCCTCCGTCTCCGGACGCCCAGGAGGGGGAAGTCGCCACGGGAAGCCCGTTGCCGTCCGCGATCAGCGCCCGCCTCACACAGCCCCCCTGCGCAAGCGAGGTCAGCATCCGTGCGTATTGGTCCCTCCTCACCGATACCTGCGGCCGGCGCGCGGCGCGCCCCGGCGCGGCGGGTGTCTCCTCCTCGCCCTTCTCGTCGGCCTCCTTGGTCTCGCCCTTCACCTCCGCGAGCAGGATGTGGGCCTCCGCGAAGCTGGGATCGCACTGAACGGCCATCTCCAGCTCATCGATCGCCTTCTGCTCTTCTCCCTCGGAGAGGTGTAGTTCGGCGAGCCGGAAATGTGCGCGCGGGTGTTGTGGGTCGAGTTGGAGCGCCTTGAACCATTGCTCGCGCGCCTTGTCGGCCAGGTTGCGGGCCCAGAATATTTCCCCCAACACCACGTATCCGGTGGCATACTTGGGATAACGCAGCAGCCCGCGCGCACACAGCGTGGTCGCCTCGGAGAGCGCCCCCGCGCGGCGACAGGCGTCGGCCATCTCGGCGAACCGAAGCGAACGCGCGCCCCGGCTCACGAGCTTCTTCACGGCCTTGGCATCAAGTTCTTTGATTTCTCCTTGCCACAACTCCCGCATCATACCTGACCTGTGCGGGAGAGCGAATCGGGGGGTCTCCAGACGTGCGCCCATCCAAGGGTGCACTTCCGTCTGTGGCGACGGCCGCGCGGCTTGTCGTCCCCTTCCCATAAGAGGACATCCCTGGGATCACGCGGACGCTATCCCCGCGGCGACGCTCACATTCCCGCTTTCCCGCATAGGAATTATTCCACAAAGAGAGTCGTCGCCGGGGCTTCATCCTTGGAGAAACGCTCCGGGGGACATATGGGCGATTACGACCTGTGGCAAACGAGACAGGGTATGGTATCAATCTATTGGCGCGGAAAAGGAGCGCGGGGAGATGGCGGAAGCAGAGCGGAGAATGGAACCAGCCTGGGTGATCGGATTCGCCGCCCTGGTGGTCGTGGTGGCGACCTGGATCATAGTCGCCGCAGCGCGCCAGTCTCCTCCGCCTGCGCAGAGCGCGGTCCCGCCTCAGACAGAGAAAACGTCGGCCGCATCGGCCGTGCCCAAGGCCGCCCAGAAGAATGAGAAATCGGACCCGCCCGCAGTGGAGCAGGCGGCGGCTGCGGATGCGGCCGCGAAGTC
>WFSF01000147.1 GCA_015486155.1 Armatimonadota bacterium
GGGGGAAGCCGGTCTACCTGCGCGATGTGGCCCAGGTAGTGGACGGCCCCGAGGAACCGGCGGACTACGTCTTCTTCGGCCCCGGCCCCGCGCGGGCGAAAAAGCATGGGTGGGCGATACCTACGAGCGCGCGCCCCGGAGAGCAGTACCCCGCGGTGACCATCATGGTGGCCAAGCACAGGGCGGCCAACGCCATCCACGTGGTGAACCATGTGCTGGCCAAGGTGCGGGAGCTCCAGCGCACCGTGTTGCCCAAGGACCTTCACATCACCATCACCCGCAACTACGGGGAGACGGCCACGGAGAAGTCGAACGAGCTGCTGGAGCACATGTTGATCGCCATCTTCGCGGTGGTGCTTCTCATGGGCCTGGTGATGGGCTGGCGCGAGGGGGTGATAGTAGCGATCGCTGTTCCGGTTACGCTATCGCTCACCCTGCTGGTGCTCGCCTGCATGGGCTACACCCTCAACCGGGTGACTCTCTTCGCGCTGGTATTCTCCATCGGAATTCTGGTGGACGACGCAATCGTGGTGGTGGAGAACGTCATCCGCCACTACCAACGGCCCTCCCGCAAGCCGCGCAATCTGATCGAGATCGCGGTGAGGGCGGTGGACGAGGTGGGCAACCCCACCATCCTCGCCACCCTGGCGGTCATCTTCGCCATTCTGCCGATGGCGATGGTGCGGGGGCTGATGGGGCCGTACATGCGGCCCATCCCCGTGGGGGCCACGGCCGCCATGATGTTCTCGCTGGCGGTCGCCTTGATGATCACACCGTGGGCCACATATAAGCTCTTCAAGGGCGAGACCGGGCCCCATGCCGCGAAGCCTGAGGGCCGGTTCTCCGTGATCTATCGGCGTGGAATGCAGGCCGTCCTGACGCGGCCCGGGAAGCGTGCGCTCTTCCTTGGTATGGTCGTGCTGGCGCTCCTGGCCGTGGTGGCGATGCTGCCGCTCAAGCTGGTGCGGGTGAAGATGCTGCCCTTCGACAACAAGTCCGAGTTCCAGATCATCATCAACGCGCCGGAGGGGTATCCGCTGGAACGGACGGCCCAGGCGGCGCGGGAGATCGGAGACTACATCGCCACCGTCCCGGAGGTCACGGACTATGAGGTGTACGTGGGAACGGCCAGCCCCTACAACTTCAACGGGCTGGTGCGCCACTACTACCTGCGCCGGGGTCCGAACGTGGCCGACCTCCAGGTCAACCTGGTTGGGAAACACGAGCGGAAGGACAAGAGCCACGCCATCGCCAAGCGCGTGAGGCCCGGCGTCCAGAAGATAGGAGATAAATACGGCGTACAGGTCACGGTGGCCGAAGTGCCGCCGGGGCCGCCGGTGTTGCAGACTCTGGTGGCGGAGGTCTACGGGCCGGACTATGACAAGCAGATCGAGGTGGCCCGTCAGGTGGAGGACATCTTCCGGCACACCCCCGGCGTGGTAGACGTGGACGACTACATCGAAGAGCGGCCCACGGAGTACCAGTTCGTCGTAGACAAGGAAAAGGCCGCGCTGAACGGCGTCACCACCGAGCAGGTGGCCAACACCCTGGCGATGGCGACGCGAGGGCTGCCGGCGGGAATCGCGCACATCCCCACCGAGCGGGAACCCTGCGACATCTTGTTGCGGCTTCCCCAGCGGCTCCGAACGAACGTGAGCGATCTGCTGAGCCTGAAAGTGATGAGTCGGGAGGGCCGCCTGATTCCGCTTAGCGAGCTGATCAAAGTGGAGCCCGGCCGCCGAGACCGCAACATCTACCGCAAGAATCTGCGCGAGGTGGTATATGTGGTGGGCGATGTCGCGGGCGCGGAGGAGAGCCCCATCTACGCCATTCTGAAGATGTTTCGGAAAATCGGAAAGATTCACACCCCTGACGGCCGAACCCTGGCCCAAGTGTCCACCCACGTCCCATTCTACACGGATCGTTACGTGATGAAGTGGGACGGAGAATGGCAGGTCAGCTACGAGGTGTTCCGGGATCTCGGCATGTTGTTCGGAGTGGTGTTGCTGCTGATCTACGCGCTGATGGTGGGTTGGTTCCAGAGCTTCACCACGCCCATCGCCATCATGGCGGTGATTCCGCTGTCGCTGATTGGGATTCTGCCCGCGCACTCCGCCCTGGGCGCCTTCTTCACCGCCACCTCCATGATCGGGTTCATCGCAGGGGCCGGCATCGTGGTGCGGAACTCCATCATCCTGGTGGACTTCATCGAGCTGCGTCTGAAGGAAGGGATGACGCTCACGGACGCCTGCATAGACGCCGGCATCGTGCGGTTCCGCCCCATCTTCCTGACCGCCGCGGCGGTGTTCGTCGGGGTGACGGTGATCCTCTTCGACCCCATTTTTCAGGGCATGGCGGTTTCCCTGATGGCGGGCGAGGCGGCCGCGGTGTTCTTCACCCCGGTGGTGGTGCCGATCCTATACAGCATGATCCACAAACGGAGCGGAGGACCGGCCGCGCCTGAAGGAGCCTCGCTCGCGGCAGGCGAAAGCGCGCCGCGGGAGAATGCGGACGACTCGCGAGAGGAGCAATAAGAGTGAAAACGTTCAGTCCCAAACGGATCGTATCGGCGGTGGACCTGTCCGAGCATTCCGCCTATGCGCTGTTGTGGGCGGCCCGGCTGGCGCGCGCCTTCGAGGCCGAGGTTTCCGTGGTTCACGCGGCGGCCATTCAACCACCGCTGGAATTCACCCACGAGGAGATAGACCGGGTGCTGGCGGGGCTTGAAAAGGCCGCTCAGGAGGCCGAAGGCATTGTCGGCGATTGGGCGCGCGGCTATCTGCCCGAGGACGTAAAATGGAGCACCGTGATCACCCGACGGAAGCCGCCCGAGGGCATCCTCGAACAGGTGGAGCAGCTGGACGCCGACCTGGTCACGATGGGGATGCGGCAGCGGTCCGGCCTGATGAGGTGGATCATCGGATCGGTGGCCGAGGGCATCATGCACGGCACACGGCGGCCCTCCCTAATCTGCCGTTATACCGGACAAGATCTCTCCCGGGAGCGGTTGCCCGACTCGCGCGTCGTGCTCTGCCCGGTCAACTACTCCCCTGTGGCCGTGGAGTCCCTGCGGGTGGCCACCGAGGTGGCGCGCGCGCTCGAGGCGAGGCTGGTGGTGATGCATGCGCTTCCGCCGGATAAAGAGGCCGCCGAGGATGATGAAATGGCCTCGCTCTGCGCCTGGGTGCCGGACGACGTTCGCGGCGCCTGCGCCCTGCAGGAGGTGGTGAGGCGGGGGAACGCGGCCGCGGAGGTGCTGAACTACGCCCTTGAGGTGGGGGCCGGGCTGATCGTGATAGGAGCACAGCACCGCCGTCTGGCGGAGGCCTCCATTGTAGGCACCACCACGGAACGGGTGGCGCGTCTGGCGGAATGCCCCGTGCTGGTGGTGCATCGGGAGGAGGAATAGATGGCAATACACGCCCATCGCTCTTGGTTGACGAGTTTCGCGTTGATGAGCGTGCTGGCGCTGGTGGCGGCATGGGGGGCGATTGGTTTCGCCGAAGAGGGCCCACCGGCGCCGGCCAAGACCAAGATGGACCTCGCAGCCTGCGTGAGCAGCGCGCTGGCCCACCATCCGGCGCTGAAGGCGGCCCAGGCCGAGGTGGAGGGGGCGGCCGCGGGAATCGCGGAGGCGCGCGCCCGGCGCGTCCCACACCTCTCGGCCCAGGCCGGCTACCTGGAGGTGGACGAAAATCCGTCCTTCAGCATGGCTGGCATGCCGACGTTCGTCTTCGGGGATCAATCCAACACCTGGGGCTCTGTTGACCTCCAGGTGCCGCTCTACACGGGCGGCGCGCTGGAGGCGATGGAGGCGCGTGCCCGCTGGGAGCGCGAGGCGGCCGACGCGAACTTGGACCGCCAACGCCAGCTGATCGCCGGAGACGCGGCCAAGGCCTACTTCCGCGCCCTCACCGCCCGCCACATGGTCACCGTCATGGAGAAACAGGTGGAGGCGGTGAAGGAGGCGCTGAGGGTGGCGCGCGCCCTCCACGAGCAGGGGGTCGCCGCCAAACTCGACGTGCTCCAGGCGGAGACCGGTTACGCCGGAGCGAGAGACATGCTGCTGAAGACGAAGAATCAATATCAGGTGGCGCTCGCGGCATTGCGGCATGCGGTGGGACTGCCTCCGGGAGAAAGCGTCGAGCCGGTGGAGAATGGAGCCGAGGAGCAGTTCCTTCAGGGCTATCCCACCGATCTCAAGACCGCCCTCGACACCGCCCTCGCGCAGAGACCTGAGGCGCGCCAACTCCGCGCCTATCGGCAGGCCGCGGAGGCCGGGAGGAAGGCCGCCCTGGGGCAACTGAGGCCGTCGCTGGGCCTGCAGGCGTCCTGGGAGCCGCAGCGGACCACGCTCATGCCCGAATACGGGAACTGGAAAGTGGCGGTGGTGATCCAGCAGCGGCTTTACGACGGAAACGAGGCCCGCAGCCAGGCGCGGCAGGCCGAGGCGCAGGCCAAGAAAGCATCGGACAAGCTGGATGAACTGGCCAGCGGCATCACCGTGCAGGTGACCAACGCCATCCGTTCCCTGGAATCGGCCAACGATCGGCTGGAGGTGACCCGCAAAGCGACGAAGGCGGCGGAGGAGGCGTGGAGGCTGGCCCTGGTGGGATACAAGAACGGGGTGACGCCCATGCTCGACGTGCTGCAGGCCCAGGCCGGCCTCGCCAAGGCGCGCGCCGATGAAGAGGTGGCGGGCTATGACCGGGCGGCGGCGATCGTGGACCTGTACGTCGCCAGCGGAAAGATAGTCGGGCAGAGTTGGAATGCAAAGGCAGAGACCGAAGCACCCCAAGAAGGGTCATCGGAGGAATAACCCATGCATCGTGAACGCTGGCTTCGCCTCATCGGAGGCGTCGTGGTCCTGGGCAGCGTACTGCTCGCGCATTTCCACAGCCCGCGCTGGCTCATCCTCACCGCGCTGGTCGGGCTGAATTTGCTCCAGTCGGCCTTCACGGACTGGTGCCCCATGGTGTGGGTGCTCCAGAAGGCGGGCGTGCCGGGGTGCCGAGCGGAGGAGAGCGGACAGAGCGGGTAGTCGGCGTTTCTGTCAACGGTCCTTTGTTAGAATTAGAATCCCTCGAAGCAGAGTCTCCTCTCCCTATCTCCCTCCGCCATCCGGCCTTGGAGTTGCATGTGTGTCCGGCGTTGGCATGAGGCCGCAGGCGGGCACCCGGGAAAGGCTTCCGGCCGCCGCGGGAGAATGGCGGGTATCGTGGTGAAACCATGTGTTGGGCGGCAAGGGAGGAGAACCGACATGCTTTGGCCGATAGCGGCGTTGTGTGTGATGCTGCTGGTCCCGTTCTCCTCGTGCCGCGGGGAGGAGAAGGAGGAGAAGGCGATGCCGCCGACCGCCCGCGTGGAAGCCGAGGAGGAAGTCTACACTTTTCAGGAGGCCGACAACGGCGCGGGGCCGCTGTGGTGCTATGGTTCAAGCTGCATCGTCCGCGTGGGGAAAGAGGTCTACATCAGCGGCATCGAGACCCTGCCGGAGGCGAAGCCCCTCAACAATGTGCGCTGGCTGCTCTTCAGGAGGACGGGGGACGGCTGGAGGCAGGTGGCGCGGGGCGAGGGTCGGACGCGGGAGCCGTGTCCCCTGGCCTGTTTCCAGGACGACACCCTGCTCCTGTCCGACAACCCGACTCTGACGGGGCCTGAGGAGAGGAATGGCCCCGCCCGGCCGGAGATCCACGTGTTCTCGGCCTCCGCGCCCGACGCCGAGCCCAAGACGATCGTGCCCTCCTGGGAGGACGAGCCGCCATTCACCGAGCACTCATACCGGAGTTTCGCGGCGGACTCGCAGCGCAAAGAGCTGATCCTCTTCCAGAACGTGGGCTACACACATGCCGAGTGGACCTTCCGGGACGCCTCGGGGCGCTGGTCCGCGCACGGGCGGCTCAAGTGGCCCTGGGGAGCCGAGTACCCGAAGCCCCAGCCCATCCGCGTGTGCTACCCGTCGGTGGCGTTGAAGAACCGGGCCGTTTACTTCTGCGGGGTCAGCGACATCGTGGAACCCTATCCGGAGTGGCGCGAGTACAAGCGGAAATTGACCGGCCGCGAGTGGGACTACGACTTCCGCCGCCTGTTCTTCACCTGGAGCGACGACATCACCACAGGCAAGTTCCACGACTGGATCGAGGTGGCGAGCAGGGACAAGACCTGCGGCTGGATCTTCCCCTGCGACCTGTGGGTGGATGACGAGGGCGCGGTTCACCTACTGTGGACGGAGAGGGCTCTCGACGAGCGCCTGCGGGACAAGTTCTTCCCCGGCGAGAAGCAGTCCCACGCGCTGATGTACGCGGTGCTCAAAGACGGCAAGATCGCCCTCAAACGGCCCATTCTCCTGGTGAAGGAGGGCGAGTCCGGCCCCATCCCCAAGACCGGGCGGTTCCAGGTGGACGATGAAGGGCGCCTGTACGTGTTCTACTATGTGGAGGGCCGGGACGAAAACGGCGAATACGTGTCGGAGAACCGCCTCACCGAGCTGTTGCCCGACGGCAGGCAGACCCCTGCGGCCGTGGTGCCCTTGAAGCATCCCTTCCGACGCTTCTTCACTGCGACCTGGCGCTCCGGATCGCCCCGGTCGCGGGTTCTGGACATCTACGGATTCCGCGCCGGAGACAGCAACGCGTTGTCTTACGCCCGAATCCATATCTGCGGCCCAACAGATGAATAGGAGACGAGCTCCGCGGAGCAGCGGCGCGGACACAGTGTTCACTCGACCGGCACCGTCCTTGGTGCACACACATCGATAGGACATTCTCGGAAGACATATTCGGCGCGGTCACCGGACGGCTGGGCCGGCACTCCGATCCGAAATCGGAAGGCCGCGCGTTGGAAGCGTGACAATGAAAGAACAATATTCCGGCCGGCCGAGTACGGCATTCAACTTCGCCATGGGGCTGATCCATGGCATCTTCTATCGGGCAGGCATGGCGTTCTCCGAGCCGATGAGTGTACTTCCCCTTTTCCTGAGCCATTTCACTCACTCGCGGACGATGATAGGCGTGCTCTCCGCCCTCATGAACGGAGGAGGTGTGCTGCCCCAGCTATTCGTAGCCAGACGGATTCAAAACATGCGCAGAAAGAAGCCGGTGCTGGTCGGGGCCATCTGGACCCGGGCGGCCGCATGGGGCATCTTGGGAAGCCTCGCCTATTTCTGCGTCTCCTGCGATCCCATCCTGGTGCTGGCCGCGTTGGTCGTCTTGCTTTTCATCTTCTCCTTTGCCGGAGGCGTTGCGGTAATCCCCTTCATGGACATCTGGGGGAAGGCCATTCCGGCCACTCTGCGGGGACACTTCTTCGGACACCGGCAACTCTGGGGCGGATTGATGGCAGTGGGCGCCGGATATGTGGTCAAGCGCGTGCTGGCGAACCCCGGGGTCGCTTTCCCCAGAAATTACGGGCTCTTGTTTCTGCTGTCATTCCTCTTCATAGGGATCTCGTACATCGGCCTGAGCTCGGTACGGGAACCGGAGGAAGAGGTATCCCCACAACCTCAACAGACTATGGGGCGCTTCCTTCAAGAATCGCTGGGGATACTATGGAGGGACGGCAACTTCCGGCTCTTTGTGCTCGTCCAGATCGCGGCCGGATTCGGCGCTCTTGCAGCACCCTTTTACGTGCTCTACGGGAAGAAGGATCTCGGGATGGCCGCCTCGCAGATCGGGATACTGATCGAGGCGCAAATGGCAGGCGGAATCGTCTCCAACCTCTTGTGGGCCGAGTTGAGTGATCGGCGCGGCAATCGGCTGGTCATCCTTTTGACCACGGCGGCGGCGGCTCTCGTGCCTTTGCTGGCCCTGCTGGCCGGAAGTCTGGGGGCAACGGTGCTGGTGGCGGCGTTCGGGTTGATCGGCCTCGCAACCAGTGGCGGCATGATCGGGTTCACGAATTACCTGCTTGAGATCGCGCCGGCAGGACTTCGGCCCACCTATGTAGCGCTCAACGGCACCCTGCAGACTCTCACCCTCGGGTTGCCGATCCTCGGAGGCGTGATCGCGGACCACTATTCCTACCGCGCGGTCTTCTGGACCACCTGCAGCGCATTGCTCGCGGCGAGCCTGCTCGCCACCAAGCTCGAGTGCGCCCGAAATTCGGGCTCCCCATGAGCGCGAGAAGCAGAGATGGGGAAGGGGATCACACCAAGGGCGATCGATTCCTCGAACCACGTACTATGTAGGTGTTGCGAAATCGTTTGCTTCTACATTACGAGCCGGGCGTGATCCCCTTTTGTTTCCGTTTTCTCCATTCCAGTGAAAGCGTTCCTTCGATTCATCGTCAGCTCATGGACAATGCGCCCGCCGGACATTCCTGCACGCATACTCCACACCCACGGCAGAGAGCTTTGTCCACCACCGCCTTGCCATCATCGCCGATATTGATTGCCTGGGCCGGGCAGACCAGGACACATCTGCCACAGCCGACACAGTCTTCGGATTTCACCTCGGCGGTGGCACGAGCCGGTGCCGGTGTCCTTCTCGCCGCAGAAGCATTTTCCCACATGGGCGCCGGAGCCCCGAAACCGAAGCCTCCCCTTCCTCTTCCTCTTCCTCTTCCGCGTCCGTAACCTCTCATCGTATTCCTCCAACAAGGGCGCGGGGCGGGACCATTGTCATCTGTTTTCCGCCCGCGCCCTTATGCGCTAGTATGCGAATACATGAATATAATAGCGCCAGGAGGTAATTCTGTCCATCACTTCAGATAAGCATGGAAGCGCTCCGGAAACGATTCCCGACCTGAAACGTCCCCCCGCTCCGCCGATCCGGCTGTTTCAGCTCACCGTATTGCGGGCTCGCGACACTCGTCGCGGTCGGTGGAGACGTCGCTCCACTCGCTCCGGCGGCGCCTGCGAAATTCAGAGGGGGTGCAGCCGTATTGTTTGACGAAGACGCGGTGGAGGTGGGAATGGTCCACGAAGCCGCTCTCGGCGGCGATGTCCGAAAGCGTGTGGTCGCTCTTGACCAGCAGATTGGCGGCGAAGGCCAGCCGGGCGCGGATGCCGAATTGTCCGAAGCCCATTCCCGCCACTTTGCCGAAGAGATAGTGGAACCGAGAGACACTGAGGCCACAGGCGGCGGCGGCCTCCTTCGCCGAGACCCTGCGCCAGGGCAAAGAATGGACGAGGGCAAAGGCGGGCATCAGTTGAGACATGCTCGCGAGTTTGGCATTGGGCCGCTCTGCAATGGGCCCGGTGCCGTCGTCCCTGCGCACGAGTTCGTTCAGTATCCGCAGCACCTCCAGTCGAACCGTCCTCTCCCAGAACGGTTCGGTCGCCGCGATCTCGCGGCAGATGGTCTCCGCGGCGCTCAGCACGGCTTCCCTGGCCTTATTGTCATGGACTCTAGGCCGCAGGTGCGGGGGAAGGGAGAAGATGGTGAGCCAGGGGATCGGCCCCACCAATTCCTCGCCGAGGAAGTCAGGCGCAAAGATCACCACCAGATTTGTCGTGTTCGGGGCCTGTATCTGCCATGCGTGCGGCTCCCAGGGAGCGCAGAGCCAGACATCGCCCCGGCGGCAGGTGTGTATGTACTCGCTGAAGTGTATCTCCTCCACCCCGTCGAATATGAGGCCGATCTCCACCTCGGGATGCATGTGAATATCGAAAGGGGTGGGAGGGTTGGCGGTCTCGTGGACGGCATAAACCCCTTCCCCTCGCACGAAATTCTCGGGGTCTCGTTCCAGCCGGGGCATGTCGAACGAGTGCCTGTCCATCTGTCATCTCCAGCATATTGCCCGCCGGACTAGCGTCATCGAGGGGCAGTTTGTAGTATAGGAGTATTATACACAAATTCAGTCCAGTAGTACAAGCGGAACCAAGGGTGATGTGGCGTATGATAGAGGAGAGGAAGAGTCATGACAGAGCAACGGGCATTCGGACTGGTGACCAGGCCGCAGGAAGAGCGCGGCTGTATCAGCGCGAGAGTTCGCCGGGAATCCCGAGGCGCGATGTCCCGGACCCCCGCGGCCGAAGCGAAGACCGGGGCTCCGGCTCAGTTTGAGCGGAGGCCGCTGATGGGTATCCGGAGGCGCTCGCTCGAAGCATTTCTGGCAGTTGCTATCTGCTGCGTGTCGGCGGTTCTGTGGGGGAGTCCGTCGGCCCGCGGCGATGAAAGGGAGATGGGCCGCATGAAAAACGAAACCGCCGATACGCTGGACCGGGGGCCGGAGGCGAATCTCGACCGTCCACCGGGCGAATATGAGGTGTCCCGCGCCCCGGCTCAAGGACAACATCTAAAGCAGAACCCGCCGGTATTCGTGTGGCTGCCGGTAAAAGGGGTTCACGACTATGTGCTACAGTACTCCCAAGACCCAGAGTTCCGGGATGACTCGACGGTCACGGTGGAGAAGAAATGGGATGACCGCACGGTGACGATCCCCGTGTGCGGGGAGGGGGATGTAACTTTCTCCTACAGTGTGCGGCCCACCACCATCCACGTTCTCCACCATACCCTCCCGGCCGGGAAGTGGTACTGGCGATATGGATATGACGCGGGGAAGCCGGCGGGGATGGTGTTCGGCAAGGTCCGCGAGTTCTACATCGAGCCGGATGCCGTGGAGATGCCCTTCCCGGAGATGAAGGACGTAATCGCCCGCATCGGCAGAGACCACCCCAGATTGCTGATCGACAGAGACGAGCTGGCCCGCATTCGGGAACTGGCCGGGTCGGACCTCAAGGAGGAGGCGGACAGACTTCGGCGGGAATGCGATGACCTCATCGGCGAGGATCTCGTCCCCGAGCCCGATTTCCTGCCCCAGCCCGCCTATAGCGCGGAGTGGAACGAGGCCTACGGAAAGGATTACCGCACCATTCGCCCGATCATGTGGGGCATGGAGGACTGCGCGGAAGCCTATCTGATCACAGGGGATCGGAAGTACGGCCTCGAGGCGAAGCGGCGTCTCATGCACCTCATCTCTTGGGACCCCAACGGCAGCACCAGCCTCGGGCACAACGACGAGATCGGCAGCTGGCTGCCGGGCTATTGTGCGCGCGTATACGACTATATATATGATCTCCTGACCGAGCAGGAGCGCGAGCAATGCCGGAAGGTCCTGGCCGTCCGTATGAATCAACTGTACCTCGGATTGAGGGTACTGCCGTTCGAGCTGAAGCCGTTCGACAGTCACGCGATGGATTACTACCTGGGGTTCCTCACCGAGGCCTGCGTGGCGCTGGCCGGCGAGGTGGATGTGGACGAGTGGCTGGAATACTGCCTGGAGATGTTGTGGGCCCCCTTCTACCCTCCTTACGGCGGACAGGATGGAGGTTGGAGTGAGGGTCCCTCCTATTGGCAGTGGAGCACGGAGAGATTCCTGCGCACGTTCGCCCTGGCCGCGCAAGCGACGGGCATACCGGTTCAGCAGCGGGACTGGGTGCGCAAGACGGGATACTATAAGCTGTACGACAATCCCCCCTACAGCAAGATGTCTCCCTTCGGAGACGGCCAGGAGGATCCGGCGGGAGGGGGTGAGACGATGTGGAAGCTGGCCCAGTTGCTGAGGGATCCCTATCTGGAATGGTTCGCCGACGAACTGGGCTTCAAGCCCCACGGGCTGGAGGCATTCCTCGCCTACGGCAAGGAGGTGAAGGGCAAGGCGCCCATCGACCTGCCCCAGGGCCGCTGTTTCTGGGACGTGGGTCTGGCCTGTATGCACAGCGACCTGGCCCATGGGGAGCGCAATGTGCACTTCATGTTGCGCAGTTCCCCCTTCGGGTCCATCAGCCACTCCTATGCCGACCAGAACGCCTTCATCCTGCACGCCTTCGGCGAGCCGCTGGCGATCGCCTCCGGCTACTACACCTCCTATGGAGTGGGACATCACAGGTACTGGACCTGGCAGACCAAGGCCGCCAACTGTATCGGAGTGGACGGAGAGGGCCAGGAGATCCGCGACTGGAACGCCAAGGGCCGGATCGTGGAGTTCGAGAGCGACGACTACTGCCACTATGCGATGGGTGACGCCCACGCGGCCTATGGCGGCCGGCTGACCAAGTTCGACCGGCGCGTACTCTATATTCGCCCCCTCGACGAGGAGATGGATCCCGTCATCGTCATCTACGACGACCTCGCCAGCCCGAAACAGTCCACCTATCAGTGGTGGCTGCACGCGCTGGAAGAAATGCGCGTGGAGGCCGACACCCAGACGGTGCACATCAGCCGCGGCAAGGCGCGCCTCGACGTCTTCTTCCTGGCTCCCGCCGGCCTGAAGTTCTCTCAGACCGACCAATTCAGCGTTCCACCCGAACCCGACGAGGGAAAGCATCCGAACCAGTGGCACCTGACCGCGGAGACCACGAAGCCCGCGGATACATGTCGTTTCCTGACCGTGTTGCTGCCCTACCGGAGCGAGGAGGATGGCAGGAAGCAGGAAGTGAGGCTGCTCTCCGGGCGGGGATATCTCGGCGCCGAGGTGAAAGTTCAGGGCAAGCGCCACGTGGTGGTTTTCCGCACGGAGAAGGGAAATGAGCCCCTGCGTGTGGACGGTCTCGACGTGGAGGGAGAGGTGTCGGCTGCGTCCTGGAGCCTCGACGGCACCCGCCTGGGTGGAATCAGCTTGAAGGGGAACAACGGTTCGACTGGAGGTCAAAAATAGCGGTGCGAACCCACCACGGGATGTCCTGAAAACCATGTCCAATCAGACCACCAAGGAAAGCCTGACCGCCGAAGCATCTGCAGCCAGGGGACAACCGGTGCGCCTGCGGCCGCGGGCCTTTATTCTCGGACTGCTCCTGGTGGTTGCGCTCGCCTTCCTGTTGCCCTATGTGAACTTCTGCCTCAACAAGTACGACTGGGCCTTCCGGCCGCTTGCGCTGGGGCCTCTGTTCATACTGTGTCTGCTGGCTTGGCCCGTCAATCTGTTTCTGCGGCGGTTCCGTCCGGGATGGGCGTTGACCGGCCCCGAGCTGATGCTGATGTACGCGATGATGGCGCTTTCGGCCTCCATCTCCAACGAGGGCCTGTTCGGCTATGTGATCGTGAGTGCGGTTCACCCCCAGTTCTTCGCCTCGCCTGGGAACCGCTGGGCCGAGCTGATCTTCCCCAACGTTCCCTCGTGGATGATGATCCACCAGCGGGACGCCATCAACTGGTTCTACGAGGGCGCGCCGCCGGGCGCCGCGTTTCCCTATCGGGTGTGGATTCCTCCGGTGGTATCGTGGTCCATCTTCGCCTTCGGCGCATACCTGGCCACCTTCTCGCTGGCCGTGCTCATCCGCCGGGACTGGATAGAGGGGCAGCGCCTGGAGTTTCCGCTCGCGGCGGTTCCGTTGGCGGTGGCCAAGGACGTCGACGCCTCCCCCCGGCGCTCGATTTTGCGCAGTCCGCTGCTGTGGATCGGAGCATCCCTCCCCATCGCTAAGTCGCTCCTCCAGATGGCTCACACCTTCAGCCCGGCGGTCCCCTACAGTTCTCTCTACTGGCCCCTGGGGACCATGTTCGGGCGGTCGTTGCCCTGGAGCGCGATCTCCGATACGACCGTGTATGTGGGCTTCGAGACCATCGGTCTGCTGGCGCTGGTCCCCGCGGAGGTGGCCCTCAGTTTCTGGCTATTCTTCCTCGTCAACCGCGTGCAATTGCTCGCCTTCGCCGCCATGGGATTCGGTCAGGAGGGAGTCAGCGCCAGCATATTCAGCCCGCGCGCATTCGTGCAATATCAGAGCGCGGGCGCGGCGTTGATGCTGGCCGCCATCCTCGTCTGGCAGTCCCGGAAGCGCATCGGCGCCGCCTTTCGCAGCCTGGTGGGCAGGGCGCCCGAGAGCGATCAGTTCAGCCCCATATCGCCCCGGACCGCAGTGCTGGGCATGATCCTGGGCGCGGCCATCTGCGTGCTCTGGGCGCGCAACACCGGCATGGAGCTCTGGAGTTTCGTGATCTTGATGGGCGTCTACAGCGCCTTCTCGCTGGTGGTGGGCCGTTTGGTCTGCGCGGGTGGAATATTCGCGCCGGACATCGAACTCTCACCCGGCCGGCTGGTGACCGGCCTGGGCGGCACCAGCCGCTTCTCCGGCACCTCGCTGACGATGATGACTTTCCTGGAGACCACGTTTATGCTCTCGTGGAAGGTGAATTTCTTCCACTTCACCATGAACGATCTCAAGATAGGCCACTCCGCGCGGCTGCCCGGGCGGCTGTTGGGATGGGCGCTGTTGCTCTCCGTGCTGCTGATGATGCTCATCGTCCCCTGGGCCATCATTCACGCCGGCTACAGCCACGGGGCCTTCGGTTTCGATACCTGGCAGTTCCAGGACCGGTATACGTATACTCTAAACGAGCTCGTGACAACCCTGCAATTGCCGCGGGGCACCATGCCCTTCATGCCCCTTGGGTTGTTGTGCGGCGCGGTTATCATGTTCGTTCTCAACTGGCTCCACATCAACTTTCTCTGGTGGGGCATCAGCCCCCTGGGCTTGGTCATGAGCGACACTTACTTCATGAACGCCCGCATCTGGACCAACGCGTTCATCGCCTGGCTGTTGGTGACCCTGATCCGGCGGTTCGGAGGCCTGCGGCTCTATCGTCAGCTTCGCCCCGCCTTCCTCGGCATGATCCTGGGGCATTTCTTCATCTTCGGCGTGCGGAGCCTCCTGGACCCGGTCTTCGGCCTGCACATGCAACTTTCCGCCTGGCAGTAAGTCGCTCTCCCGCCCGGGGCGGCGCGGGCGGTCCTCACAAATGGATAGGGTTGGGCAGTCTCGAGCAGGAGGTGTATGCCCGGTGAGATACATAACGCTCTTGCTGCTGGCGGTGGCGTTGAGCGCAACGACCGCGGCGGCGAATGGTACGAGGGAAGTCATGTTGAGCCAAACTTCTTTCTCTGCATCTGACGCCCACTGGCGGGCGGACGCCGCGCGCGCCGAGATTCAACCCGCGTGCGACATAGATCCCGGCGTCTCCCGCAAGGGCCGCGACGGCTCGTTGCGCATCCAGTGCCGGGAGCGCGCGCAGTACGGAGGATGGGTGCGCATCGTGGAGGGCGTTGAGGCCGGGTCCTGGTACCGCTTCGACGCGTACTACCTCGCGCGGGACGTGGCCCATGAACGACAGAACGTGACCCCGAGACTGAGCTGGTGCGGCGCGGACGACGAGCGCGTGGGCCCGCCTGAATACGTCTACCACGCCGAAGACGCGGGAGGCGGTTGGAGGCACGTGTGGGCCGAGGCGCCCGCGCCCGAGGGCGCCTCCGGCGTGCGGCTGGAGCTCTACTTCGGATGGAGCCCCGGCGGCACGGTGTGGTGGGACGATGTCAGCCTCGCCGAGATCCCGGAGCCGGCCCCGCGGCTGGTGAAGGTGGCCACCATCCACTACCGCCCTCAGTACCGTCACCCCAATGGAAGCGCCTCCACCGAGGAGAACCTCCGGGAGTTCCGCGAGTGGATCGAGCGGGCGGCGCAGGAAAAACCGGATCTCATCTGCCTGCCGGAGGGCATCACCATGGTTGATACCCCTCTCACCTACGTGCAGGCGGCGGAGCCCATTCCAGGGCCCACCTCCCGCATGCTGGGGGAACTGGCGAAGAAGTACCACTGCTACATCGAGGCCTGCTACAACGAGCGCGACGGCCATGCGGTGTACAACACCGCCATTCTCCTCGACCGCAACGGCAAACTGGTGGGGAAATACCGGAAGCTGTACATTCCGTGGACGGAAATTGACGGCGGGGAAACCCCTGGTCAGGATGTCCCAGTCTTCGATACGGATTTCGGCAAAGTGGGCATGATGATCTGCTGGGATGTCCAGTATGTGGAGCCGGCGGAACTGATGGCGCTCAAGGGAGCGGAAGTGATCGTGGTGCCCATCTGGGGCGGAGACAGGACCCTGATAAAAGCGCGCGCGATCGAGAACCACGTGTTCCTGGTGACCTCGGGATACGATGTGCCGAGCTGGATCATAGATCCGACCGGCGAGACGCTGGCCGAGGCGTGGAAAGAGGACGCCGGCGAAGAGAGCGGAGGCGTCGCAGTGGCCGAGATCGACCTGAACCGCCGCTACGTGGACCCCTGGGACGGAAATCTGCGGGCCCTGTTCATCAAACAGCACCGCGAGGACCTGCGCTAGATCCCGCGCTTCACTCCTTGATTCCGTAAAGGTCGAACGCATTCTCCCATGCGATCCGCCTGACCGCGGCCTCGTCCGCCCCCGCCGCCGCCAGATACCCCACCAGAGAGGCAACACACGGCGGGTAGGGCTGTTCCTCCTCGGCCGGCCCGAAGACTGAGCCGTAGGGCGGATAGGAAGGCCCCTCGGAGGGAGTCCAGTCGGTCCCGGCCAGCATCCTCTCCGCGGGGATGTGTTGAAGCGCCACCCTTACGCCCTCCGCGTGGAAGTGCATGATCTCGATCCATAGGTTGTCCGGCCACTTTCCGTACCTGCGCTCGATCATATCGAGATAGATCTCGATCACCGGGGGATGGATCAACGGGGCCCCGATGCCATGGGCTATGATGTACTTGCCCTCGGGGACGCGGTCCACGAGCGCCAGCATGTCCTCCAGTTCCTCCTCCCCGGAGGCGAAATGCCCCTGCGGCTTCATATTGCTGGTGGAGACGTGCACGTGAATGGGAACGCCGTAGCCCACCGCCTTCCGGACGATTCGCTCCATCTCGGGGGTGTTCATGTTATAGTTCATCATGTATGTGACCAGCTCGCCCAGCTGGACGAATCCCCACTCCTCGAAACACCGCTCCATGACCCGCAACGACGTCTCCATGAAGTGCGGATTGACCATACAGCTCCCGTAGATGCGATTCGGCAGCCGCTTCGCCAGTTGATGGAGGAGCCGGTGCGCCTCGGCCACCCATTCCTCGGAGTCGACGACTCGATCCAGCCAGCTTCTTCCCGGGGAGGCGATGAATCGAAGGTCCGCTTCCTCTCGGTCGAATACCCCGCGCAGACCTTCCACCAACTCATCCAGGCCGTTCTCCCCGTCTGTTCCCGGGTGTGTGTGGGTGTCCACCCACTTGTCCACTGAGAAATTCACCATGTCATCCTTTCGTCGTGTGGCATTTGCCCTCTGCCCCGCTTCCGTATCGAGGCGCGGGCGTCCTGCCGAGACAAAGATAAACAGTCCAATTGCACACAAATGCAGGACGATTATACATGCGGATTGGATTCGACTCCTTTATGCTGTAGATGAAGTGGTTTTCCGTTTCGCGGGGCCGTACTGGCGAGAGGGCGAACGGCATACACCCCGGCCGAGGAGGGAGGTGAAGGCAGCGTACCACGGCATCCGAGAGACGGGAAGAAATCAGGAAGGGGGTAGTAAATACGTGATACGTGCACGCAGCATAGGACTTACCCTCGCGTTGCTCCTCTTGACGGCCGCCCTGGTCGGTTGCTCGGCGGTGTTGGCGGCCACCTACCATGTCGCCCCGAACGGTTCCTCCTCCGGAGACGGCTCGGAGGCGAACCCCTGGGA
>WFSF01000148.1 GCA_015486155.1 Armatimonadota bacterium
CCACCACCCTGCGCCTTCGCGGCCTCCCGCTGAGGCCGCAGGATCAGATACTGGTGCCCGGTCATGAGTATGTTCATGGTCAGCCAGTAGAAGATGAAGGCGGCCGGCAACGCTTTCATGATGAGAATGAAGAGCACGGGCATCATGTAGGCCATCATCTTCTGCTGCTGTTGCTGCTCCGGGGTGGCGGCCGGGGTGGCCATCAGTTTCTGGGAGAAGTACATGCTGAGCCCGTAGAGAACCAGCATGGGGCCGGGCCAGAGAATCTCGCCGATGCGGATGACATCGGGGTCGCCCAGGGAGGGGAGATAGAGGAAGGGCGCCCCCATGAATTGATAGGTGTAGTGCCGGATGCCCCAGTAGACCCAGAGCAGGATGGGCATCTGGATGAGCATGGGGAGGCAGCTGGAGGCGGGGTTGACGCCGTGCTCCTTGAAGAGCTCCATCTGCGCCTTGGCCAGTTGCGCCTTGTCGTCCTTGTACTTGACCTGGATCTTTTTCAGCTCCGGCTGAATGGCCTGCATGGCGCGGAGGCTCTTGAACTGGGCGAGGGAGAGCGGGGTGGTGATGAGTTTCGCCAGCACCGCCAGCAGCACCAGCGCGAGCGCATAGGAAAGGCTCTTCCCCTTGCCGCCGCAGAGCCGCACCAGGGTATCGAAGACGCGGTAGGAGAGCGTGTCCCGGTAGTACGGGTCGAGGCGCTTGTAGGCCTCCAGGCGGATCTCGGTGGTGATCCAGGCGGAGGCGCCCGGCGGAACGGGGATGGAGGCGACCTCCGGCTTGCGGAGCAGCCCCAGCGCGCCCGCCTGCATCCTGCTGCAGTTCTCGAGCGCCCGGATGGTCTGCTTCCGGTACTGGGCGGCGAGGGCCGCCGCCGCCTGGCGGCGGTCGAGGGGCACGTCGGGGTCGGTGGACTCGCGCAGGGATTCCTTGGTCTGATATCCCGCGACCTGCGCGATCCGCATCTGCGCCACGGAGGCGTACTCGCTCTTGGCCGCGATGTAGTAGCAGGCCTTCGCGGAGTCCAGCCGCAGTCCCCCGCGGGAGGAGACATCGCTCACCTTGCCGAAGTCGCCCAGCCTCTCCCAGCAGTACCCCAAAAGCAGGGCCTTGTAGGAGAACTCGGATTTCTTGTTCTTGTCGCCCTTGAGGCGCGATATCTGATCCTGGAGCAGGCGGATCTCGTTCTTGATTTCGGCCTCGTCGGCGTGGTCGAGTTCGTCGAGTTTCTCCTTCACGGATTCCGTGAGGTCCACGGGCAGGGCCTTCAGGGCCACCCCGTAGCATCCCGCGAGCATGGGGAGGAGACACACCAACAGTATCAGCAACAGGCGGTTGCGCTTCATGAAGGAGGCTCCTGGGTCCAGGGGCCCGGATCGTATCCGCCCGGGGAGAAGGGGTTGCACCGGAGCACGCGCTTTATCGCCAGCCATCCCCCCCGGAGCAGGCCGCAGTGGAGAATGGCCTGCGCCGCGTACTCGGAACAGGAGGGGTAGAACCGGCAGACGCGGGGTTTGAAGGGGCTGAGGGCGCGCTGATAGACGCGCACCAGGAGCACCGCAGCGCGCGCGGGCAGGCTCGGGCGCGGGGCGCGCGCCTGTCCGCTCATCGCCGCGCCTCCCGTCCCCCGCGAGCCGCATCGCGGTCCCCCTCCGTCTCCATCACGCCCGCCTCGCGGAGCAGCCGCTCCAGAACGCGGCGGCGCTCCGGGAAATCGGCCTCCAGCACCTCGGGCCGAATCCTGAACAACAGGTCCCAGGGAGCGCGCAGGCCCGCAACGAGCGGCCGGCAGGTCTCCCGCACCACGCGGCGGGCCCGATTGCGCTTGACGGCGTTCGGGAACTTGCCGCTCGCGAACACCGTAAACCGGGATCGCGGCCCGGGCGCCGCCTCCCCCTTGGCCCCGCGGCGGCGCGCGTACAGCACCGCCCAGGGGCCGTAGCTGCGGCGGCCCTCGCGGAGCAGAGTGCGAATATCCGATTCTCGCAGTTTATCTGGCACGAACGCCCCTACCGGGAGGGCCCCGGAGTCAACCTGACGCGGCCCTTGGCCCGGCGTCGGCGGAGGATCTGACGGCCGGCATGAGTGCGCATCCGGGCGCGGAAGCCGTGAGTCCGCAGACGACGGCGGCGATGTGGTTGGAATGTGCGCTTCATGGCGCCCTCCTCTTCGGGGCTTCCGCGGGTCCCGGTCCGCCGGAGACCGCGGGCGCGCGTATCGCGGGTGCCCCATAGAAACAACGCCCGGCCTGGTTGGGCCGGGAGCGTGATAACCTGGAGATTATAGCATTCGCCGCGCGTCTGTGCAAGTGGAAAAGAAGTGAAAAGAAACCGCCCGAGATACAAGCGGACGAATGCCTGATACGCTTGCATAGATGGCAATGGTTTGGTGAGGCATGAAAAATTTTCCCGCCAAGTCTTGCCAAGGAGAAAGAAGCGTGGTAGAATGCGCGCCGTCGGATGTGGGCACATGTGGCGAGGGTGTCCTCACCGGGTGAGTTGAGGTAAGGTTATCCACAGTTGTTGATATCCCTGTGGATTGTCTGGCCGGCAGCATGTCTATCCTTAGTCGGGTCCTGGATGACTGTCGGTTGTTACATTGGGCAGGGACCCCAAGGCAGTATCCGTTTCGCGGCGGCAACGATCACAGCCATGTCTTTCCAGCACTCCGGGCAGCTCGGGACGACGCCGGCGGGAGCGTCCTCAGACACCGGTATTCTCAGGATGCGCGTTTTGCGCTCAGAGGGGGCATAGCACCCTCGCGCTCGACCAGGAGGGGATCGAGCCTCCCCGTCCGACCGCGGTCTCACCGAGGTTCGCTGTAGCGGCAGTTGCCGGGCGCTCAGCGGGACGCCCGGCAAGGGATGTAGTAAGGGGAGAGGCATGAGGGAATCGCGGTCGTCGGCACACGAAGTGTGGCGGGCGGTAGTGCAAGCGCTGGGAAAGAAAGCGACTCGGCCGTCCTTTCAGAGCTCCATCAAGCAGGTCCAACCCAAAGCCCTGGCCGGGGACACTCTCGAGCTGTTGGTGGCCACCGAATTCGCACGGGACTGGCTCCAGAAGCGGGGAGCCAAGGCGATCGAGGAAGCCCTCGGGCAGGTGCTTGGCCGGCGAGGCAGGGTGCGCTTTGAGTTGGCCCAGGTGGGATTGGAGCTCGACGCCTCG
>WFSF01000149.1 GCA_015486155.1 Armatimonadota bacterium
AGCCTGCCACCCAGGCCAGCACGCCCACCCAGAGCGCGAACACCAGCCACAGCTCGGCCAGCGCGGCGGCGATCCGGCGGCGCGCGGCTCCGCCCGCCGCCAGCCTGATGCCGATCATGAAGCTGAGCAGCGCCAGCGTCGCCGCCAACACCGCCAAGAAAGAGATGTCCACCGTTACCTGCCTATTCCCCATCCACCTGCCCCAGCGCCTGTTCCAAGATGTTCAAGCCCTGCTCCGCCTGCTCCTCGGTGAGCACCAGCGGAGGCAGCAGGCGCAGCATCTGGTCGCCCACGGTGATGATCACCAGGCCCCGGCGCAGACACTCCTCCTTCACCCTGAGCGCCACCGGCTTCGCCAGGTCAATGCCGATCATCATCCCCCTGGCGCGGACCTCGGTGATCAACCCGTATCGCCCGCGCAGCGATTCCAGCCTCTCCGCGAGCAGGCCGCCCACGCGCGCCGCGTTCTCTATCAACCCCTCCTCCTCGATCGCCTCCAGGGTCGCCAGCGCGGCCGCCGCCGGCAGCGCGCTCCCCCCGAAGGTGGAGGCGTGGTCGCCCGGCTGGAACGCGCCGGCCACCGGCTCGCGCGCCAGCATGGCGCCGATGGGCACTCCCCCTCCCAGCCCTTTCGCCAATGTTATCACATCCGGCTCCACCCCGTAGTGCTGGTAGGCGAACCACTTGCCCGTGCGCCCCAGGCCGGTCTGCACCTCGTCGAAGATGAGGGCCGCGCCGTACTTGGCGCAGAGCTCGCGCGCGGCCTTCAGATACTCCTCTGTGGCCGGATAGACGCCGCTCTCGCCCAGAATCGGCTCCAGCATCACCGCGCAGGTGTTCTCGCCCACGGCCTCCCGCAGCGCGGCGACATCATTGAACGGGACGTGCACGAAACCCTCCGGCAGGGGACGGAAACCCTCGTGATACTTCGGCTGTCCCGTCGCCGCCAGGGAGGCCAGGGTGCGGCCGTGGAACGACTTGAGCGCGCTCACGATCTCGTGTTTGTGCTCCCCCGCGGTCTTGTAGCCGTACTTGCGCGCCAGCTTGATCGCCGCCTCGTTCGCCTCCGCGCCGCTGTTGCAGAAGAAGCACCGACCGGAGAACAATTCCGACAGGCGCCTGGCCAGCAGCAACTGCGGCTCCGTGTAGAAATCGTTGGACACGTGCAGCAGCTTCCCGGCCTGCTCCCGGATCGCCGCCGTCACCCTGGGGTGGCAGTGGCCCACTCCGGTGACGGCGCGGCCGCCGCTCACGAAATCCAGGTACTGCTTGCCCTCGCTGTCCCACAGCGTCGCCCCCTCGCCCCGAACGATCACCATCGGCATGCGGATGGGCGCGTACAGGTCAAGCAGATATCCCCGCTCGTACTCCTGCGCCTCGCGATAATCCACCTCGTCTCTCCTTGTCAGTCCTCCCAGTCGTCGAGGTCCTCGTCCGCGTCGTCGAAATCCTCGCCGCCGGCATCGAAATCCTCGTCGTCGAAGTCATCCTCTCCGCGCGGCACGCGCGCGATGCGCGAGATCAACTTCGTCACCTTCCTGCCGCCGCATTTCGGGCACTTGAGCTTCGGCTTGTCCGCGGTGACCCCCACCAGCAGCGTGAACTTCTCTCCACACTCCTCGCAGCGGTACTCGAACAACGGCATCCGACATCACCCTCCATAATTCATTGCACCACCATGGTGCCAATGCCGTAGTCGGTCAGCAGCTCCATCAGTATCGCATGGGGCAGCCGGCCGTCGATGATGTGGCACTTCGCCACCCCCGCCCCCAGCGCATCCAGGCACGCCTCCACCTTCGGGATCATCCCCGCGTCTATCCCTCCGGCCGCGATCATCTCTCCGGCGCGCGCGGCGCTCAGCTCCGAGATGAGCGTCTCCGGGGCCTCCTTGTCCTCCAGCACCCCCCTCACATCGGTGAGCAGCACCAGTTTGCTCGCCTTCAGCGCGCCCGCGATACGGGCCGCGAAGTGGTCCGCGTTGATGTTGTACGTGGCTCCCTCCGGCCCCGGCGCGATGGGCGCGATCACCGGCACGAATCCCTCGTCCAGGAGCCGCGCCAGCAGCTCCACGTTGACCTCCGCCACCTCGCCCACGAACCCCAGGTCGCGGGGCCCGGAGAGCTTGGCCGCCTTCACCAGGCCGCTGTCCTTTCCGCTCAGGCCGATGGCGGGCGTGCCCTGCCCGGAGATCTCCGCCACCAGCGCCGGGTTGGTGCTCCCCAGGAGCACCATCTGCGCGATCGCCACGGTCTCCGCGTCGCTCACCCGGAGCCCGTCCACGAACACCGGCTCCTTGCCCAGGCGGCGCATCACCTCGCTGATCTCGGGGCCCCCGCCGTGCACCACCACCGGCCGCATCCCCACCTGTTTCAGCAGCGAGATGTCCCTCAGCACCTCCCTGCGGAGCGCCTCGTCCTGCATGGCCGCGCCGCCGTACTTGACGACGATCACATGATCGCGGAACTGCCACAGGTAGGGCAGCGCCTCCACCAACACGGCGGCCCGCTCCCGCAGCGCGTCCAGATTGGGCTGGCCCTCAGACCCCTTCATCTCGACCTCCGGTCGGCGCCCGACGGACGCCTTCCTCCATCAGGTATGATAGAGGGAGTTGATCTCCACATACTTAGTCGTCAGATCGCACGTCCAAACCGTCGCTTCCTTCTCCCCCTCGTGCAGGTCCAGCGTGATGGCCACGTGGGGCCCCGCCACCGCGCGCTCCGCGGCGCGCTGCGTGTACCGGCTCCTGGCTCCATCGCGCACCACCCGCACTCCGCCCAAACGCAACTCCAGCCGCTCCGGGTGAAAGTTCACGCCCGCCCGGCCCGCGGCCGCCAGC
>WFSF01000150.1 GCA_015486155.1 Armatimonadota bacterium
GGACGGACCGCGGCAACTCACCAGCAGGGTGAGGCCGAGCAGCAGCGGCAGTAGACGGTTTGGCTTCATATCCAGGCTCTATGCCCGTCTCGCGAGTAATTGTGCGACATAAGCGAGGCCGAAGGCCCCCACCAGGATGAGTCCGATGACTAGAGCCACCCTGGCCACCCACAGCACCAGCCGGTGGGAGGCCGCCTCCGGTCCACCCTCGAACGCGAACACCTGCTTGGGTCTCATGCCCGCCGGATAGGCAACCAGCACCGCGCCCGGCTTCAATTCGACCGCCTCCCTGCCATCCTTCCCCGGCCTATCGAAGGACTCAGATCCTCTTTTGCCGGGCACGAGCATAAAGCCGTTCCATCCCTTCGGAAGAAAGTCCGTGAGCGGGCGGGGAGCAACTTGGGTATAGATACCCAGATTCTCCATCTTCACCCAGTTGGTCATCCGGCGAATGTCCACCGGGCGGTACTCCATGCCGCGCAACTCGGCCAGCAACATGCGCACTGCATCCGGTGGAGCGTCAGGCAGGATGTCGACGGTAACCCAGGGGTCCGGGACCAGGCTCTGGGGATGGATCTGCTCCAGCACGCGCTCCACCTTCCCCTCTTTTCCCAGAGAGGGGAGGTTGTCCGGCAGAATGCGTTGTCCGTAGTTGTCGGATAGGATGAGGAAGGGAAAGACCTGCGGTTCCCGCGCCGTTTCCGCGGGCTGTCTGCGCTCGCAGGCGGTGGAGAAGTGCTCCGCGAAGACGGCGTAGTCCCCGGCGCTCGCGCGCCCCTCCGGGGTGGCCCAGGCCACGGGGGGGAGGCCGCATCTCAGGAGTTCGGCGACGGATTTCTCGACCCGCCTCCTGGTCTCCGCCTCGGAGCGGCTGGCCAGAGGCAGATCGCGCTTGGTGTCCCACCATTCCGCATCCTCTCCGGTGCGTCCGAACGATTGATGGGTATATCCGTCCGCGATCACTGCGGCCCCGGCCGTCTGCGCCTCCCGCAGAATGCCCACCAGGCGCCGCTTCTTGCTGAGCGGCTCTTCGATTCCCCGGGCGGGGTCCCGGTAGACGGGGGTGATGGAGATGGCGAAGGGCACCTGCTCGGCGCGCAACAGGTTCGACAGGGTCCTGAGCGCATCCGGGTTGGTGAACGGGGTGACCCCGGAGATGCGGATCAACACCTTTCGCTCTTTCGGGTGCGACACTCCCAGGAACGCGTGCAACTGGTCACACAACACCAGGTAGCAGCCATCGGACGCGAACGTCTGGATCGGCGGGTCAGAGAAGTACCAGAGGTTGCCGCAGTGAACGGCATAGGGAACCGGCGGCCCCCCTCCCTCCGCTCGGGCCAGCACCTGGCATTTCTCCGGGCGCACGATCTCCAAGAGGGACAGCGGCAATTCCGGCCTGGAGAGCAGTTGTCCCCGGTAGAGGACGCGGGTGTAGCCCATCTGAGGCTCGGCCGCGCCGGGGCGGAATCCGCGGGCGCGCGCCAGGGCCCGCGCCTCCATCTGATCGAGATTCGCCCCCATCCAACATATCGGCTTTCGGGTCCGGGAGAGGTCACGGAGCAGCGCCCGGGGCAGTTTCGTTCCCGCCCTCAGGCCCAGGTAGATGGTCGCGTCGTGGTCCTCGATCTCCCCTCCCTGATAGGCGCCTGTCGCGAGCACCTGGACGCGGCAGTCAAAGTGGCCCAGCAGGGCGATCAGCGCGGGCAGGGAGGAGGTGAGAGCGGACGAAGCTTCGGTCGGGGGATCGTACACCACCAGCACGTTGGGGCCTCCGGCTGCGGCCTCGGCCGCGAGCGCTCTCGGCGACGGGCCTGCTCCCATCCATGCGGTCGCTATCGCGACCAGCAAGACAGCAAAGAGATGTTGATAGCGACATCTTCCAGTGACCATGTAAGCCTTCACTCGCATGTCCGCGCATGTGTGAGCCGCGCCGTTAAGGAAGGGGCGCGCGCCGCGCTCCCCAGACGCCTCCGGTAACCATCTTGCCATGAACTGACGCGGTCGCACAATGCGCACGGGCTTTGGGGGCCCGGGGGCCAGTCCACGACGCGTCTTTCCTTGACACAGATAATGGGCTTGGCTTAGAATACCCGGGCCGCGCGGCCGGGCGCGGCGATCCGCGTGGCAGCCCTCGCATGACGACAGGCGCTCGACGCGCGTTGCGCATCGGCGGTCCCCCGCACGACCGGGATCTCGAAGCCGCGGGCGTTGCACGATACCGGGTTGCTGACAGATGAATCAAGGAGGAAACGGGAAATGGCCATGAAGGTGGCAATCAACGGATTCGGTCGCATCGGACGATTGACGCTGCGGACTCTGATGGCAAAGGGCACGGCCGAGGTGGTGGCGATCAACGATCTCGCCGAGTTGGAGATGAACGCCCATCTGCTCAAGTACGACACCAACTTCGGGCGCTTCGACGGCACGGTGGAGGTGAAGGACGGGAAACTGGTGGTGAACGGAAATCCCATCACCGTGTGCTCTGAGACCAAACCCGCCGAGCTGCCCTGGAAGGACCTGGGGGTGGATGTGGTGATCGAGTCCACCGGCGTGTTCAGGACCCCGGAGGCGGCCGCGGCCCACCTGGAGGCGGGCGCGAAGAACGTCATCGTTTCCGCTCCCTTCAAGGGAAAGCCGGGGCCGGAGAACCCCACCATCGTGTTGGGCGTCAACGACGACGTGTTCGACCCCAAGCAGCACAAGGTCATCTCGAACGCGTCCTGCACCACCAACTGCCTCGCCCCCATCTGCAAGGTGCTGCAAGACGAGTTCGGCATCGTGAAGGGTCTGATGACCACCGTGCACGCCTACACCAACGACCAGCGCACCCTGGACGTGATGCACTCCGACCCGCGGCGGGCGCGGGCGGCCGCCCTCAACACCATCCCCACTTCCACCGGAGCGGCGAAGGCGATCGGTCTGGTGATCCCCGCGCTGGACGGAAAGCTCAACGGCCTGGCCCTCCGGGTGCCGGTGGGCACGGGCTCCCTGGTGGACCTGGTCTGCGTCCTGGAGAAGAACGTCACCAAGGACCAGGTGAAAGACGCGTTCCGGGCGGCGGCGAAGGAGGGATCCCTCAAGGGCTACCTGGAGGTCACCTCCGACCCCATCGTCTCCAGCGACATCAAGGGCAATCCCGCCTCCTCCATCGTGGACCTGGAGGAGACCATGGTGATGGGCGACAACCTGGTCAAGGTGCTGTCCTGGTATGACAACGAGTGGGGCTATTCGTCCCGGCTCGCCGATCTGGTGGACGTGATCGCCGAGCGGCTTTGAGCAGATGACAGACAGAGAGGGCTCGATGGCGGCGGTCGTCGAGCCCTCTTCATTGGCTTTGTTTCGCAACGGCGCGGGGCGGAGCGGACAGGTCCCGCGGCCGGGGAGGCGGAGTGATGAACAAGAAGACGATTCGCGATATCGATCCCAAGGGGAAGCGGGTGTTCGTGCGGGTGGACTTCAACGTGCCCCTGAGAGACGGGGCGATCAGCGATGACACCCGGATCCGCGCCTCTCTCCCCACCCTGAAGGATCTCCTGGGGCGGGGCGCGGCCCTGGTGCTGGCCTCCCATCTCGGGCGGCCCAAGGGAAAGCGGGTGCCGGAGATGTCCCTGGCCCCGGTGGCGCAGCGGCTGTCCGAGCTGCTGGGCAAGCCGGTGAAGATGTTGGACGACTGCATCGGCCCCGCGGTGAAGGAGGCGGTGGCGGCGTTGCAGCCGGGAGAGGTGGTGTTGCTGGAGAACCTGCGCTTCCACCCCGAGGAAGAGGCGGGGGACGAGGGATTCGCCAGGGAACTCGCCTCGCTGGCCGACATCTACGTGAACGACGCATTCGGGACCGCGCATCGGGCCCACGCCTCCACTGCGGTAATGGCGAAATTCCTGCCCGCGGTGGCGGGGCTGCTGGTGGAGAAGGAAATCGAGATGCTCTCCCGCGTGCTGCACTCCCCGGAGCGTCCGCTGGTGGCGATCCTGGGCGGTCTGAAGCCCAAGATCGGCGTGATTACCAACCTGATGAAGCTGGTTGACACCCTGGTGATCGGCGGGGGCATGGCCTATACCTTTCTGAAGGCGCAAGGCAAGGAGATCGGCCGGTCGGTGCTGGACGAGAAGAGCCTCGATCTCTCCAAGAAGATTCTGGACCAGTCGGCCCAGTCCGGGCCGCCCGTGTTGCTGCCCGGGGATGTGGTGATCACCACCGAGCTGAAGGAAGGCGCTCCCACCCGGGTCGTGTCCGTGGACGAGATCCCGGCGGACTGGATGGGCGCGGACATCGGCCCCGAGACCCGCCGGCGGTTCTCGGAGGCGATAAAGGACGCCAAGATGGTGGTCTGGAACGGCCCCATGGGGGTGTTCGAGATTCCCGCCTTCGCGGAGGGCACGCGCGCCATCGCCCAGGCGGTGGCGGAATCCGGGGCGATGAGCATCGTGGGGGGCGGAGATTCCGCGGCGGCGATCGAGGAGTTGGGATTCGGGGACAAGGTGACTCACGTCTGCACGGGCGGCGGCGCATCGCTGGAGTTCCTGGAGGGCAAGGAGTTGCCGGGGATCGCCGCACTCGAGGACAAGTAGCAGAGAAGCAAATACAGGAGGAACCGCATCATGGCACGCACCCCGCTCATCGCGGGCAACTGGAAGATGAACAAGACGGTAGCGGAGGCGGTCTCTTTCGCGCACGACTTGCTTCCCCGGGTGGAGGGGCTGAACAAGGTAGAGGTGGCGGTGTGCCCTCCGGCCACCGCATTGCACGCGATGGGGGAGGTGCTCGCCGGTTCCAAGGTGGCGCTCGGCGCGCAGGACATGTTCTGGGCGGAACAGGGCGCCTTCACCGGCATGATCAGCCCGCTGATGCTGAAAGAGGTGGGATGCAAGTACGTCATCATCGGCCACTCCGAGCGCCGGGGACGATTCGGCAAGCCGGACGAGACCCTCAATTCGGAGACGGCGCGCGTGTTCGGGGACACCGACGCCAGCGTCAACCTCAAGGTGAAGGCCGCGCTGGCGCACGATCTCGTGCCCATCGTGTGCGTGGGAGAGATGCTGGACGAGCGGGACGCGGGAAACACGGACGCGGTGGTGGAGAAGCAGATCAAGGCCGGGCTGGAGGGCGTCTCCCCGGAACAGGTGGCCGGGATGGTAATCGCCTACGAGCCGGTGTGGGCGATCGGCACCGGGCGGGCCTGTGATGCGGAGGAGGCGAACCGGGTGATCGGGGTGATCCGGCGGGTGGTGGGAGAGGCCTTCGGGCAGGAGACCGCCCAGCGCCTCCGCATCCAGTACGGGGGAAGCATGAGCGAGAAGAATGCGCACGAACTGCTCTCCCAGCCGGAGATCGACGGAGGCCTGGTGGGAGGGGCCAGCCTAGACGTCTCACGATTCACCCTCATCGTGCAGGCGGCCTCGGTGATCGCAAAGGAAGTCAGCAGCTGATCGAATCCAGGCCGGGCCGCGAACATCGCTTCGGCCGGCGGTGCTGAGGACATGATAGATATCACCGAAAAGAGCGCGAGCGAGCGCGAGGCACTCGTGGTGTGTACGGTGCACCTGAGCGAGGAGGCCGTCTCCGCGCTCCATGCGGGAGAACTGCCCAAGGGAGACGCCCTGGAGGTGGCGCGGATCGCCGGCACGCTGGCGGCGAAGCGCACCCCCGACCTCATCCCCTTCTGCCACCCTATCCCCATTACCGCGGTCGAGGTGGGCTTTCAGGTCGACCTGGAGGAGCGGACCGTACATGTGGAAGCGCGGGCCAAGGCGCGCGCGGCGACCGGGGTGGAGATGGAGGCCTTCTGCGCGGCCGCGGTGGCCGCGGTGACCATCTACGACATGTGCAAGGGAATAGACCCGGGCGCCGAGATCGGGGGACTGCGGCTGGTGCGCAAATCCGGCGGCAAGGGCGGCCTGTGGGAACGGAGCGGGCCGCGGTGAGGGTCGCGGTGATCACCGTCAGCGACCGCTGCGCGCGGGGCGAGATGGAGGACGCCACCGGCCCGGAACTGAGGAAGAGGCTGGAGGGGTTGGGGGCGGAGGTGGTGGAAACCGCGCTGGTGCCCGACGAGGAGGAGCAGATTCGAGAGGCCTTGATTCGGGCCAGCGATGAATTGGGCGCAGATGTGGCATTTACCTGTGGGGGGACGGGGCTGGGGCCCCGAGACGTGACGCCGGAGGCCACGGATGCGGTGTTGGAGAGGCGCGCGCCTGGCATCGCGGAGGCGATACGCCATGGCAGCCTGGCGAAGACGCCCAACGCCATGCTCTCGCGCGGGGTCTCCGGAGTGCGCGGAAGGACGTTGATCATCAACCTTCCCGGGAGCCCGCGGGGCGCCCGGGAGTGCTTGGAGATAGTGTGGCCCGTGCTGGGTCATGCGCTTGAGATGATGGCTGGACGCGGACACGAACGCTGACCGCCGTCCGCGTCAGAGGGGAGCTGGGATGGCGTCACAGGGCGAGCTGGGGGAAACGGCCTCGATCCCGCCGGCGGACCAGTGGAACGAGGCCACCTTGCTGTCGGAGCTGGCCGATCACCAGGCCGAGCTCGTGCTCGACACGCTCACCAGGGCCGAGCACACGAGAACCATAGAGCAGGAGAACCACCGCCTCTCCCGGGAACTGGAGCTGAGCCTGGACCGTATCCAGGAGGTCCATCACCGGGTGCGCAATCACCTCCAGGCGGTGACCGGCCTGCTGTCCGCAGAAGAGGCGGCCGGTGCGCCGGAGGCGGCGCAGCGGGCGTTGCGGGAGAGCATCGCGCGGCTCACCTCCATCGCCGCCATTCACGATCTGCTGGCCAGGGACCCGCGCTCCGGGCGCGTCCGCCTCGGGGAACTGGTGGAGAGCCTCTCTCGGCATCTGCTGGCCCAGTCCGGAGCTGAGGACCGGGTGCGGGTGGAGGTTCAAATCGAGGAGGCAACCCTTCACGGGAAGCGCTTGACCGCGGTGGTGCTGGTGCTCACGGAGCTGATCTTCAACGCCCTCGAACACGGTTTTCCCGGCGGAGCGACGGGGCGGGTGGAGGTGACACTCGCGCGGGCGGAGGCTCAGCTCAATCTGGTGGTGAAGGACGACGGTTGCGGATTGCCGGCCGGTCTGGAGACGCGCTCCCAGCAGCGGCTGGGGCTGAGGCTGGTGCAGCGGCTGGTGGAGCGCGACCTGGGGGGGAGGCTGACGGTGCACTCAGGGCCGGGCAGGGGGGCTTGTTTCGAGATCGCGTTCCCCGTGTCCGCGGAGGACGGGTGTGAGCGGCCCACCGCGTGACAACGGCGCGCCTCCCCTGCGCGTATTGCTGGCGGAGGACGAAGCCACCGTGGCGACCGCCCTTGAGGGCCATCTGCGGGCGCTGGGGTGCGAGGTGGTCGGAGAGGCGGGCACCGGGGGTGAGGCCGTCGCACTGGCGAGGGAACGCCGCCCCGATCTGATCCTGATGGACATCAAGATGCCCGACATGGACGGGATCGAGGCCGCGCGGGACATCGCCGAGCAGTGCCCCACGCCGGTGGTCTTCCTCAGCGGGCATTTCAGCGAACAATTGCTGGAGGAGGTGGTGGCCGCGGGGGGCATGGCCTATCTGCTGAAGCCGGCCTCCGCCGCGCAGCTCCAGGCGGCCTTCAATCTGGCGAGGCAGCGGTTCCAGGAGATGCGAGACCTGCGGGAACAGGTGGATAAGCTCCAACAGGCGCTGGAGGCGAGAAAACTGCTCTCGCGGGCAAAGGGGCTGCTGATGGCGCAGCACGGAATCGGGGAAGAGGAGGCTCACCGGCGGATGCAGAAATATGCCAGCAAGCGCAATATGCGGCTGGTGGACCTGGCGCGCGCCATCATCGCCGCAGGCGCGGTCGCGGGCGAGGATCAAGGCGGAAAACAAAACGGCTAGTGCACGGTCGTTCCTGAGATAGACACAACCGAGGCCCGGCGGTCCAATCTTTCGTTCGGTCCCCCGGGGGCTCGCATCGCAATCCGGAGTCCGTAAATCTCACCAATCATTGATTCGGTGTTAGGCGTGTTCGGGGGAGATACCCGCGTATGCTCGCCGCGCTCCTCTCGGCGAGCCGGCGGAGAGGGAGGCCAGGCAGAGCGATGCGAAAGACCAAGGCCCGGACCACCAAACGGAAGGCCGCAGCGCGAGGCGCCAAGAAGAAAGCCAAGCCGGCCAAACCCAAGACGAAGGCGAAGGCAAAGCCCAAAGCTAAAGCAAAAGCCTCACCAAGGGGAAAGCGGAAGACCCCTGCGCGCAGGCATCCGGTGGCGCTGGGCGCGGTGGTGCGCATTCCGCGCGGAGTCGAGGCGAGCGCCGGCGCAGGCGGCATGCGGTCGGCCAGGACCTCCCCCGGGCACCGCGAGTTGCGGGGAATCGTATGCGCGATTCGGGATGTAACCAGCGGCAAGCCGGTGACGAAGACCAGGGGAGACCTTGGTAAATACGTGCTCGAATTGCTGCATGAAATGACCTTCGACCGGGAGTACTCCTCCGCGCAGAACGCGGGAGGACGCGGGGCGGCCGCGGGTGACGGACCGACGCGGATCTGGGAGCGGGCGCGGGCCATGATCCAGAAAAAACTGGCGGCCTCCACTGAAGCGAAGCCGGCGATGGCCCTGTTGGCGGACGAGGAGCTCCGGCGTTCGCTGGACGGATGGCGCCTCATCAGGGTGAAGGCCGACTCGGTGGTGGTGGAAACTTGATGGGCCGCGCGCGTTGCGGCCGACTATCTCACGCTCCGCCCAGGCGGGGCGAAGATATGAATTGACGGGCAAGCAAAGCCGCTGGTACAATTCACCCGGCGGTTGACCAGAGGAATCGGGCGCAAGGCGCCGGCGGATGCCGGGTGGTGTAATTGGCAACACAGCGGCCTTTGGAGCCGCTTTTCCAGGTTCGAGTCCTGGCCCGGCAGCCACAGAGGAACGCCCGAGAGCGCCCCGCGTCCAGTTTGTTCGGCTTCCGTCTCGTGCGAACGCGGTGTCATATCCATTGAGCCGGATGGGGCATATATCTATCGGTGTGAGCCGGTAAGCCGGAGAAAGGAAGTTCGTGTCTGACAGCAATGGCCGTCGCGCAGAGGATGTCAGGATCTGCGCATCTGAGGGAGACCTGGATATGGACAGAGGGGCGGAAATTTGGGCGATCGTGTTGGCGGCCGGCAAGGGAGAGAGGCTGAAGGCCGAGGCCCCCAAGCCGGCGGTGGTGGTGGGTGGACGGCCCATGGTGGCGCGGGTGGTGACTACCCTTCGGAGCGCGGGAGTAACGCGCGTCGCGGCCGTGGTGGGGCACCAGGCCGACCACGTGCGGAGTGCCCTTGGGGATGAAGATGTGGTGTATGTCCCCCAGAAGGAACTCCTGGGCACCGGCCACGCCACACAGCAGGCGGAGCCGGTGATCGGGGACCACCGGGGCCCCGTGGTGGTGGCCTACAGCGACCTGCCGCTGTTGACGACCAAAGATGTCGCCGCGCTCTTGAAAAGACATCAGGAGACCGGCGCCGCTTGCACCCTGCTCACCTCGATCTTCGAGGACCCGGGCACTCTGGGCCGCATCCTGCGCAACGGGGACGGCACCGTGTTGGGGATCGTGGAGGCCCGCGACGCCACCCCCGAGCAGCTCGAAGTCAAGGAGATAAACGTCGGGGTATACTGTTTCCACGCCCCTCTCCTCTTCGAGGTATTGCGCGAGGTGAAGAACGACAACGCGCAGAGGCAGTATTACCTGACCGACGCCGTCGAGATCCTGGTGCGGCGGGGCGAGCGGGTGGAGGCGGTGCCGACGGAACGTCCTCACGCGGGGATCGGCGTGAACACCCGGGAGGACCTGGAGCGGGCGCGGGCCCTGTCGGAAAACCAATAGCCCGCGTTGTCCTGCAGGGCCGCGGCGGACAAGAGCGCATTCTTTCGTCGGCAGGTCGCGAGGACGAGTGGACAATCCCGGAAAGGACGCCGAGACCGTGCCACAAGAGCGAAAAGACGACCTCCGTTTGCTCAGCGGAAACGCCAACCCGGAGCTGGCGCGGGGAATCGCCCGCCACCTCGGCGTCCCGCTCTCCAAGATGGAGGCGGGAAGGTTCTCGGACGGCGAAATCTGGGTGAGGATCGAGGAGAGCGTGCGGGGCGCGGACGTCTTCCTGATCCAGCCCACCTGTCCCCCCACCGCGGAGAACATCATGGAGTTGCTGGTGATCCTCGACGCCCTGAAGCGGGCTTCGGCGCGGAGGATCACCGCGGTGATTCCCTACTACGGGTATGCGCGGCAGGAGAAGAAGCTCAAGCCCCGCGAGCCCATCTCGGCGAAGTTGGTGGCGGATTTGATCGGGGTGGCGGGGGCCGATCGCGTGCTGACCGTAGACCTGCATGTCCAGTCCATCCAGGGCTTCTTCGACATTCCCGTGGACCATATCCCCGGAGGCCCCCTGCTGGCGGAGGACATGTTGTCCAAGGGGCTGGGGGGAGCGGATACGGTGGTAGTCTCCCCGGACGTCGGAGGGGTGGGCACCGCCAAGGCGCTGGCGGACCGGCTGAACGCGTCTCTGGCGATCATCGCCAAGCGCCGCCCTGAAATCAACCAGGTGGAGATCATCCAAGTGATCGGAGAACTTGAGGGGAGACGGGCGGTGCTGGTGGATGACATCGTCGACACCGGAGGCTCCCTGGCGGCGGCTGCGAAGGTGCTGGTGGAGAAGGGGGCGTCGGAGGTATATGCCTACGCCACCCATCCCGTGTTGTCCGGAGATGCGGTGCAGAGGATCGCCGTCTCTCAGATCAAGGAATTGGTGGTTACCGACACCATACCTCTGCCCCCGGAGAAGAGGCTCCCGAAGATACGCGTCCTCACCGTGGCCCCGGTGCTGGCGGAGGCGATTCGGAGGGTGCACGGAAACTTGTCCGTGTCCACTCTCTTCGACAGGTATTGGGAGGAGGATACGCAGTAGGAAGGCCCTTCGACCTACCACTCCCCAGGAGGTGAATGACGATGCCCGCGATGCGCGGAGACAAGCGTCACCTGAAGCGCGAGAAGAAGAAGCCCGGCAAGAGCATCAAGGAGCGTCGCAGGGAAAAGCGGGAGAAAAAAGCCAAGCGGACCCAGGGGCCGGCTCCGACCTAATCCTCCTCTTTCGCTTCCTTCTTCTCTCCGATCACCTCCGGCTCGGGCGCCTCGGTGACCACCGCCCCGATCTCCTCGGATTCGGCCTCGACCGCCGCGGCCTTGGTCGGCGGAGCCACCACCAGGATGAGATCCTCCGGATCGGAGAGGATGGCCACATCGGGGATCTCCCCCAGGTCCTTCACCCGGAAGGTGTCCCCGATTTCCAGGTTGGAGATGTCGGCCTCCAGGTGATCCGGCAGCGCGGTCGGAAGGCACTCCACCTCCACCTCGTGCATGGCGTGCTCCAGGACCCCTCCCAGCTTCACCCCGGGGCTCTCCCCGGTCGCGATCACGGACACGTGCGCGCGAATGGTCTCTTGCAGAGAGACGCGGTGGAAATCCAGGGCCAGCAGATCTCTTCGCACGGGGTGCCGCTGTACGTCCGCGATGATGACGGTCTCCGCCGATTTGGCGCGCTCCTTGCCCTCCTCATCCGCCAGTTTCAGGTTGATGAGGGTGGAACGCCAAGCGGACTCTGGAAGCGCGCGGGAGAACTCCGCCGCATCCACCGTCACGGCCAGAGGATCCATGCCCCGGCCGTAGACCACGGCTGGGATTCGCCCTCGGGCGCGCAATTTCTTCGCCGCGCTCTTGCCCGTCTCGGCGCGCACGGCGGCGACCAGCTCAACCTGCTTGGCTCTCATCGGCAATTCTCCTCGGACCCCGCCCCCGGTGTGCTGTAGTATAGCACAAGAGGGGCCGCGCATGAAATACGCCCGCCGAGGTCCCTGGGAGACGACCGGGACGGCGCGCCATGCGCCCGGCGCGCGCTCCGCCCAACAAGGACCGAGCCAATCCACCCGTCCCCGCCGAAGTCCGGCGTTTACTTCCCCTCCAGGTGGGTAGAACCTCTGTAGAGCCCGTTTCGGCGGGTCACCGTCAGTCGCGTCAACTCATGGATAAGACCTCTTTCGCGTGTGGAAACTGCGGGCGCAGGCTGGAGTCGGCTGAGGGCCTGTGTCCCCATTGCGGCCAGGCGGCCGGACCCACGGCATCCTCGGCGGGCGGCGGCGCGTCCAGCGGCAATGAGGAATACCTCGCCCTGGTGAGAGCCGGGATCCATCGCCGCCACCGCCGGTGGGACCTCGCAGAAAGGGAATGCAGCGAAGTGCTGAGGCGCAACCCCGACTGCGCGGACGCATACTCGGTGATGGGGGACATCTGCCGGGATCAGAAGAAATTGAGGGACGCCATCGAGTGGTACCGCCTGGCCCTGCTCCACAATCCCGCCAGTGTCGCCGACCGCGATAAGCTGGAGCAGGTGATCGACTCCTTCTACCCGGGCCGACGGGGCGGGGAAGAGGGAGATCGGGCGCAGTCTTCTCCCCCTGTGGGAACGATGGGACCCCGGCCCTGTTCTCTGACCACCACGGTCGCCCTGGCCTTAGCGGTGGTGTTCGCCATCGCCGTCGCCACCGCATTGCTGAGCCGGCAATCCCCCGCCCCCTCCGATACGGCAGGCGCGGCCGCGGCCTCGGGGGCATTCGCTCCGGCCGAACAGATGTCCGCGGCCGAGACGCCCGGCACAGCGCCCGAAGGCCGCCGGGGAATGGACGACCAGACGGCGGCAGATCTGCCTGGGCTGGAGGCCGGCCTGTTGAGTCATCTGCAGTCCCGGATGACCGCGGTGGACGTCAACTGCCAGGTCTCCTCCGTGGAGATCGACCCCTTCACCGCCTCCGCCGCGATCCGTTTTACCATGCCCCGGGTCTGGTCTTTGAGTGAGACCCGCAGGAACATAGTCCGCGTCGCGCGCGCTCTGGCGGACGAGAGCTTTGCCTTCGACGACCGCGTGCGCGCGGTGAAACTTCGCTGTACCCTGCGCGGGGCAGGAGCGAAGGATCAGGTGGCAATGCTGGCCGAGGCCGAGCGAGGGGCCGCGGCGGCGGGCGATCCGGATGCCGGAGCAGAGGAAGTGTTCAGCGCACTGTGGTGGCACCCAGATCTTCGAGTCCCCGTCGGCGACGCGGGGGGATGACGGTGTCCGAGATCCGGATGAGAGTCTGGAGAGTGGGGAGACGCTCGGACTCCGAGTATCTGCTCACCCTGCGCGACGACTGGGGCAGCCCCCTCATCATGGTGATCGGCCCCTGCGAGGCGGTGGCCATCTGGTCGGCGCTCCGCAACGATCCGGCGGCCGAGCGGATACGGGTTCCCGCCGCACACGACTTGATCCAGGGGATGCTGGAGCGGCTGGGAGGCAAGCTGGAAAAAGTGGTGGTGGACGATCTCTGGAACGGCGTCTACTATGCCAAGCTGCACCTGGCGGTGGACGGCGAACGCCTCACCATCGACGGACGCCCCAGCGACGCCGTGGCCCTGGCGCTGCGGGTGCGCGCTCCGCTCTATGTCACCGAGGAAGTGATGGCCGCCAGCAGAGAGCACGATTCGCCCCCAGACCCCCAGGAGGGGGACGAAGGTCCTCTCGAAGGGCTGGAGGACGTATAGCCTGAAGATTCCCCAAGAGGCACCTTCGCCGGCGCGACCTTCCCTCCCCGCAGGTGTCTAGAATCGTGGAAAGGCACCAATGTGCCGAGGGCAGAGATAGCCATGCGCCATCCTTCGGAAGCCGAACTGATCGAATACCTCGACGGCGAACTCGCCGCCGCCCGGGTGAAGCGGGTAGACCGCCATCTGGCCGTCTGCGCACGTTGCCGGCAGGCGTTGGCCGGTTTGCGTGAGGCGGCGGCCGCGGCCCGCTCGCTCTCGTCGGTGGCTCCGCCCCCCGACTTGCGGGCGCGCGTCGCCGCGAAGCTCGAGGAAAATCGCCTCCCTGACCTCACCTGTCGCGAGGTGGGTCGTCTCCTGCACGAGTACGTGGATGGAGCGCTTTCCCCCGCAATGGTGCAACAGGTGCAGCGCCACGTGCAGGTCTGCCTGCGGTGCCGAGCGGAGTTGGTGCTGCTGTTCAAAGTCGTCTCCGCGGTGCGTTCTCTGCGCTCCCTGACACCCCCCGCGGTGATCGCGGAAAGAGTGTGGGCCGCGCGTCGGGCGCTTCCCGCAGGTGGAGCCGAGGCCTGGTGGCGCAGGGGGCTGCGCCCCGCGCTGGCGGCCGGAGTGGTCGCGGTCGCCGCATTGCTGGTGGTGATGATGCGCCCCGCGCCGCGGGCCACCGAGATCGCAACACGCCCCGCCGACACCGTCGCCTCCGAGCCTGCCGTCTCGTCGGCCGTCCCCGCCTCCCCGGCGGAGGAAGCGATGGTAACTCCGGAGCAGGAACCGGCCGCTCCATCCGCATCCGCGGAGTCGCCGGATGCATCCCTGCCGGTCCGCCGTCCCCGGGAGGGGAGGTCCGCCGCAGTGGCGGTGAGGCCGGGCCTGCGGGCGGAACCCGTCGTCTCGCGCCCCGAGGAGACACGCACCCCCGTCCCGCCGCGTTCGCTGCCGCTGCCCTCGGCGGTCTTGACCCTGAGAGAGATCGCCGACTCCGCAGGGGCGGAGTCCGATGCACACGAGGGCATGGCGGCGGCGAGCGAGCAATTCGCCACCCTGGCCTGGGAGGCCAGCCTATCCGCGCCTCCCTCCGGGGAACGGACGTTGGACTCGCCCGCCGGAGATGGGGAAAATCCTGGGACAAGCGAAGGGGAAACACCAGAGGAGATGAGCCCCGGCTCACGAACCGGGAACAATCGGGCCGAAGGCATAACTGTCCCTCGACCGCTGGCCTGAGAAGCCATGATCTGACCGCGGAAGCCTTTGTATGAGCAATTGCGGGCATGATAGAACAGCGCGCAAAGTGTACTTCAGAGCCGCCCTGTGGGCGGCTCTGGCGCTGTGTCTGCTGGCCAATACGACGCCCTCATGGGCATTGAACGATCGCTCCCCGGTCTATCAAGAGAAACCGGGAACGGGGCTGGATCTCACCACCGCCGGCATCGGCGGAGACCCGCAGCAGACCTCGGTGCCCGCGGACCTGGCCGCCACGCTGCAACTGCCTCTCACCGGTGGCGGCAAACTGTCATTCTCATTCCTGCGATACAATCGCGCCCCGCTCCTCCCCGGGGTTGCGCGCCAGGGGCCCGCCGCTCCTCTTTCTCCCCTCGCTTTGGGAGCGGGCACAAACCCGTCCGCGCTGGTGGGACCCTTGAGCAGAGCGCATAGCAACCACGCGGTCTCCTACGATGTGTCCTACACCGGACCGCGCTGGCACCTGCAGGGCTCCTACGCGGATGTGGGGGCGCGCTTCTCCGCCTCCGCTCTCGGGGGGCGCCTGAGCCCGGAGGAGATCAAGGCGCTTACCGAGGAGCTCGGCACCCGCAACTTACAGATGAGCGCCGCATACCAGTTGACCCCAGGCATCTCTCTCTCCACCGAGCGCAAGACGATGCGCAACGACAAGCCGGGGGACAAGATGAACGGGGCCACCATCAGCGACACCTCTCATTCTCTCACCCTCTCTCTGGGAAAAGCGTCCACTCTCAAGGCCGGCCTCACCGAGCACGAAGAGCGCTGGGACCCGGGGATGGGAAAGAGCGATAAGCGCCGCCGCACCACCAAAGTGGAATTCGCCTCCAAGTTCGGAAGCGGCGGCCGAAACGATCTGCGCCTGGGCCTCACCACGGTGGCTTCCGGCGACGGCAGGGAGATGGCCTCGGAATCCACGCGGGAGGTGCACCTCGGCCTTCGCCCCACCGGGCGGCTGGGGCTGGCCGCGGACTACCGCACCAAGACCGACCGCAACGGACGCCGGCAGAACATCAATCAGGTGTCGGCCGCGTTCGAACTGTCGGGCGAAGGTGAGCTGGGGGCCTCCCTGAAGACCGTCGCCGCGGACGGTGAGTCACGGAACCGGGAGACCTCCTTCCGGCTGAAGACCGCGCTCGGCGGGGGCGGGAGCAGAGGAAAACTCTCGCTCCAGCAGGCCGTAGCCGTGAGCGAAGGCGGCGATGACACCAAGAAACTGAAATTCTCGTTCACGGGAACGCTGGGACGGGGTGCGAGCGCCACGAATCTAGCCTTCGATTTCAACCAGAAGCGCTCCGGCGAGCCGGATGGGAGTCTGGCCCGCACCACCTCCGTGAAACTCGACCGTAAATTCGGCCGCGAGTGGCATCTTACCGCTGACGCCCGCCAGAAGCTCACCGGCACCAATCAGGATCCCGGCAGCGAGGCGCACTCGACCCTCGCGCTGGCCTTCCGGCCCGGAGACGACTGCCACGTGGACCTGAGCATCGCCCGGGGCCGCACCACCGATGGCGAGGACACCGCCCGCCACGCGCTCTCCCTCTCTCGCCGGCTCGGGGCCCTCCGCCTGCGGGCCGAGCGCGTCGCCGCGGTGGACTCCGGCGGGAAGAGCGCGCTTACGGGCTATCAGGTGGAATTGCCAAGGGGTGAGGTGCCGGAGTGGGTCTCCAATCTTTACCGCGCCCATGAGTTCTCCGACGCGCGCAAGTACTTCGCCGACCACGAATCTCCCGCAGGCGCCGCCTCCCCCTTGATTGGGCTTCGTCTGGCCATGAGGCAGCGGCGAGGCGGTGAAGATGCCGGAAAGCACACGCTGTCCGTGTCCTTTGGGCGTCTTCTGCGCGGCCGGCGCTACCTGCAACTCGACCTGCAGCGCTACCCGGAGGCTACGAGCGGAGATGACAAGGGACGCCCGATGGACCTGTATCGGCGCTGCCTTACCCTGGGGACGCTCCTGCGCCCCGGTCTGACCGGCCGGCTGTGGCTGGCATCCGAGAGGAATCCCGCGGATGCCGACTCCCAGCGGCACAAGCTCGGCCTCGCCGTCTGGGGGCGGCTCAACGAGCAAGACCAGGTCGAGGCCAGCATTTCGCGGGATACGGAGCACTGGATCGGCGTTCAGCGGGACCGCACCACCGTCTCCGTGCTCTTCGCCCGCAAGGTGAGCGAGGAGAACAAGCTCCACCTCAAGGTGGGGTATTCCTGGGGCGGAAACGCAGATTCCGGGGATACCGATCGCAGCTATCTGGTCAGCCTGGGCTACGACAAGCCCATCTAGGCGGATCGAGCGGAATCTGTCTCCGCTCTGTCCCCTTCTTCTCCCCCCGACGCCCTCCAGCCCGCAGCGATGACTTTATGCTCGCTAGCTCCGATAGCGACCCGGAATGTGGAATAGAAATCTGGGCGGCCTCTCTTGCGTATGGCCCAGGACAGCTCAGCGCGGGGCCCGCGTGTCCTCTCCCAATGGGAGTAATGGGGATGGAATCGCAACACAAGCCAAGGATTGTGCTCAGCCCGGCCGTGCTGCCGCGGGAGAAACTGGCGGCCGCTTTGCGCGGGCTGATTCTGCTCACCGTCTTCTTGATGGCGCGGACGCAAGCTGCTCCGCGCAACGCCGCATTCGACATCGTCGTCACCATCGGCGCGGCCTACGTGCTGGTCAGCACCTTCCTTCCCTGGTCTCGATTCAGACTTCGCCACGCCGTGCTGGCCATGCTGATCTGCGACATCGCCCTGATCACGGCTCTCATCTACACCCAGTCCGGCATCGACAGCGACTACTACCTCCTGTACTACCTGCCGATCCTCCACGCCAGCGTCCGGTTGAACCTGCGGGACGCCGTGGGCACCAGTTTGCTTTCGGCGGCGAGTTACGTGCTGGTGGCCTTCGCGGGCATGAGGACCGGCCCCATCACCGTGGAGATGATCTCCCGGGTGAGCACCTTCACCGTCTCCGCGCTGCTGCTGGGCGGATTCTTCTTCGTGCTCTCCAGGGAACAGCGCGCTTTCGAGCAGCTCTCCAAGGCCTATGACCGCGCGATACGATCCAAGGACGAGTTCCTCTCCCGGGTTTCGCACGAGTTCCGCACTCCTCTAACCGCGATCGTGGGCTTCAGCCAACTACTTTACGAGAACACCGCGCAACTCGATGCGGAACACCAGCACGAGTATCTGGTGATCATCCGAGAGCAGTCCCAGCATCTCGCCCGCATGATCGAGGACATGCTCGACATCTCCCGCATCGAGGAAAAGCGGCTGGAATTGAAGCGCCAGCCCGTCAGCCTGCAAGACGCAATCGAGTCGGCGCTGATGCTGCTCGACCGCCCGAGCGACCGGGAGCGCATCAAGGTAACGGTGGAGCCCCGCACCCCGCCCGTAGACGCCGACCGCAACGAGCTGGAGCAAGTGCTCTCCCGTATTTTCCTGAGCGCCCTCAAGTGCTCCGAGCAGACCGGCTCCATTCAGGTGAAGGTCGGACCGGCGGTGGAGCCGGGCGCGGTGCAGGTGGCCGTGCTCGGCCCGGGCATGAAGGGCGATGACCCGGCGCTGGCGCTGCTGGCCGACGAGACCGCCAACGCGGTGGAGAGGGCGCGCGAGAACGCCCGCTATCTGGGGCTGGGAGTCTCCAGGGCGCTGATCGAGCTGCACGGGGGCCGCATCTGGCTGGACGACTCCTATGGCGGATACCGGCCGGCCGACGCAGCGGACGAGGGATCGAAATACCAGGTGGCCATCTGCTTCACGCTGCCGATTCCCGCGACCAAGAAGGCGGGCCCGCAGGTGATCATCACCTCCCGCCGGAGCGCGCGGCATCCGATCGAACCCCCAAGCGGAGAGACCAAAGACGAGGGGACCAATGGCCAAGATACTGATAGTGGACGACGACCCGTTCGCACGGCAATTGATGCGTGACAGCCTCAAGCTGTGCGGCGAAGAGTTCGACATCTTTGAGGTCGATCACGGAAAGCTCGCGCTCGACCTTCTGAGCGTGGAGCGGCCGGACGTCGTGCTGCTCGACATCTCCATGCCGGAGGTGGGCGGCATTCCCGTGTGCGCGGAGATCAAGGGCAACCCCGAGACCTCGGAGATCAAGATCATCATCGTCAGCGCCCACGCCAACAACGAATTCATCGCGGCCGCCCGCTCCTCCGGGGCCAGCGACTTCATCGCCAAGCCCTTCCAGCCCAGCGAACTCGTGAGAAGGGTGCGACTGGCGCTCGAGGCAACCGAAGACCAGGAGCCGGTGTCAGCCTAGAAGCAGCTCTCGGGGGGCAAGAACCGTTTTGGCGCGCGGAGAAGGCGCCTTCGCCTCGTCCCTCCCAAGATCGGCCGCGCCCCCATCGCTTTCAGCTTATCGATATGCCAATCCTTCGGTCTCTTCCGGGCCCACACCGCCGGCCTGTTTCGAGCGCCTGGAGTCATACCGGTCACTTATCCGCGAGCCCGCGGCGCATGGAATCTATCGTTCTGGTGAGGCCGCTTTCCAGGGAGGTCTCGGGCTCCCATTGCAGCAGATCGCGGGCCAGCGAGATGTCCGGTTTGCGCCGCTGGGGATCATCGGGGGGCTTTGGCCCGAGGGTGATGGAACTCCTGGAATCGGTCAGTCGTATTATCAGACGAGCCAGGTCTGCTATGGTTTTCTCCTCAGGGTTTCCCAGGTTGATCGGACCAGGCTGGTCTGAATCGGCGAGCGCGATGAGGCCCTTGACCAAGTCCTCGACATAGCAGAAGCTCCGGGTCTGACTCCCGTCGCCGAACACCGTTACCGGATCTCCGCACAGCGCCTGTCGGATGAACTTCTGAACTACACGGCCGTCATCGAGCCGCATGCGGGGACCGTATGTATTGAATATCCGTGCGATTGCGCTGTTGAGGCCGCGGAACCTTCGAAAGGCTGTCGTCAACGCCTCGGCGAACCGCTTCGCTTCATCGTATACGCTGCGCGGTCCGATAGGATTCACATGGCCCCAGTAGGTCTCGCGTTGCGGATGTTCCAGGGGATCGCCATATACCTCCGAGGTCGACGCAAGCAGAAACCTGGCCCCTTTCTCCAGCGCAAGGGTGATCGCGTTCCATGTGCCTTGTGAGTTGGCCCGCATGATCTCCAAGGGAAGGCGCGTGAAATCGACCGGGCTCGCAGGGCTGGCGAGGTGAAAGACCAACCCGACATCGGTCTCCAGCGTGAGCGGCTCACAGATATCGTGCTCGAGCAAGGTGAAATCGGGCTGTCCTGCCAGATGGGCGACATTCTCAGGGCGGCCTGTCACGAAGTTGTCTACTGCGATCACCCGCCGGCCCTCGCGGACCAGCGCTTCGCACAGATGAGATCCGACGAAACCGGCTCCCCCGGTGACTACCACACATTCCGAGGCCAAGAGCGCACTCCTCATCTCAGGCATGACACTGCAATGACATGTTCGGCATTTGCCCGAACTTCCCCTCTCTCACTGAGAGGGCTGGCAGGCCCATCGCGCTCTCGTCCGTCGAACCCATGCCACTCCCGCGCCGCTCCGCACGACCGAATAGTTGGGGGCGCACCCTTCAATGGGAAGTGAGGGATGCAAAAGGCGTGGACACAAGGCGCAAGTCACCTCGGTTGCACGAGACATCATCTCATACTATCATGGGCCGGGCCAAGCGCGGTTACGAACGGGCGGGCCGCAGCCCATGGTAAGGAGTCTTCAGATGAAGGAGAAGGTCGTTCTCATCGGCGCCGGGAGCGCCATGTTCACGGGGGCGCTGGTAACGGACATCGTGAACCGAGGCTGGGACTGCGAGCTGGCTCTGGTGGATATCGACCCGGAGGCGCTTCAGGTCGCCGAGGGCCTCACCAGGAAAGTGATCCAGAGCAAGGGCAGCTCCATCACGGTCCGCGCCTCCACCGACCGGCGGGAGGTATTGCCGGACGCCACCGTGGTGGTCACCACCATCGCAGTGGGCGGCCGGCGCGCCTGGGAGAAGGACATCTTCATCCCGCGCAAGTACGGCATCTATCAGCCGGTCGGAGACTCCGTGATGCCCGGGGGCACCTCTCGCTGCCTCCGCGTCATACCCCCCATGGTGGAGATCGCCGAGGACGTGCTCGAGCTGGCGCCCGACGCGCTCTTCTTCAACTACGCCAACCCCATGACCGCGATCTGCCGCGCCGTCCGGAAGGAAACCGGCGCCGACATCATCGGGCTGTGCAGCGGCGTCCACGGCGTCGGCCTCGAGCTCGCCGGAGAACTGCAGGTGGATCCGTCCGACTTTCGATACACCGCGGTAGGCCTGAACCACCTGACGTGGTTTCTCGAGGCGCGCGTCAACGCCCAGGATGTGATGCCCCGGCTGCTGGAGCTGGCGGAGAAGCATCTGGCGGAACTGGACGACGGCGCGGGCGGACGCAAGGAGCCGGGAGGGTTCTGCTGGCAGCTGCTTCAGATCTTCGGCGCCTACCCGGCCGTGGGCGACACCCATGTCATCGAATTCTTCCCCACCCTGTTCCCGGACGGCCTGTACTGCGGCCGCAAGATCGGCCTCGAGTGGGACCCCATCGAGGAGACCATCGCCTGGGGAGACCGAATCTACGAGGATATGCGCCGCAAGGCGTTCTCCGACGGTGCGGTCGACGACGACTCTTTCGCCGGAGGAGAGGGGGAGCACGAGCGGGTCGTGGACATCGTGGAGAGCGTTCGGAGGGACCTGGGGAGCGTCTTCTCGGCGAACATGCCGAATACCGGCCAGGCCCCCAATCTTCCCCCCGAGGCCGTCGTGGAGGCCCCGGTGGTCGCCACCGCGGCGGGAATCAAGCCTCTCGCCCAGCGCCCCCTGCCCTCCGGAATCGTGGGGACCATCGCCTCCCGGCTGGCGTGGGTGGAGACAGTGGTGGAGGCGGCGCTCGAGGGCAGCAGGCAGAAGTTCATTCAGGCCCTGGTGATAGACGGCTGGGTCAGGAGCCTGGACCAGGCGGTGGCGCTGGCCGACGAACTGTTGAGCGCCCATGCCCAGTATCTGCCGCGGTTCGCCTCGGGCCGCACGGGCTGAGGGTGGGGACAGGAATCCAGGCGGCCTGCGGAGCGAGGGCGTCACCCCCTCGACGCGGCGCATTTCCCCCCTCCGCCATCCTTCACGCCAACGCTGCCCGCAGGGGCGCGCCCTTGCGGGAGCAAGCGCGCTATGCTATACTCTCCAGTGGTTTGATGCTCTCTGCGCGGCCGATGTGACCGGTCGTCTGGGGATGCTGTGTATTTGCCGTGAGGGCCCGGCTGGCGGGAACACACGGTGTGTGGAGCGCCGAAGAGTGGGAGTTGTCCCACTCTTCGCCGTTAGAGTGATAGCATAAAGGCAACGGCTTCAACGGGAAGCGATAACCATGCAGCCCGATTTTGTGCAGGCATTGAGGGATATAGGCAGGGAAAAGGACATCCCGCTCGAGACGCTGAGCGAGATCATCGAGGCCGCGCTCGTCTCCGCCTACAAGAAGCACTACGGGGCGACCTGCGAAATCCACGTGGATATCGACTGGGACAGCGGGCAGGCGACGGTGTTCACCCGCAAGCGGGTGGTGGAGCACGTGGAGAACCCCCACCTGGAGATGTCCCTGGCCGAGGCGCGCCGGCTCGACCCCACGGTGGAAGAGGGCGAATATCTCGATATCGAGGTCTCCCCGTCGGCCTTCGGGCGCATCGCCGCCCAGACCGCAAAGCAGGTGGTGGCTCAGCGGATCCGGGAGGCGGAGCGGGACATCATCTACAGCGAATTCAGCAACCGGGACGGCGATATCGTCACCGGGGTGGTGCAGAGGCGGGAGGCGCGCAGCGGCACGGTTTACATCGATCTGGGCAAGATCGAGGCGGTATTGCCGCCGGCCGAGCAGTCTCCCCTGGATTCCTACCGCTTCGGCGAGAGGATGAAAGTCTACATCCTGGAGGTGAAGCGCACCACCAAGACGCCCCGGGTGCTGGTCTCCAGGAGCCATCCGGGGCTGCTCAGGCGCCTCTTCGAGCTGGAGGTGCCGGAGATCCACGAGGGGATCGTGGAAATCAAGACCCAGGCGCGGGAGGCGGGCGCCCGCAGCAAGATCGCCGTCTGGTCCAAGTATGATAACGTTGACCCCGTGGGGGCCTGCGTGGGCCACCGGGGCAGCCGCGTGCAGGCGGTGGTGGACGAGCTGCGGGGCGAGAAGGTGGACATCGTCCGCTGGAGCGACGAGCCCGCCAAGTACGTGGCCGCGGCCCTCAGCCCCGCCAAGGTCACCCGGGTGATCATCAACGAGGAATTGCGGTCGGCCACGGTGGTGGCCCCGGACAATCAACTCTCCCTCGCCATCGGCAGGGAGGGCCAGAATGTGCGCCTGGCCGCGCGGTTGACCGGCTGGCGGATCGACATCCGCAGCGAGGCGCAGATGGCCGAGATGGAGGCAAAGGCGGCCGCCGAGGCGGCGGGAGAAGGTGAAGAAGCCGCAACCGAGGAGGCCGCCGCCGGACAGGAGATCGAGGGCCGGGAGGCCGCGGCCGAAGAGGCTGCGGCGGGGGAGCCCCCCGCCGAGGCGGTGGCACCGGAGGAGCCGGGAACGGCGCCTGAGCCCCAGGAGCCGGAGACGGTAGCTGCGGAGGCGAAAGAGGCCGAAGAGAGCGCGGCCTCCGAAGAGCCGCCGTCTGCGTCGGAACCCGAGGTCGAGGGCGGGATGCCCCCGGAGGAGAGCGACGGCGAGCCGGAGGCGGTTGCGGCCTCCGAGAGCGCCGTCGCGGCCGAACAAAAAGAGGAAGCATGACGGCTGCGCGGCATCGGCCCCAGAGAAGTTGTGTCGCCTGCCGGCAGGTGCGGGCGAAATCGGAGTTGGTGAGGGTCGTGCGCACCCCGCAGGGTGAGGTGAGGCTGGACGCGACCGGCAAGACGGCCGGGCGGGGAGCCTATCTCTGCCCCAGCCGGCGTTGCCTGGAAAAGGCGGTCAAACAGGGGAGATTGAGCCGGGCGCTCGCCAGTCCGATCGGCCCGGAGGTAATCGAGGCGCTGAGAGCGGCCCTGTCCGAGGCGGACGGGGGTGCAGCAGCACCGGGGAAGCGAGTCGCAAATGCGGGTGCATGAGCTGGCGAAAGAGCTCAACGTAAAGAGCAAGGACATCTTGCTTCTGCTCGAAGAATTGGGGATTGGCGGCAAGACCGCCAGCTCCAGCGTTCCCCCTCAGGTGCTCGATACCATCAGGGCGCGATTCGGAAAGAAAGCGCCCGCCAAGGCGGCCCCTGTCGCCGAGAAGAAGGCCGCCGTTCCGACCGCCGAGCAGAAGCC
>WFSF01000151.1 GCA_015486155.1 Armatimonadota bacterium
CCGTCACAGAGCGCGCTCACCGACAGGGTTACCGCCAAATCATCGTCGCTCAGGTTTTCCGGCGCGGTGTAGGTGGGGTTCTGGACGTCGGCCGAGGGCGAGAAGGTCCCGCCCGCGCCTCCGTCGTCCCAGTGCCAGGAGGCCGCGCTGTGCCCCAGGCTGTCATCGAACACGGCCGACAGATCGGCCGCGCCCCCGGAGGGCACGGTGGACGGGTCACAGGCCGCGCTGACCGTCACCAGGTGGAGGGCGAACTCGGCGGTGACGTTCTTGTCGGAGGACATGGTGATGGCGGCGGGATTGTCCGCCCCCGTGAGATCCCCCGACCATCCGGTGAACTCGAATCCCGGATTCGGCACGGCCTCCAGGGTGACCACCTCTCCTCCGTCGAATACGCCGCTCCAGGGAAGGGACTGGATGGAGCCGTTCACCGCGACCGCGCCGCCCACTCCGTCGAGGGAAAGCGTGTACTGAATCGGCTCCCCCTGCACCACGACCTCGTCCACCCATCCATAGTCCCGGTTGCCGTTGCCGTGGATGCGGAAGCGAAGCGCGAATGCCGCATTGTTGGAGGCCCCGGCGGGCAGCGCGTACTCGAAGTAGTGGAGATGTCTGTCCTCCTCGGGGTCGTGGTCCTTGATCTTCTTCAGTATCTGCCACCCGGAACCGCCGTTCCACTCCGCGCACACGTACTCTTTCTTCTTGTCCAGGCTCCATGCCCCCAGATAGAAGGACACCGTGATGTCCTGGTAGCCGACCGTGGAGATCGTGCGCTTGATGGCCTCCTTCTTGCGCAGCCGAATGCTGCGGAGGCCGATGGTGGGCGGAAGGAAGTTCCAGTCGGGCGTTCCCTTGATGGTCCATCCGGTGAAGGCATGGTCGAAATCGTCCGAGAAGATGGTGGCCGGCGCAGAATATGCGTTGACGCACAGTGCGGCCAACACCAATGACACAAACAAGAATACGACCAGCGCGCGCCGCTGGGATACCCCAGCGCGCGGGAAAACACGTTGCCGTGTTGTCATCTCGCACCCGTCCAGGTTGCGTCAGCCCCGCCGAGCGATCGCGGTTGCGGACCGAGCCCCTTCCGCACCGGGGACAACAAGCGCCTCTGGCCGTTCGTACTACCAGATGAGCGCTCCTCCGGTTGTCGGGTGGAAAGCTGGCTCGGCAAGCCCTGCCCCTCACGGGCTTTCGCCGGCGGATCCGACGCTTAGAGTGGATAAAGCAGGCATGTTGTCGTGCGATAAACGCCGCCCGATGGCCAGAGGATCATCCAGCCACGGCCGGCCCTGCGTGGGAATTGTTCCATAATCCCGCTTGAACCTGAGACCGAAACTAACTTTCGGCAGATGCACCGTTTGCTACGGACCTCCCGCGGGCATCGAGCCGCGGGTGGGAGGTGGAGACGCGATGAGCCGAGAAGAATAAGGTAGAGACCACATGACTGCGAGGTGGGAAATGACTTCCAGGCAACGACTGTTGGCCGCGCTCCACGGGGAGCCGCCCGACCGGCTGCCGTGGGCGCCGGAGTTCAACATCGTCTTCTGTGAGCGCATCCTGGAGCAGATCCCCGGCCCGGAACCCGCCCCCGAGAACGTATACATCGAGGCCTGCCGCCGGATGAGGGCGGAGTGTCTTCTCCGTGTGGACGCGGTGGAGATCACCTATCCCAATGTCGAGATCACCCACACCCGCGAGGGAGACGAGGTGGTCCACACCTACCGGATTGACGACAGAACGCTCGTCTCCAGGGCCCGCCTCATGCACGACATCGGGGAGGAGATGGAGCACGAGCACATGGTGAAGACGGTGGAGGAGGTCCGCGCCTACCGCGCCATGTACCAGGACGCGGTCTACACCCCGCGCTACGACTACGTGCGGTCCCGCATCGCGGCCATGGGAGAGGCCGGTTTGATCACCATCTTCGGTCCGCCCACCCCGTTGCTCGATCTCATCATGTTCCAGATCCGCTTGCCGAACGTCTACTATCTGCTGGAGGACCACCCGCGGGAGATGGAGGACCTACTGGACACGATGCACCGGCGCAACTGCGAGTACTACGAGCTCGCCGCCTCCGGCCCCGGCGAGGTGGTGCGCTCCTTCGAGGACACCTCCACCACCCTGGTCTCCCCGGATCTCTACCGCCGCTGGTGCCTCCGGCAACTACAGGACTACCGGGACATCTGCCACGCCCATGGAAAACTGTTCGTGCCCCACATGTGCGGCCTGCTGAAGGGCCTGCTGCCCGAGCTGGCGGAGACCGACGTCGACGGGATCGAGGCCGTCACTCCGCCTCCCCTGGGAGACTGCCCCATCGGGCTCGCCCGCGAGAAGCTGGGGCCGGACATCACCCTCATCGGCGGCATCGACCCCACCCAGTTCGTCGGCGCCACCCCGGAGAAGACCCGCGACATGATCCTGGACGTGATTTCCCAGATCGGCGACGGCCGACACACCGTCCTCGGCCACGAGGAGATCCACATCAAGGCCGACTTCGAGAGCGTGCGCGTGATACCGGATCTGCTCGAGGAGCACGCGAGATTCTGAGCGAGGCCCTCGCGCCCGACCCCGCCCGCCTCGTTCACAGCAAAGAGATGGTCTGAGCAATGGGGCGCTCGTCAGGCGCGCGCTGAAGGCTGACGACCGCCTCCACGCCGGCTTCCGCCCTGCAACCTCTCCCGGACGGCCCGCCATCTCTCCTCGTGGCTCTCGTGGGTGAACTTCGGCTGAAAGCCGAGGGATAGGTAGGTGGCGATGGCGGGCAGCCGGAAGTCGTCGGTGCTCAGCTCGGCCGCGGCATAGCCGAGCTCGCGGAGCCGATGCAGCACGGCCGCCACCAGCGCGCGGCCCAGGCCATGCCCCCGGTGCTCCGGGGAGACCGCCACCATGTGCACGATTCCCGGCTTTCCCTCCTCCTGCCGGAGAGCGCAGGCCGTCCCCACCACCTCGCCGCCGCGTTCCGCGAAGAACAGGTCGGCCGGGTCGAACGAGGGCCGCCGGATCAGCTCCTCGCGGCATTTCTCCTCGGTGTAGTCTCCCCCGATGCCCTCGTTCACCAGTCGGCACCAGGCCGCCTCGTCCCCGGGGCGGTAGGTGCGCAGCCGGTAACCGGCGGGCGTCTCCACCTCCGGAATCCCCTCCAGCGAGGCGCGCGCCATCTGGAGTTGAGGGAGCCGTGCGGGCACCGGCTACCGCCCTCGCTTTCTGTCGAGGTACTCCCTGGTCTTGAGGATCAGCACACACGACGCGCTGTGGGTGATCTCCCCTCTCAGCACCGCCTGGTGGGCCTCCTCGAAGGGCATCTTCACCACCGACACCCGCTCCTCCGGCTCCCCCGCGCCCGTCTTCGGAGGTCGGCCCAGGGGGGAGAGCCGGCGGGCCAGGAACATGTGATTCGGCGAATTGATGATGGTGGTGAAGGGATTGACCAGGCCCATGTCCACCCACTCGGATGCCGCCAGTCCGCACTCCTCGCCCAGCTCCCGCAGGGCCGCGTGCTCGGGGCGCTCCCCGGACTCGATCGCGCCGCTCACCGCCTCCAGCGTCTCCTCGCCTATCCCGTACTTGAACTCCCTCACCAGGTAGGCGACGCCGTCATCATCCATGGGCAGCACCGTCACCCCGGGCCTCATGACCACGACCCCGAATACCTGCTCCGGGCCGCCCCGCCAGGCGACCCGGTCCTCCCGCACCTTTATCCAGCGGTTCTCGTAGATCGGCTTCGAGTGCAGGATATCATACGGCCCCACCCGCCGGCCTCCCGATGAAGCACCCATGTCACACGCTCCGAGAAAGTGATACAGGCCTGTTCGCCGGCCCCGTGCGCGCTCCCTCCGCCTCCGCCCCCGCAAAGCCCATGAAATGCCGTTTGCGGCGGATTCTGCGCATTTCCCGGCGCGCAAGAGGCCGGCTCCTCCGGGCGCTCGATGCCCAGGCTTCCCCAAATCCAGGCAGGACTTTCCCGCCCGGCGGGGCAAACCCACTCATGGGACGAATATGAGCATTTCAGGGGGCTCAGAGGCGAAATCGCCTTCTCCACGACTGCAACAACGAGCCCCTCCGCCGGCGGAGAGCCGGGGGAAGGGCGGCGGCAACGCCCCCTGACCGGACCGCGAATTGCCAGAATCGCCCAGAATGGGCGTTAGAAGGTTCAGAAGCCTTGTGGTAGCATCTGAGTGGCTGGGTGGCGAGGGAAGGCCGATGCGGCCCCCCGGAAACCCGGTCACGAAAGACCGGGGGCGTGAACCCCAGAAAAAAAGGAGGCGTGAGCAATGGACGTAGTTCTGGTCACCAAGAATGGGATGGTGAAGAAGACCTCGGTGGACGAGTTCCGCAAGCAGGGGCGGGGCGGAGGCGGAGTGGGAGCGATGAGCGTCGCCGACGGCGACGCGGTGGTGGACGCGGTGGCCCTGGGTAACGCTCAGGGCGTGATGGTGGTCACCGCCGGCGGCCGAGCCATTCACTTCTCCGCCGCCGACCTGCGCCAGATGGGCCGCGGCGCGCAGGGCGTGCGCGGCATCCGGCTCAACGACGGCGACAGCGTGGTCGCAGTCGTCGCGGTTTAGAGTAGAGAAGAAGCCTGGACATACGCAGCGTACACACCGGCGGGGCGGCTTCAGCCGCCCCGCCGCAGGTTTTCCTGCGCGCTACGCGGTCTCCCGCTCGCACAGCGCCACCGTCTCCACGTGCCAGGTGTGGGGGAACATGTCCACCGGCTGGACCCGCCGCACCGCGTACCCGTGATCGGCCAGACTCCTCAGGTCCCGCGCCAGGGTGGCGGGATGGCAGGAGACCAGCAGGATGCGGCGCGGCCCCAGCCTCGCCGCGGCCTCGCACACGATGGGGCCGCATCCCTTCCTCGGCGGGTCGAGCACGACGATGTCAGCCTGCACCTCCCGGTCGGCCAGGCGCGGCAGGACGTGCTCCACCCGGCCGCGGTAGAGCTTCACATTCCGCTGCCGCCAGGCGCGCGCATTGGCCCGCGCATCCCCGACGGCCGATTCGTCGGACTCGATCCCTATCGCCGCCTTCGCCCGCCGCGCCAGGGGCAGCAGGAAGGCCCCCACCCCGCAGTACGCGTCCACCACGACATCGCTTTCCCTCACCCCCGCCCATTCCTCCACCAGCGCGGCCAGCCGCGCCCCCTGGGGCGGGTTGACCTGGAAGAAGGAGTCCGGAGAGATCCGGTACCTCCCCTCCCCCAACTGCTCC
>WFSF01000152.1 GCA_015486155.1 Armatimonadota bacterium
CAGGACCTTCGAGCGCGCCTTCGACATATTGGCCGCCAAGCCTCAGGCTCGCAGTAGTCACGTCCAGCGCCAAACGGGATTACCTGCCGCGGCCGCCGCCGCCGCGACCGCCCGCGAGCTCACCCAATGGCGAGGAGGCCCCGCCGACATTACCGCCGGGCGACACCAGACTTGCGGCCGGTGTCGGCTCAGGACCGGGGGTGTCGGAATACCCAAACAGCCAAGCGAGCTGTTGAGGGGAGGTAAAGCGCAGTTCGACCCAGCGGGTCGTCTGTTTTGAGCCCTGCGACTGTTCGCTCTGTCCGCCAGCGGTCTTGCCGGGTCGGGTTTCGGAGGAGAGCACATAGGTGCCGTCGGCCTCGCGCCACCAATAATAGGGGTAGGCCTTGCAGATATCGTCCAACACCTGCTCGACCGAGGTATAGGTATCCTTGAGGGTGATAGTGCCTTTGACTTCCCCCTCCAGTCTGATCTTGTCTCCCCAACTCGCTGAGACGGACTCCAGCACCTGGGGGATGCTGGCCCCGCGCACCTCGAGGCACACGGGTTCGCGCCCTGTATTCGCGGGGGCGGCCTGTTGCGCCGCCGCCAGCCCACAGGCCAACGCGAACAGTGTCAATACGGTCAGCGTCACTATCACTCGCTTCATCTATTGCCTCCCAGGACCTTCGAGCGCGCCTTCGACATATTGGCCGCCAAGCCTCAGGCTCGCAGTAGTCACGTCCAGCGCCAAACGGGATTACCTGCCGCGGCCGCCGCCGCCGCTGTGGCCTCCGCCGCCGCCGCCACCACTGTGGCCGCCGCCACCACTGTGGCCGCCACCACCACTGTGGCCGCCGCCGCTACTGTGGCCGCCACCATAGCCGCCGCCGCCACCGTAGCCGCCGCCGCCACCGATGCCGGAGGTTCCGATGCCGCCGGTGGTGCCGATGCCGCCGGTGGTGCCGATGCCGGCAGTGGTGCCGATGCCGCCGGAGTAGCCGCTGGCCCCTGCGATGGGATACGGAATCATGGGAGCACCCCCGACGATCTCCCCGCCGAACCAGGTCGCGACATCGCGGCAGTCGAGGTACTGAAGCTCATAGCGCCCCCCCGGTCCGATCCAGTAGTACTGCTGCGAGACCGGCGTTTTAGTAGTCTCCGTAGTCTCCGGAGGAGGTGGAGGCGTCGCCTCCCGCTTGGTGATGAAGTAGAGATCCCCCGGCTCCTTGCGGTAGGTGAGATCGTGCATATCGAGGATGGCCCGCAAGGCCTGGGCGAAGGTGACGTTCTGCAGGTTCAGCGTCACCGTGAGGTTCCCCAGCCCAGGGGCCAGAGTGTAACTGTACGGGGTATCCTTGAACAGCATCCGCAGCGCGGACTCCAGGGTGGCATCCCGCAGGTCCAGGGTGATTTTCTGTTCGTCTCCCTGCGCCCTCCCCGGTGCGCTCAGCGCAAGCGCCAGGGAGACGGCCAGCACGAGGCCAATCCCGATTGCGAGTAAACGAACTTTCTTGTCGGCCATTTCACCTACCTCCGACGGCCAAGTGCCTCTCGCCCGTCGTCTCTCATATTCTAGCACAATCCGATTCCCGCTGTTAATACCCAAACGAGCTTGAGGGGCGTTTCCCCGTCGGGCGGCCTCTAGGACCCTCCCGGCGGGCTCCCCGGCATTCCCGCGATGGTGCCCGCCGCTCCGCCTTCGGAGACCGCGGCGCCCCCGGGGCCGCTTCCACGCAATTCCACCCGCCACCGTCTCCCCTGGGAATCCACCAGATAGATGGAATCGCGGGCGATTGCAGTGATCATGTTGCCTTCCACGACATCGCCCGGCTTGACCACAAAGGTCTGACCAGGCGCCGCCTCGAGAATGGCAAATGCGCCCTTGTTGAACATCACGCCGGCGACTCGATAGCGGCCGATCTGCACGGACTCGGAGCCCGAAATCTCCGGCGGAACCACCGGTCGCAATCCACCCGGCACCAGCGCGACCGGGGGCGGATTCACCAGCAGCTCCGGCGGCGTCGGCACCGGCGGAGCGTCGAAGGTGATCAGCGGATCGGGCCGGGTCACGACATCGGAGCCCGCGCCCAAGCGCACCGCACCCAGCATCGTGCCGGACGGCGCGGCGGGCTTTTTTTCTGCGCCGGCCTGCTGTTGCGTCCCGGGCGCGGCCGGGGCTCCGCCCTGCGCGGTTGCAACGCCGCCGGCGGCCTGTCCTCCGCCTGTGAAGGCGCCCCCCGGCCCCCCCTGGGCTCCCTGGCGCTTGCCGCCCTTGAGCACAATCACCAGCACGATCAGAGCCGCGACCACTACGCCGGCCGCGATCATGAGCTTTTTCCGATCGATCTGGCTCAAACTCATCGTTCACTCCTGGCGCCCTGGCGCGCGGACATCATCCCCTTCTTCCTCCCCCGCGGCGTCCTCCCCCGCGGCGTCCGCCTCCGCGGCGTCCGCCTCCGCGGCCCACGCTGGCGGCGGGTGCGGCCGTTCCACTCGTCGTCTGCGCCCCGGCCGCGGCCCCGGAGCTCCCAGCGGCCTGCGCCGTCTGCACGGCCGGCTGTTGCGGCCTCTTCACCCATTCATGCAGAACGACCGAGACGGTTGCCGTGAAGGGTGTCCCGGGCGGTCTCATGCCGGGCAGGTTGATGCCCTCCAACTCCAGCAAACGAGGCGCCTTCGGGAGCTTCTCGAGCCAATCGAGAAAGGCCGGAAAATCCTTGACGGTCACGCTCAGGTTCCACTTGAGATCGGGCAGAGTGCGCGCGGACGGGTCTGGCAAATCGGTGCTGAAGGCCGGAAAACTGTATCCGCTCACCTGCGCGCCGGTGCTGTTGAACCAGGCGGAGAGCAGTTGTCCCTCCTCCTTGGGAAGGCTCTGGAGCCGGAACATCGCGGCCAGCGGATCTTGGAAGGACACATCCGGCATTCGGGTCTTCATGATCTCGTCGAACTTCTTGCGGGCATCGGCCGCGGCGACTTTCGCAGCGGCCAGCTCCTTCTCGTATTTGGGCCGGTCCGCTTTGACTTGCTGGTTGATTTCTTCCGCGTTCTTGGTCATGCGCGCGATACTCGCCTGTTTCGGACGTATGAACAGGAAGAAGAAGATGGCACAGATCGCCACCGCGATCGCCAGCCCGCCGGCAGCAACTTGGACTCGAGTAAGCCGCAGTTGTGTCACCGCGATTCTCCTTCAGCTTCCCTCATGCGCCTGCACCACGGCCGCCGCGACCACCACCGCGGCCGCCGCGACCACCTCCACGGCCGCCGCCGCGACCTCCACCGCGGCCTCGGCCTCCACGGCCTCCGCCGCGGCCCCCGCCCATGCGGCCTCCGCCG
>WFSF01000153.1 GCA_015486155.1 Armatimonadota bacterium
CCCGAACACGGCCGCGCCGGCGGCCCGCGAGATCGCCACCGCCAGCACTCCCAGCAGACCCCACAGCAAGGGCACTACCATGTCGCCACCGCGCTCACGGCCCCGTCTTCAACAGGGCCCTCGCTTTCTCCGCCACCGCCTCCGGCGTGAAGCCCCACTTCTCCGCGATCACCTTCCAGGGGGCGGAGGCGCCGAATCGGTCTATCCCGTGCTTCACCCCCTCCAGGCCCACATATCGCTCCCAGCCGGTGGTGATCCCCGCCTCCACCGACATGCGCCGCGTCACCTCCGGCGGCAGCACCTCCCGCCGGTACTCCTCCGGCTGTGCGTCGAAGAGCTCCCAGCTCGCCATGTTCACCACCCTCACCCGCCGGCCCTCCGCGGCCAGCAGCCGGGCCGCTCCCAGGGTCACGTGCACCTCCGACCCGGTGGCGATGAGGATCAGCTCCGGGTCCTCCGTCTCCAGCAGCACATACCCGCCCCGCTCCACCATCCTCGCGGGGGCGAGCCCCTCCCGGTCGAGCACCGGCACCCCCTGGCGGGTCAGCAGCAGCGCGGTCGGCCCTTCCTTTCTCTCCAGCGCCACCCTCCACGCCTCCGCGGTCTCCGCCGCGTCCGCCGGCCGAATCACCACCAGCCCCGGAATCGTCCGCAGCGACATGGCGTGTTCCACCGGCTGGTGGGTGGGGCCGTCCTCGCCCACGAACACGCTGTCGTGGGTGAACACGTACACCACCTGCTGCCCCATCATCGCCGCCAGCCGGATCGCCGGCCGCATGTAGTCGGCGAACACCAGGAAGGTCCCGCCATAGGGGAGGAAGCCCCCGTGCAGGGCCATTCCGTTCATCATCGCCCCCATCGCATGTTCCCGGACCCCGAACCGCAGGTTTCTCCCCCCGTAGCTCGCCGGTCCCACGTCGGCCGCGTCCTTGATGAGGGTCTTGGTGGAGGGGGCGAGGTCCGCGGATCCGCCCACCAGCGCGGGCACCTCCGCGCTGAGCACCTGCAGCACCTCGCCGGAGGCGTTCCTGGTGGCGATCTCCTTTCCCGTCTCGAAGACGGGCAGTCTTTCCTCCAGGCCCTCCGGCAACGCCTTGTCCATCTGCGCCTCCCAGCGCGCCGCGAGCTCCGGGTGGGCCTGCCGCCAGGCGGCGAATTTTTCCTTCCAGGCCTCCGCGGCGCGGTCCAGTTCCCCGCGCCGCTTGGCGAACAACTCTCTCACCACGTCCGGCACGAAGAAGGGCGGCTCCAGGGGCCAGCCCAGCGCTTTCTTTGTCGCGGCCACCTCCTCCTCCCCGAGGGGCGCGCCGTGGGAGGCCGCGGTGTCCTGCTTGTTCGGGCTGCCCTTGGCGATATGGGTGTGGCACATGATCAGGCTGGGCCGCTCCGTCTCCGCGCGCGCCTCCTCGATCGCCCGCGCCACCGCCTCCCGGTCGTGCCCGTCCACCTTCAACACCTGCCACCCGTAGGCCTGAAAACGCCCCGCGACATCCTCGCTGAAGGCGAGGTCGGTGCCGCCCTCGATGCTGATGTGATTGTCGTCGTAGAGGTAGATCAACCTCCCCAATTTCAGGTGCCCGGCGAGGGAGGCCGCCTCATGGGAGATCCCCTCCATGAGGTCGCCGTCGCTGACGATGGCGTAGGTGTAGTGGCCCACGATTTCTTCGTCGCCATTGTACTCTTCCGCCAGCATCCGCTCGGCCAGCGCCATCCCCACTCCGTTGGCGAACCCCTGGCCCAGCGGCCCGGTGGTGGTCTCGATCCCGCGCTCCGGGCTGCGCTCCGGGTGGCCGGGGGTGATGCTCCCCCACTGCCGGAACGACTTGAGGTCGTCCAGGCCGATGGGATAGCCGAACAGGTGGAGCAGCGAGTACAACAACATGGAGCCGTGACCGGCCGACAGCACGAACCGGTCCCGGTTCGGCCACTGCGGCCACGAGGGGCTGTGCCGCAGGAACCGCATCCACAGCACGAAGGCCGCGTCCGCCATCCCCATGGGCATGCCGGGGTGGCCGGACTTCGCCTTCTGCACCCCGTCCATCGCCAGGGTGCGGATGGTGTTGACCGCCAGTTCCTCCAATTCGGCCGGGGGAAGGTCCCGGCCGTATGTCTTTACATCGGCCGCCCGTGTCTCTTCTCTGCTCACCGCGTCCTCCTCGCAACACATACATCACGCACCAGCGCGCTATCCTCTCCTTCTGCGCGGGGGTATCCGCGGTCCTGCCCCGCCGGGAGACATACCTGCTCCGCAGAACCAAGCCGCGGGCGGCCGCCTCCAACAGCCTCTACGCACTGTCCTACTGGTCGCGGGCAGACCTGCGGGAGCCCGGCGGCAAGATCTTCGCCGGCGTGGGTCCGGTCAGCAGAGCGGCCGAGCCGAGCGCCGCCTGGCGGTCCACCCGGTTTTACTTCCGTTCCCCCGATCTCCGGTCGGGGCTTCGCTTTCGGATAGGCGAGCGACGCGTGAACGGAGATGTCTACTTCGACGACGTCGCCCTGCGCCCCGCGCTCGCCGTTCACCGCTCACAGGGGCGGGGGAGATTCCAGCTCGGCTCCGGCGAAATCCTCTCCGGCCGCCGCTACACCGCCGTCCACCATCTGGACGGCCCTGGATCTTGCGACACCCGCTTCCTCGACAGTTACACCGCCTCCTTCAGCCAGGATCGCTGGGTGCTGGACGGCGTGGACGAGGTGATTTATCACCACGAGGTCTCCTATTTCGGGGTGCCGGACCTGGTCTCAAATGTCAGGGTTTCCCCCAGGCGGCCCTCAACCTGGGCCTCCACCGGGAGGAGCCTCGCTCCATCCGCTGCTTGCTCCAGAGCGGCGCGATGGTGGAGTTGACCGTGGGCCGCTGCAACGGCAAGCTCAGCGTGCAATTCTGCAACAACGGCCGGTGGGGTTCCTGGAAGGAGGCCGCGGTCATAAGCCGCCCCGACTCCTCCCGCGCCAGCTCCACTATCCGCCAGCGCTCAATTACTCTCGCCTCCTGCTTCAGATAACTCATCCTCTTTCTCCTCCAGTGACCTCTCCTTATAGTGTTCACTTTTGGAGTTACAAATTTGTCCAGTCTTGAAAGTTACGCCACACTTCGTTCTGTGACAGGAACCGCACCCATGGAGCGAGAACCTTCCCGCGGCCGCCGGAACATGGGCGTCACTGGAGGTGCTCTCTGATGAAGAACATCCTCGTCGGGTTGGCATTGGCAGCGCTCGCGCTCTCGCTCTGCGCCGGCGCGGCCGCAGGGGAATCCCCCAATCTCCTCCCCAATCCCTCCTTCGAGTTGGGCGATATCGCGCCTTACGGCTGGCTTCTCTCGGGGGCGGGGGAGTGGACCTCGCAGCCGGAGGGCGGGCACTGTGTCACCGTCACCGGCAACGGCGTGGACCAGTCGGACTGGTGCACCAATCCTCTGCCGGTTACCCCGGGATGCCTCTATCGCCTTCGCTACCGCGTCCGCCGCCTCCCCGGGTCCGGGGGCGGGGTCACCATCGCGGGCTTCGATTCCGCCAACCACGACCTGCGCGCCGGAAACGAATGGCAGACCGAGGAGTTCTTCTTCCGCCTCCCCGACAACCTGAAAAAGAACAGGTTCCGGGTGGGCCAGTGGCATGTGAAGGGGGGAGCGCAATTCGACGACCTCTCCTTGCTGCCGGCGGTCGCCGTGCACCACCGCACCGATGTCCTCGGGCTGGCGCTGGGGGAGGGGGAGACGATCCGCGGCCAGACCTACACCGCGGAGCACCGCCTGGGCGGCGCCGCCAACAACTACTGTCGCTTCCTCGACTCCGCGACCGCCCGCTTCAACACCGACCGCTGGGTATTCTCCGATGGCGACGAGGTGGTCTACTTCCACAGGCTCGGCCGGTTGCTCCAAGAGGCCGCCGAGGTGGAGGTAGACGTGAGCTACTACATCTCCGGCGCCCTGGTGGTGGAGGCCTCCCGCGATCACCGGCAGTGGGTGACCCTGGGCCGCGTGGAGGGCCTGCGCCGCGCCAAGTTCTCTCTGCCCTCCTCCCTGCTGCCGGCCCGCTCCATATGGGTGCGGCTGCGCGCCGACCGGCACTCGGACTTCCAGGTCGACTTCTATCGTTACCGGAGCCGGCTGCCGGAGGCCAAGCCGGACTGGTCGGCCATCGGAGAGACCCACCTGCTGGCCCTGACCTGCACCTCCCCCGACCTCGCCGTCCGCGTGGACGACCTCAGCACCGCCGCGGGCCGCGTCGCGCTTACTCTCACCAGCGAGGGCGCGCGGGGACAGGTGGTGGCGGCCGCGGAAGTGGAGGGCGCGAACGGCCGCACCAGTCGGGCCCAGGCGCGCGCCTTGCTCACCCCCCACGCCGTGCGCCGGCTCACCCTTCCCCTCCGCGCCGTTTCGGCCGGGCGCCAGACGCTCCGCCTCAGCTGCCGTCGCCCGCAGAACACCGCGTGGGGCTGGGAGGCCGAGGGCTCCTTCACGGTCTCCCCGCTCGACGATCCATCGGGAGGCAAACTGCTCTCTCGGGACCCGCGGCTGGCCGTCTGGTGGTGTGAGCCGGAGCGCAAGGTGAGCCAGACTCGCCCCCTCCCCTCCGCGCGGGCGGCCGCCCTGCAGATCAGCGCGGCCCGCAATGAGTACGAGCCGGTTCAGCTCATCCTCACGCCTGCGCAACCCTTGCACGACTGCCGCATCACCGTCTCCGACCTGGCCGGGCCGGGCGGCGCCTCCCTGTCCTCCTCCGACATCGAGCTGCGGCAGGTGGCCTATGTCAACATCCAGCAGCCCACCGACGACCTGGGCAGGCCGGGCCTCTGGCCCGATCCCCTGCCCCCCCTACGGGGTCCCGTCTCCCTCGACGCAAACCGCAACCATCCCTTCTGGATCACCGTCTACGTTCCGCCCGGCATGCCGGCCGGAGACTACCGGGGAGAGGTGACCATCAC
>WFSF01000154.1 GCA_015486155.1 Armatimonadota bacterium
CATCGTGGGCGGGGCCAACTACGGTCAGGGCTCCAGCCGGGAGCACGCCGCGCTGGCCCCAATGGCCCTGGGCATCCGCGCGGTGCTGGCGCGCTCGTTCGCCCGCATCCACCATGCGAACCTGGTCAACTTCGGCATTCTCCCGCTGAAGCTGCCCGAGGAGGGGCTGGTGGGGGAGGGGGACGAGCTGGTGATGGAGGAGGTGCGGGCCCGCATCGCCGCCCACCAGCTGCTGGAGGTCCACAACGTCACCCGCGGCGGCACCTTCCAGGCCGGGTATGATCTCACGGGCCGCCAGGCCCGCATCCTGCTCGCCGGGGGGCTGCTCAACCTGCTCCGGGAAGAGGGCGGGTAAGCCGCCGGCCCGGCCGATTCGCCGACTACACGAAGGGAGATCGTTCACCTTGCTGCGCAATCTGTTCCGCCGCGTCACGGATCTGCTGACCGGGCCCGGAGAGGCCACCGACGAGTTGTTCGAGGAATTGGAGGAGGTGCTCATCGCCTCCGATGTGAGCGCGCGCGTCGCCGCGGCGATCGTGGAGCGCCTGCGCGCGGCCGCGCGCGAGGGCCGCGTGCGCACCGCGGAGGGAGTGAGGGAGACGCTGAGAAATCAGCTCGCGGAGATGCTCTCCCGGCACAAGGCCCCCCTCGCGGCCTCTCCCCCTGCGCCTCCCCTGCTCTATCTGGTGGTGGGGGTGAACGGCACCGGCAAGACCACCACCATCGCCAAGCTGGGGGCGCGCTTCCAGCGGGAGGGGCGCAAGGTGCTGCTGGCGGCGGGGGACACCTTCCGCGCGGCCGCCATCGAGCAGTTGCAGGTATGGGCCCAGCGGCTGGGCGCGGAGTTCGTGGCCCATCAGTCCGGGGGCGACCCCGCGGCCGTGGTCTTCGACTCCATCGGGGCCGCGCGCGCCCGCGGGTGCGATGTGGTGATCGCGGACACCGCGGGGCGGCTCCACACCAAGCGCAACCTCATGGAGGAGCTGGGGAAGATCGTCCGCGTGGCCCAGCGCGAGCTGGGCCGGCCGGCCGACGAGACCCTGCTGGTGGTGGACGCCACCACCGGGCAGAACGCGCTTGCCCAGGCCCGGCAGTTCCACGAGGCCGTGGGGCTCACCGGGGTGGTGGTGACCAAACTGGACGGCACCGCCAAGGGGGGCACGGTGATCACCATCGCGGAGGAGGTGGGACTCCCCATCAAACTGATCGGAGTGGGAGAGGGCATGGAGGACCTGGAGGATTTCGACCCCGCCGCCTTCGCGGCCGCGCTGGTGCCCTGACTGCGTTTCGGGGCCCCGCGGTCAGCCCGCGGCCTGCTCCTCCTGCTCTATCTCCTCGAGCAGTTCCCTGTCCTCGTCGCTCAGGTCGGCCGCCGCGAGGAGGTCGGGGCGGAGCCGGCGGGTGCGGCGGAGGGACTCCTTGCGGCGCCAGCGGCGGATGCGCCCGTGGTCGCCGGAGAGCAGCACCTCCGGCACCGGCCGCCCGCGGAACTCCGCGGGACGGGTGTACTGGGGATACTCCAGCAGGTTGTCGGAGAAGGAATCGGAGGCGGCCCCGTGTTCCGCGCCCAGCGCGCCCGGCAGCAGCCTTACCACCGCGTCTATCACCACCATCGCCGGCAGTTCGCCGCCGGTGAGCACGTAATCGCCGATGGACACCACCCTGGTGGCGAGATGCTCCCTCACCCGCTCGTCCACGCCCTCGTAGTGCCCGCAGAGGAGAATCAGCCTCTGGAGCGTGGACAGCTCCCTGGCGAGGTCCTGCCGGAAGAGCTCGCCCTGGGGGCAGAGGAGGATGATTTCCTCGCCTTGTGCGGGACCCTCGCCCCGAATCGCCTCCACCGCCTTGAAGAAGGGTTCCGGTTTCATCACCATCCCGCCGCCTCCGCCGAAGGGGGCGTCATCGGTGGTGCGGTGCCGGTCGGCGGTGTGGTCCCGCAGGTCGTGGACGCGGATCTCCACCAGTCGCCTCTCCTGGGCGCGCTTGAGGATGCTGGATCCCAGCACCGGAGGGAACATCTCGGGAAAGGTGGTGATGACGTCAATGCGCATCACTCGTCCTCCTCCGGAGGCGGGTCCGCCACGATCACGCCTCGCTCCAGGTTGATTTCCCGGATGAAGTCTCTCACCGCCGGAATCATCCTTCCGCCCGCGACGTAGACGTCGTTGGCCCCGGTGCGGATGACCTCGGTGACCTCGCCCAGCTCCCGCCCTTCGGGGGTGACCACCCGGAGCCCCAGGATCTGGTGCACGTAGAAGGAGCCCTTGGGCAGCGGCGGGGACATGGAGGGGCGGATCTTCACCCAGGCCCCGCGGATCCGCTCTGCGTCGTTACGGTTCCGATATCCCTCGAATCTCACCAGCGCTCCCTTGGGGGTGAGGCGGACGTGAGTCGGACGTGTCACCTCCTCGCGCCCGCCGGGGAGCTCCAGGCAGACCGCGTCGAGTTCGGCCAGGCGTTGCGGAAAATCGGTCTCCGGTCTCATCCGCACTTCGCCCTTTACGCCAAAAGGAGCCATGACCCGGCCAATCACCAGGCTCCATGGCTCCTCACAGGCGGAGTCAGGCGGGGCTACGGATTCCTGATTTCGACTACGACCCCGTCCTTCACTACTATCTGGCATCCAGTCAGCTTCTCCAGGAGGTCGTCTCCGGGCTGAAGCTCTACAGAGCTTTCGAGGGTCCCACGCGGGTATTCGCTGCCCATCTCCAGCTTGTTCACCCGCTCCAGCTCTTCGAGGATTTCCTGTTTGAGCGCCTCCTGACGACGTTTCTCTCCCTCGAACTGCTGCCGCGCGGACATGGCCTGCGACAGATCGGTCCGCTGGAGTTCCGCCAGCACGCGGCGGCTGCGGAACTCCATCTGATCAATTCGGCGTTGGGTGGTGTCCGCGGCCTCCCGGAGCTCCTCCTGGAGTTCCTCCTTGAACTTCTCGGTGACAATGACCTGAACCGCGATGTTGCGCTTGACCGTCACCTTGTTCATCTACTCCTCCGGCTCGCCGGAGGCGGATTCCGCGAGCTTGTTGATGTCCACCCAGATGCTCTTGCGGTGCTTTGCTCCGGCCGCGCGCACCAGGGTGCGCAGGGCATTGGCGATCCTTCCGCCCTTTCCGATCACCTTTCCCAGGTCCTCCGGTGCAACGCGCACCTCGAAGATGATGCTTCGTTCCCCCTCCACTTCATTCACCGATACTTGCTCCGGCTGATCCACAAGGGCCCTCACGATCATCGTGACTAGTTCGTGCACTGTCCCAGACCTCCACGCTTCTGTTAGCAGTTGCCACCGTCAAAGGGTCTCTCAAGTGGCGCCAGAGCGGCCGCGCGCCCTAAGCGGCCCTCAACACAAATCCATTGGGCGCAGCTACCGCCCTTGCCGTTATTGTCTTCGTTCGACCGAACGCTTCGCTCGTCTGGCGCGACGAACCTGCCGGCCCGCCGCCCGGCTTTCACTGGGCCGTGAACTTCTCCCATACTCCCGTCCTCACCAAGATGCTCTTGGCGGTTTCGGAGGGCTGGGCTCCGTTCCGCAGCCAGTGAAGGGCTCGCTCCTCCTTCACCGTGACGGCCGGTGGATCCACCCGCGGATCATAGCTCCCGATTACCTCCAGAAATCGGCCGTCCCGCGGGGAGGACGACTCCGCTACCACCAGCCGGTACTGGGGCTGCTTTTTCTTCCCAGTCCGGCGCAACCGTATCCGAACTGCCACACTTTCCTCCTATGCTCCCAGGCGGGGCCCACGGATTCCTCCGAGGCCTCCTCCAGGAAAGGTTCGTCCCCTCTTCTCCGCTGCCATCAGCTGCGCCATCATGGCGCGCATCTGACGAAACTGCTTCAGCAAGACATTGACTTCCTGGCGCGACGCTCCGCTTCCGCGGGCGATGCGACGCTTTCTACTTCCATCCAGGAGGTCCGGGTTCCTGCGTTCCTCCGGCGTCATTGACTGGATAATCGCAGTCATGCGCTTGACCTGCCGGGGGTCCATCTCCAGGGGGCCTGCCCGCCGGCGCAGTTCCTGGAATCCCGGCACCATGCCCAGCAGGTGCTCCAGAGGGCCCATCTTGCTGAGCCGCTCCAGCTCCCGCATGAAGTCCTCCAGGTCGAAACGCTGCTCCCGGATCCTCTTTTCGAGCTCCTCCGCCTCCTTTTCCTCGAAGGCCGATTCCGCCCGCTCTATCAAGGTCAGTACGTCGCCCATCCCCAGGATGCGGGAGGCCATCCGGTCCGGATGGAACACCTCCAGGGCATCCAGTTTCTCCCCCATCCCCACCAGTTTGATGGGTTTTCCGGTCACCGCTCTCACCGAGAGGGCGGCGCCACCGCGCGCATCGCCGTCCAGTTTGGTGAGGACGACGCCGGTGATTCCCACCGCGCGGTCGAATTCCCGGGCTACGTTGACCGCGTCCTGCCCGGTCATCGCGTCCAGCACCAGCAACACCTCCGCCGGTGCGGTTTTTTGCTTCATCACCACCAGTTCGCCCATCAGCTCCTCGTCCACATGGGTGCGGCCGGCGGTGTCCACGATCACCGGGCTCAGACCCTCGGACGCCGCGTGCGAGACGGCCGCCTGGACGATGGCGACTGGATCGTCGGCGCTTCCCTCGAACACCGGCACCCCCGCCTGCCCGGCCACCTGTCTCAGTTGCTCCACCGCGGCGGCGCGCTGGAGGTCGGTGGCCACCACCAGAGGGCGCTTGCCGTCCCGCTTGAGCAGGCGGGCCAGTTTGCCGACCGTGGTGGTCTTGCCTCCGCCCTGGAGGCCCACGACCAGCACTACGGGGGTCGCCCCTTCGAGCTCGAGCCCCGCGGCGGCGCCTCCCAGCAGCTCCACCAGTTCGTCGCGGACGATCTTGACGACTTGCTGGCCGGGGCTGAGGCTCTCCATCACCTCTTTGCCGACGGCCTGCTCGCGGATGCGGTTGACGAATTCCCGCACCACCTTGAAGTTGACGTCGGCCTCGAGGAGGGCCAATCGAATTTCGCGGCATGCGGAGCTGACATCGGCCTCCGACAACCGGCCTTTGCCGCGCAAACCGCGCAGGACTGCCTGGAGTTTTGAGGTTAGAGCATCAAGCATGTGCGCACGCCTGTCGCCCGGCGCGTCGCGCCCTCCCGCGCGCACGGACTCCCGCGCGCACGGAGACGAAGTATACCAATGCCGGCTCGCATGTGTCAAGTTTGGCCGGCATTGAAGTTCTATAGTTACCATACAAAGGTGATGGGTGGGAAGGAAGAATAGGAAACGATGCGGCGCCGGCCCCCTCGGGCAGCGGCCCGACTTCATCACGGGAGGTGATCATGCCGAGGCGAGTTTGGATCGCCGCGATATCCATCGAAAGAGGAGAGGCGGATACCGTCACCGCGCGGCTCGATCTGGCGGAGAAGCGGATGGAGATGCTCGCCGCCGGCAGGCCGGATGTGATCTGCCTGCCGGAGAATTTTGCCACCTCCGGGCTGGCGCCGGGGCCCGCTGACGACCTCGCACAGCCGGAGGACGGTGAGATCGCCGCGCGAATGGCGCAGAAGGCGCGGGAATTGCAGACCAATGTCATCTGTCCACTGCGTCTGCTGGAGAGCAATCGCATCTACAACACCGCGTTGGTGTTCAACCGAAAGGGTGAGCTCGCAGGGCGCTACCACAAGATCCACCCCACAGACGGGGAGATTGAAGGGGGAATCACCCCCGGCGCGGCCCCTCCGCGCCCCATAGACCTGGACTTCGGCCGCATCGGCATTCAAATCTGCTTCGATCTCTACTGGGAAGACGGGTGGCGTTCGCTGGGGGAGCAGGGGGCCGAGATCGTGTTCTGGCCCTCCGCGCACCCCGGCGGGAAATACTTGAATGCCTATGCCCTGCTGAATCGCTACTTCGTCCTGGGCGTGTGCGGGCGGCCGCGTGCCTCCCTGATAGACGTGACGGGGGAGACCATCGCGCGCCAGGGAATCTGGGAACCCTGGCTCATCGCCGAGGTGGACCTGGAGAGGAGGGTATTCTGCTGGACCGAGGACCACTGGCGTAAGATGCACGAAATGCGGGCGCGCTACGGGCGCGGGCTGGTGCTCGACGTGCAACACGACGAGGACACCTTCGCTTTTCACTCTGCCGACGAGACGATCACCGCAGCAGAGATGGCGCGGGAGTTTGGTTTGGTCTCCTGGGAGGAGTACTTCGCGGAACAGGACCGATGTCGGGAGGAGGCGTTGGAGGACCTCTGAGGCATCCTCGGGCCTCTTTGACCTCCTTCTTGTCCTCACTCATTCGATTGTTTCCTTTTGCGTCATTTGGGGCCCTCGACAGCACACTCCGATCAGCCCCGCCCAGGCAGGGAAACCGGGTATGCGTGTGCAAGATTAAAGTGGAAGGCTCACGGCGAGCCGCCAGCACCCGGATTGTCAACCCAACAGCGGAAGGAGTGCGCATATGTTCATCGATGAAGTCGTCGCTCGGGAGATTCTGGATTCCCGGGGCAACCCTACCATAGAGGTGGACGTCTACCTGGAGGACGGAGTGATGGGCCGCGCAGCGGTTCCCTCGGGGGCCTCCACGGGGTCGCGGGAGGCGGTGGAGCTGCGGGACGGAGACGCAGCCCGCTATGGAGGCAAGGGCGTGCAGCGGGCGGTCGAGAACGTCAACGACGTGATCGCCAACGAGATCACCGGCATGGAGGCCACCGATCAGGCGGCGATAGACCAGGTGATGATCGACTTGGACGGAACGCAGAATAAGGGAAAACTGGGGGCCAACGCCATTCTTGCGGTGTCCCTGGCGGTGGCGAAGGCGGCGGCCAATTGGACCGGGCTGCCGCTCTTCAGGTACATCGGCGGGCCCAGCGCGCGTCGGCTGCCCATCCCCCAGATGAACATCATGAACGGGGGCAAGCACGCGGACAACAATGTGGACCTTCAGGAGTTCATGATCATGCCGGTGGGAGCGGAGTCCTTCGCTGAGGGGCTGCGCTGGGGCAGCGAAGTCTATCACACCCTGAAGCGGGTACTCTCCGAGCAGGGGCTGAGCACCAGCGTCGGAGACGAGGGCGGATTCGCCCCCAACCTGCCCAACAACGAGGCCGCCATTCAGGCGATCATGAGCGCCATCGAGGCCGCCGGCTACGATCCCGGCCCCCAGGTGGCGCTGGCCCTGGACCCGGCCGCCAGCGAGTTCTTCGAGGATGGCAAGTACCACCTGAAGGGGGAGGACAAGGTTCTTACCTCGGCCGAGATGGTGGAGTACTACGCGGCCCTGGTGGACAAGTATCCCATCGTCTCCCTGGAGGACGGGCTGGCGGAGGACGACTGGGAGGGTTGGACGCTGCTGACCAAGGAACTGGGCCAGCGGCTGCAGCTGGTGGGAGACGACATCTTCGTCACCAACACCGAGTACCTGCGCAAGGGGATCGAGATCGGGGTGGCCAACTCCATCCTCATCAAGGTCAACCAGATCGGAACCCTCACCGAGACCCTGAGGGCGATCGAGATGGCGAAACACGCCGGTTACACCACGGTGATCTCCCATCGCTCCGGGGAGACCGAGGACTCGACCATCGCCGACCTGGCGGTGGCCGTCAATGCGGGCCAGATCAAGACCGGGGCACCCGCTCGGGCCGAGCGGGTGGCGAAATACAACCAGTTGCTCCGGATAGAGGAGTCGCTGGGAGAGGTCTCCCTGTATGGCGGACCGGACGTGTTCTATAACCTGAGATAACCCCGGACGATTTATTCCGAAAAATGTGTATTAGGTGCGCGCCCGCGGGCGGATATGCCCGCGGGCGCCTGCTTTTTTCGTTTCTCCCCCTCATGCAGAGGGGTATCTTGCAAGTGGAGAGCGTCCGGGGAGCGCAGGAAGCGCCGACAGGCCTTTCCGCAGGCATCCTGAGGTTGCAAGGGCGACGTATCCGCCTCGCCGCAGGGGGGGTGAGGAGCCGGAGGTGCGCAGGAGGCGCACCAGGAGGTGGCTGTGATGAGCACGATGAAAACGAGTTGGTGGCGAGAGGCCTGCGGGGCGCTGAAGGCGAGCGGTATCAAATCGTGGAGCCTGCGCATGTTGTGTCTCCCCCTGGCGCGGGAAAAACGTCTCCGGCGCGCGCTGCGACATCGCATGGCGGTGTTGGAGGCGAAGAACGCGGTGGCGGATGCCCTGGGGTCAGCGCAGAAGGCCCTGGCCCGTCTCCATGTGCGGGATCTCGCTGGAGTGGAGAGAGCGCTCCAGAACCACGAACAGAGACCGCTGGTGCTGACCTGCGGGGTGAACCAGGAGGCGCTGGCCTCCGAGTTGGCCCAGAAATACGGGGTGGGCACGGGTGAGCCGTTCGAGGCGGCGCTCTCGGAGCTGGTGACAGAGGGATGGGTGGTGCGGGTGCCCGGCAAACTGGTAAACTCCACCGCCGACCTCTACCTGGCGGTGCGCGACCACAGGCGGACCGCGTGGAACATATCCACCATCAGTCGGTTGTTGAGACAGGGAAGGAACTACCGCGCGGAGATGCTGGCCCGAGAGCGGAGACGGAAGACCACGAGCCGGGATCGCTCCTACCGCCTGTGAGCTCCGCTCACTTTTCCGGGGAGGAGGGCCCGCCTTCCTTGGGGGCGGGCCGTTCGGGAACGAACACCAGCCGCCTCTCGCCCGGCCGGACGTAGCCCTCGCGCCGGGCCGCGCGCTCCAGCCCTTGATCTGTGGCGAGGGAACGTTGATACTCCTTGAGGCGTGCCATCTCCTCGGTGAGACGCGCCTTCTCCGCCCGCAGGCGGGCCAGCTCGCGCTGCTGGCCGGAGAGCACGCGCAGGGGCCGGGAGATCTTGACCATGGTGACGGCGAACACCACGGCCAGGAGTAGGTAGAACAAGGACCAGCTCAGCCTGCGGCGTCGCCGCACCCTCGGCCGTCCGTGTGAAAATTCTCTCACCGCGTTCACCTCACGCTCGCCCCTGCGCTCCGACCACCTCCACCTTGATCAGGTTGGTGTGACCGGCTCCGTGTGCGGGGCGGGTCGTCCGCCCCGCCAGCACCCCCGCGGTCACCACCACCAGATCTCCTCGCTTGAGCAACCGCGCGGCGCGCGCCCGGCTGACCGCGTTCGCAATCAGTTCGTCCGTATTGCGCCCGCGGGGCGCGCGGAGAGGCGTTACGCCCCACACGAGGGTAAGCCTATTCTGAGTTGCCACGTTTTCGGTGACTGCTATGATAGGCGTCTCCGGCCGGTGAACGGCCACCATCACCGCGGTGTGCCCGCTGCTGGTGCCGGTGATGATGGCGCGCGCTCCCAGATCCTGGGCCAGCGCGCAACTCGCCTGCCCGATGGCTTCGGTGACCGTCTTGCAGGGCCAGGTGATGGACTCCGCCAGGCGGCGCTCCGCGTCCCGCGCCTCCTCCGTCCGCGCGGTGACGCGGGCCATCACCCGCACCGCCTCCACGGGATATTTTCCCACGGCGGTCTCGCCGGACAACATCACCGCGTCGGTTCCGTCGAAGACCGCATTGGCGACATCGCTTACCTCGGCGCGGGTCGGGCGGGGGGAGGACACCATCGTCTCCAACATCTGGGTGGCGGTGATCACCGGCTTCCCGGCCCGCCGGGACCTGGCGATGATCTCCTTCTGCAACAGCGGCACCCGGTCCAAAGCCACTTCCACGCCCAGGTCTCCCCTCGCCACCATCACCCCGTCCGCGGCCGCTATGATTTCCTCCAGGCGATCCACGGCTTCGTGTTTCTCGATCTTGGCGATCACGGGAACCATCCGCCCGGCCCGCTTCATCGCCCGTCTCAGAGGTTCCAGGTCCTCCGCGCGCCGCACGAACGACATCGCCACCCAGTCCACGCCCTGCTCGAGCCCGAAGTGAAGATCGGCGAGGTCCTTCCTGGTCACCGCGGAGATGGGCAGGGAGGTGTCGGGCAGATTGAGACCCTGATGGGAGCTGAGCGCTCCGCCCACGCGCACGCGGCAGCGGATTTTCCCTCCGGCGACCTCCACCACCTGCAGCTCGATTCTGCCGTCGCTCAGCAGCAGCCGCTGGCCGGGGGAAACCACCTTGGCGATGTCGGGAAGGGGAATGGGTATCAGGCCGGCCGAGCGGCCTGGGCGCGCGCTCAGGGTCACCTCTTGGCCGGGGCGGAGGGACATCTTTCCCTCCGGCAGCTCTCCCACGCGCAGCTTGGGCCCGGCCAGATCCTGGAGGATTCCGATGGGCCGGCCCAGCTCCCGGGCCACCTCCCGCAGGAGGGAGATTACCCGCTTGTGCTCCTCGTGGGTGCCGTAGGAAAAGTTGAGGCGGGCGACGTCCATGCCCGCCCGCGCCAAGCGCGCAATCATGGCGCGGGAACTCGTGCGGGGGCCGATGGTGCAGACGATCTTGGTGCGGCGCCTCGCGCCGGCCGACAACTTTCTCACTGATCTCGCCACCTTCCCGTAGTGCGGAAGCAAGCAATCGAGCGGCCGGAGCAGGGCCGCAACCCGCCGCCGGCCCGCCGTGAATTACCGCTCGTTCAGGGCGCCGGCTCGCTCAGATTTTTCCCCTGCCGCGCGCCGCGTCGCTGCCCTCGTTCTCGAGTTCCCGCCGCAGATCTGGCAGGCGCAGTTCCCCCGTTCGGCCCTGCAGGAATGGAGCTGGGAACAACGGTGGGCCGTTCCACGACGGCCGGAGTAGCAGTGTACCTTACAATCAGATAGACGGCAAGTACGGCAACCACCAGCACGATGGCAATCCCGACGATTGGAGACATTTTCTTGCTCATCTGCACCTCCCTCCTCTCCGCAAGCCTTGTGCGGCGATGCCCGCGTCCGCAGAGTGAAACGCCGCGAAGGGCTCGCACTTTGTTACCACATGCCCTCCGAAGATGGCAATAGGAACCCCGGTGGTTTGTTCGAAGCATTGTGCGATCAGAGGTACGAACCCCGCGCCTCCCGCACAGGAGCCACCCCGCGGCCGAAGAAGATTTCTCTCCAGAGACGGCGCGCGCCATCCCGGCGTGCGGCAGACCGAATGAGCAAGGAGAGGCCATGCGTGCGGCGGTTTTTCTAGGACCGGGGGAATGTGAGGTGCTGGAGAGGGGATTGCCGGGTTTACAGGAGGGTGAGGTGCTGGTGCGGGTGGAGGCGTCTGGGGTATGCGGCACCGACCTGCATATCTACAAGGGGGAATTTCCCGCCCGATTTCCGCTGATTGCCGGCCACGAGTTCGCGGGTGTAATCGAGGAGACCGGGCCCGGAGTGGAGCACCTGCGGCCGGGTGATCGGGTGGCAATCAACCCCAACATTCCGTGCGGGCTCTGCCGGCCCTGTGAACGCGGGCTGCCCCATTTGTGTCACAATCTCCGAGCCATCGGGGTGACCATGGACGGCGGGTTCGCCACCCACTGCGTGGTGCCGGTCCACCAGGCCCACAAACTTCCCGAAGGAATGTCCTTCGCGGTCGCCTCGTTGAGCGAGCCGGTGGCCTGTTGTCTGCATGGAATCGAGCAGGCCGACCCGCAGCCTGGAGACGTGGTGCTGGTGATCGGAGCCGGAATGATCGGCCTGGTGATGCTACAACTCGCCCTCCTGCGCGGGGCCTCCGCGGTGATCGTCTCCGAGCCGTCGGAGCAGAAGAGAAAGATGGCTCTCTCGCTCGGCGCCGCGCTTGCGGTCGATCCACAGGAGGATGACCTCGACGCCGCCGTCTCCAGCGCTTTGGGGGATCCGGGCGCGGACGTGGTCATCGAGTGCGTGGGGAGCGAGCAGACCGCCCAGCAGGCCGTCTCCGCGGCCCGCGAGGGAGGCCGCGTGTTGTTCTTCGGCGTCGCGCCCGAGGGGTCCCGCGTCCCCATCTCACCCTATGAGGTGTATCGCAAGGAGATCACCATCAAGGGCAGTTTCACCAATCCGTTCACCCAGGGGCGGGCCTTGGCCCTGCTCGCCTCCGGGCGCGTGAAGGTCGAGGATCTCATCACGCATCGGATGCCGCTTTCCGATCTCCCCCGCGCGCTGGAGCTGCTCGCCACCCATCAGACCATTCGCACCCTGATCGAGCCGCAGGAGTAGGGGGCGGCGCCCCTTGTTGGGCTGCGCCGCCCTCAGGGACTGCGGGTTGTTCTGCGGGAGGGGCGGTGGTATCATCAACAGACAACACACGCCGTCCAGGGGTTTCGCTCGATGCGCGTTCTCGCCGTGCTGCTGCCTGCGCTCGCCGTCCTGGTGATCGCGTTGCTGATAGGGGAGGTGCGGAGATACCGCGCCGGGCGGCACCTCGTGTCCAACCGCCGGCTGGCGCTCCGCCTGGCCTCCGGGTTGCTGATGGTGGCCTTGCTGGCGGCGATCTTCATCGGCGTGTTCGTGATCAAGTTGCTGGATGCGACGGCGCGGCCCCAGGATTTTCTGGTCTTCTGGGGGAGCTGCATGGGGGCGGCGTTTGTGTTGATGCTGCTGATGCTGGCGGATGTGCGAGAGGTGGAGGACCGCAGTTTGAGACGGGAGCACGAGATATGGCGGGACTTCGCGCGGTTCATCGCCAGCCAGATGAAGCGGGGGGAGGAATCGCCCGAGGCCCCGGCCGAGGATGAGGGGGAGCAGTGAGCGCGGGCGGAGAGGCGGCATGGATGCGGAGGGCGCTCCGCCTGGCCTCCCGCGGGCGCGGGTGGACCAGCCCCAACCCGATGGTCGGCGCGGTGATTGTGAAG
>WFSF01000155.1 GCA_015486155.1 Armatimonadota bacterium
CTTTTTCCCAGGTGATGGAACTGGTGGAGGCGGAGGTGGCGCGCCTGCGGGACGAGGGGCCGAGCGGGGAGGAGCTGGAACGGGCGAAGACGCAGCTGAAGGTGGGTCTGGCGCTGGCGATGGAGAGCACCAGCTTTCGCATGCAGCATCTGGCGATGTCTGAGATAGTGTGGGGGCGAGTGTGGTCGTTCCAAGAGCTGGCGGAAAGGGTGGACGCGGTCACCGCCGAAGACATCCATACCTTGGCCGGGTCCTCGTTCACGGAGGGAAAGACCGCGCTGGTGGCGGCCGGGCCGCTGCCGGAGGGGAGAGGGTGAACATGGCTCAGATACGAGTGCTGGTGGCCGGCGCAGCCGGCCGGATGGGCTGCGAAGTGGTGCGGGCGGTGTGCGGGGAGCGCGATATGACGCTGGCGGCGGCGGTGGACCGCGCCCGCGTGGGAGAGGATGTGAAGTCGCTCGCCGGGGTCGCGGGCGGGGAGCCGATCCCCATCGTGGACTCGCTCGCGGAGGCGATCGAACGCAGCTCGCCGGAGGTGATGGTGGATTTCACCCTGCCGGAGGCGGTGATGGGAAACCTTCGCACCGCGTTGCGGGCAGGGGTCGCCTGTCTCGTGGGCACCTCGGGATTGAAGGGGGGGGAGCTGGCGGAGATCGAGGGGCTGTGCGCGCAGTCCGGCGCGCCCTGTCTGGTGGTCCCCAATTTCGCCATCGGCGCGGTGCTGATGATGCAGTTCGCGGCCCGGGCGGCCCGGTACTTTTCCTCCGCCGAGATCGTCGAGCTCCACCACGCGGACAAGGTGGATGCTCCCTCCGGGACCGCATTGCGCACGGCCCGGATGATGGCGGAGGCGGAAGGCTCCGCGCTGGAAGGGAAACCGGATGAGCAGCCGGCGCGGGGCGAGACGGCGCCCGGCGGGATTCACATCCACAGCCTGCGCCTGCCCGGATTGGTCGCGCACCAGGAGGTGATCTTTGGTGGGTTGGGACAGACCCTCACCATTCGGCACGACTCGATCAGCCGGGAATCCTTCATGCCGGGGGTGCTGCTGGGGATCCGCAAGGTGAGGGAGTTACAGGGATTGACGGTGGGGCTGGAAGAGGTGATGTCCTAGCGGCCTGCCGCCAGGCCGCGTTCCCCTACGGCATCGCTTCCCACCCCTGGAGGGGGCCGGAGCGCCGGCCTTCTTCGACGGTCTCGCGGTGGCGGATGCGGACGCACTCACTTCGGCTCGACGATGAGGCGGATCGCGGTGCGCTCCTGACCGTCCACCGTAATGTCCGCGAAGGCCGGACGGCAGATGAGGTCCACACCGGATGGGGCCATGAAGCCGCGGGCGATGGCAAGGGCCTTGACCGCCTGATTGAGCGCGCCCGCCCCGATGGTCTGGAGTTCGGCCGCGCCTTTCTCCCGGATCACCCCGGCGAGAGCGCCTGCTACCGCGTTCGGGTTCGACTTTGACGAGACACGCAGGACCTCCATGGGCGAAGTCCTCCTGCTGCTGTTATTTCTTATGCTAGTGCCCTGAACACCGAATCCTGTCTGCTCGGGCTTTGACGATATCGATTATGAGTATGTGCGCTATTCGAATCCTGGCGAATCAGTGCCGGGGAATCGTTGCCAGTCATTTTTCAAGAGGCTTCGGGCTCCCGCCGATCCGGGTCTCCCTGCTCCTCTACTAATTGTAACACACGGACGATGGAAGTTGCCCGTCCCGTTTCCGGCTCGATGTCAATTACCGCCGCGCCGAGCATCACCGGCCCGCCGGCCACCCGGAAACGGGCGGGCATGCCGGAGAGGAAACGGGCAATTATAGGTTTTACCTCCACGCCGAGAATCGAATCCCTGGGGCCGGTCATCCCCACATCCGTGAGGTAGGCGGTCCCCCAGGGGAGAATCCGCTCGTCGGCGGTCTGCACATGGGTGTGGGTGCCGACCACCGCGGACACCCGTCCATCAAGATACCACCCCATGGCCTGTTTTTCGCTCGTGGCCTCCGCGTGCATGTCCACCACGACCACCGAGGCCTTGCCGCGCAGCGCCCCGATTTCCCTGTCGGCGGCCAAGAAGGGGCAGTCCACGGGGCGCATGAAGGTGCGCCCGAGCAGGTTGACCACGCCCACGGATTCCCCCCCGGCGGCGGTGAACACCCCGGCGCCGCGGCCGGGGGCGGCGGACGGGTAGTTGGCGGGGCGAAGCAGGCGCGGCTCCTCGGAGGCCAGGGAGGCGGCCTCCCGATGCTTCCAGATGTGGTTGCCGGTGGTGAGCACATCCACCCCCGCCTCCAGCAGTTCCGCGGCGGTATCTCGGGTGATCCCCATGCCTCCGGCGGCGTTCTCCGCGTTGGCGATGACGAAGGCCGGCCTGTACTCGCGCCGCAGGCCCGGCAGCGACTTTGCTAGCGCCGTCCTGCCGGGCCGGCCGACGATGTCTCCGATGAAGAGGACTCTCAAAACGGGCTCCCCGCCGCGGGGGCGTGTGCAATCATTTCGCGTACTCCACGGACCGGGTCTCCCGGATCACCGTCACCTTGATCTGGCCGGGGTATTCCAGGTCCGAGCTCTGGATCTTCTCGGCTATCTCCCGCGCCAGCGCGCTCGCCATGGCGTCGTCCACCTCGTTGGGCTTTACCAGGATGCGCACCTCGCGCCCGGCCTGGATGGCGAAGGACCGCTCCACCCCCGGGCAGGACTGGGCGATCTTCTCCAGGCGGTCGAGGCGCTTGATGTAACCCTCCAGGCTCTCCCGGCGCGCGCCGGGCCTGGCGGCGGAGATGGCGTCCGCTGCGTAGACCACCAGGGCCTCCGGCGTGCGGAAGGGCTCGTCCTCATGGTGGGCGGCTATGGCGTGAATCACCTCTTCGCTCTCGTGATACCGCCGCGCCAACTCCACCCCGATCGCGGTGTGGGTGCCCTCCATCTCGAAGTCCACCGCCTTGCCGATATCGTGGAGGAGACCGGCGCGGCGGGCCACCGCCTCGTTGGCCGACAGTTCCGCCGCCAGCACGCCTGCGAGATTCGACACCTCGATGGAGTGGTCCAGCGCGTTCTGCCCCAGGGTGGTGCGGAAGCGCATCTTGCCCAGGAGCCGCACCAGCTCCGGGTGGAGTCCGGTGACGCCGGTCTCGAAGATGGCGCGGTCCCCCGCCTCCTGGATGCGCTCCTCCATCAGCGCCTGGGCCTTCTTGACGGCATCCTCGATGCGCCCGGGGTGAATCCTGCCGTCGCTGATGAGGGTTTCCAGGGCGAGGCGGGCGGTCTCCCGCCGGATGGGATCGAAGGCGGATATCACCACCGCCTCCGGGGTGTCGTCGATGATCAGGTCCACGCCGGTCAACTGCTCGAAGGCGCGGATATTGCGGCCCTCCCGGCCGATGATCCGCCCTTTCATCTCGTCCGAGGGAAGGGGGACGGCCGATACCGTCATCTCCGCCACCTGATCCACCGCGCAGCGCTGGATGGCCAGGGAGATGATCTGCCGCGCCCTCCGGTCGGCCTCCCGCTTGGTCTCCTGTTCGATCTGCTCCAGCAGCATCGCCGCCTGGTGCCGGGCCTCCTCTTCTGCTTTCGCGAGGACGATATTGCGCGCGTCCTCGAAGCTCATGCCGGAGACGCGCTCGATCTCCTGGCGCCAGCGCTGGCGTTCTTGCTCCGCCAACTCCCGGAGGCGCTCCACTTCGGATTCCTTGCTCTGGATCTGGCGCTCGCGCTTTTCCAGGGCATCCGCCCGGCGCTCCAGGCTTTCCTCCCTTTGATGGAGCCGGCGCTCCGCGCGCTGGAGCTGCACCCGCCGATCCTTGGTCTCCCGCTCTATCTCCTTGCGAAGGCGGTTGGCCTCATCTCTCGCTTCGAGCAGCGCCTCCTTGCGTTTGACCTCTATCTCAGCGCGCGCCTGCTCCAGCTCGAGTTCGACTTCCCGGCGCTTGCGCTGGAGTCGCATGCGTGGGCCGGCGACCAACAGATAGTAGGCGACCAGGAGCACCAGAGCTCCCGCCAATACCATAACCGCAACGTCATTAGGTGTGCCAAACAAGGCTTGATCACTTCCTTTCTATGACACCCTTCGGCCTGGTGGACGGCCCGGGCCTGGCCGCCTGCGGCGCGGCGCCTTGGAGCCGCGCCGGGCAGGATCGAGGGGTGAGAAGGTTTTCGGCCGGGCTGAGAATCACGGAAATAGACGAGTGGGGAAAACAGCCCGGAGAGCAGCGCGCGCAGTGAGGCCCCGGAGCGGGCCCGCAACTGAATGTCCGAGCGCCAGCCTGCGCGATTCAGAAAAACCATCTATGAAGGCGTCCTTTCAGATGTCACTTGCTGCAAAGCCGTCTCTACGATCTCGTAATCGAATCCGCGGTTCACCAGAAACCGCTGAGCCCGGACCAGGCGCTCGGGGGTGATCTCCCCCGCCAGGCGCCTGCGGGCCAGCCCCAGCGCCCGCTGGAGCTCGCTCTCGTCATCGGCCTCGCGCTCCAACAGCCCGCGGATGATGGACTCCGCGATTCCCTTGCGGCGCAGTTCCCACTGCAACTTGCGCCGTCCGTTCCCGTGGGCGCGCCGCTCCGTCACCCAGGCGCGGGCGAACTCCTCATCGTCCACCAGCCCCGCCTGCTCCAGCCCGGACAGCACCTCGCCGATGATCTCCTCCTCAAAACCATTGCGCCGCAGCGCCTGGTGCAGCTCCCGGCGCGAGCGCGCCCTCACCGTCAGCAGGCGGAGACATTTCTCCCGCGCCTGCTGCGCATCCCGCGGCGGGACGGGTCTCTTACTGCGCCTCCGCATCTTCCGTATCTTCCCGACCCGCTTGCGATGCAAGGCCGACCTTGCGGCGGATCTCCTCTTCCAGCTGAGCCGCCAGCTCCTCGTTCTCTTCGATGAAGAGGCGGGCGTTTTCTCTGCCTTGACCCAGCCGCGTCTCTCCGAAACTGAAGAAGGCGCCCGACTTGGTGATGATTCCCGTCTCCACCCCCAGGTCGAGAAGATCGCTCCCGCGGGAAATCCCGGTTCCGTAGATGATATCGAACTCCGCCTGGCGGAAGGGCGGCGCGACGCTGTTCTTGGTGATCTTGGCGCGGGTGCGGCCGCCGATGATCTGGCCCGCCTTTTTCACAGTTTCCACTCGTCGGAGCGCGATTCGCACGGATGCCCAGAACTTGAGCGCCCGCCCCCCCGGGGTTATCTCCGGGTTGCCGAACACGATTCCGATCTTCTCCCGAATCTGATTGAGGAAGACGCCCGCGGTGTTCGACTGCCGAATCGAATGGGCCACTTTCCGCAGGGCCTTGGACATCAGCCGCGCCTGGAGGCCCATGTGGGAGTCTCCCATCTCGCCCTCCAGTTCCGCCTTGGGGACCAGCGCGGCCACCGAATCGAGCACGAACAGATCCAACCCGCCGGAGCGGACCAGAATGTCGGCGATGTCCATCGCCTGCTCCCCGGTCTGCGGCTGGGAGATGAGCAGGGAGTCCAGGTCCACCCCCACCGCCTTGGCATAGGCCGGGTCCATGCGTTGCTCGGCGTCGATGTAGGCCGCGGTTCCGCCGGCCCGCTGAGTGCTGGCGATGAGGTGATAAGAGAGGGTGGTCTTTCCGGATCCCTCGTTTCCGTAGATCTCGGTGATGAGCCCTCTGGGAATGCCGCCCGCGCCGAGGGCTATGTCCAGGCTCAGCGAACCCGTGGGAATTACGTCCACGGCCAGGCGCTGGGAGGAGCCCAGACGCATGATGGCCCCCTCTCCGTGCTGGCGCTGAATCAGCGAGATGGCCTCCTCCAGGGCATCGCCCTTCTTTTTCTTGTCAGCCTTCTTCTGCGGCATGTCTGCCCTCCTGGGACAAATGGTGTTCCTGCAATACTTGGTAGATCGGCCCTTGCGGCGTCAGCCGGCTCTGCATCAGTTGCACGCGCGTCGCCTCCGCGCCTCCCAACTCCCGGTCGGCCAGCCTCTCGATGGTCGTTTTGAGCGCGGGTGAGGGTGTGGGCCGGCGCACGCGCCCGAGTGTGAGGTGGGCACGGAAGGGCCTCTCCTCGGCCGGGAAGCCGTGGGAGGAACACGCCTCCTCCACGCGCGCAGCAAGGGCGGCGAGGCCGTCGGCGCCTTCGCCCACTCCGGCCCAGATCACCCGGGGCCGGGCCGCGCTTGGGAACGCTCCAACCCCGCGGAAGCGCATGGTGAAGGGGCCGGCCTCCGCCAGCGCCCTGACCACGCTTCGCCACGTCTCATCCAGGCGTTCGCGGGACACCTCGCCGAGGAACTTGAGGGTGATATGGAAGTTCTCAGCCGCCACCCATTTCACGTCAGCGTCCCGGCGGCACAAATCGTCCTGGGCCGCCCGGAGCAGACCGCGCACCTCCTCGGAGACGGGCACGGCAATGAAAGCGCGTATCTGCCCGCTCACGATCCACCTCCCTGACCGCCGAGATGGCGGTAGAGCAGATAGAGAGCGAGTTGGGCCGCCCTTTCCTTCACCATCAGCCGGTCGCCGCGAATCCTGCGCTCCTCGATCACCACGCCTTCAGCATGGGCCAGTCCCAGATAGGTGAGCCCCAGCGGCTTTTCCGCGGTGGCCCCGCCCGGCCCCGCGATTCCGGTCACGGAGAGCCCCAGATCGGCCCCGCAGGCCCGCCGCACTCCTTCCGCCATCGCCCGCGCGGTCTCGGCGCTCACCGCCCCGTGTGAGGACAGTGTCTCCGCGGGCACTCCCAGCAGATCCCGCTTCGCGCGATTGCCATAGGTGACCAGGGAGGCGAGCAGGTACTCGGAGCTGCCGGGGACATTGGTGAGCCGGTGTCCGATCAGCCCCCCGGTGCACGATTCCGCCACCGCCAGGGTCCGGCCCGCCCGCCGCAGCAGCCGCCCCACAACCGCCTCCAGCGTCTCGGAGTCCACCCCATAGATGTGGGCGCCCAGCCGCTTGCGAATCTCCTCCTCCACCGGCGCGATCAGCCGCTCCGCCTCCTCTCGGGTGGCCGCCCGCGCTGCGAGACGAATGCGCACCTCCGCGGGCTTGGCGAGAGGAGCGATGGTGGGGTTGCTCTGGGAGGAGATCAGGTCCCGGAGTTCGGCCTCGATTTGCGACTCCCCGATGTCCGCGAAGCGCAAGTGGCGGGTGATGAGCACCGCGGGCCCCTCTTCCGCCACCTGTTCGGCGAGATAGGGGACCACGGTCTGCTCGAACATGGGCTTCATCTCCCCCGGAGGGCCGGGGAGGGAGATGATGGTCTTGGGGCTGCCGCGATATGGGGTCCGCAGAATAAAACCCGGGGCCGTGCCGACCGGATTCGGGACCGGCCTGGCCCCACGCGGGATACGGGCCTGTTTGAGCAGGCCCTTCAACCGCTCGTCGGCCGCGTCGCGGCCGGGTTCGACAGACCTCGCGGCCGGGCCGCGGTCCTGCCGCCGCTGGCGGGCTATCCGCCGGATGTGCTCCGCGGAGCCCGGGTCTTCCTCAAGAGGGAGTTCGGTGACTTGCGCAATGGCGGCTGCCGTAATATCGTCCTGCGTGGGCCCCAGTCCGCCAGTAGTGAGCACTCCATCCGCTCGCTGGAGGGCGATGTCGAGCGCGCCGGCCAGACGGGCGATATTGTCACCGACCGTGGTCTTGTAGAAGCAGTTGATCCCCAGCTGGGACAGTTTGTCTGCCAGATAAGCGGCATTGGTATCTACTATCTCTCCCAAGAGCAACTCGGTGCCGACCGAGAACAGCTCCAGTTGCATTCACTCCTCCGGTATCCCGTGTATCGGCCGAAGGAGCCCACGCCACCCCTATTATACATATCTTTGGCGGCTGGCGCAAAGGGCGCACCAGCGGGGCGGCATGAGATGCGTTACAGGCAGTATTTCCGCCCAATTCCGGGGACCATTGCCCGGCGGCGGGAATTTCCAGAAATATTCTCTGAAACCCGCTTCGAGCCTTGACAGGTGCCGGAGCGCTTGCTATACTGCATCTCGGTCCGGGAAACCGGGCCTTTGGATTACATGGAAATAACAGGCTAACCC
>WFSF01000156.1 GCA_015486155.1 Armatimonadota bacterium
CGCACCAGGACCGCGTCACCCTCTCTGTGTGCGCCATCACGGGCAAGCTGGCCACTCCGTACTGCCCCATCGTCGTCACCCGCACCTTCCCCGCGGATCAGGCGCCCACCGAGACCTGCACCAGGCACCACCGCTGAGGCCGCCCGCCGCTGGGAGGCGATTTCGACAAGTGTGACCCCCGGTTTCCCGCCGCGCTCGTTTGTCACCGGCCGCGCCCTGTGTTACCATTCCCGCCCAGGGACCGCGCGGGGAAGCGGGAATTTCCTTCATGGCGCGGGCCGAGCGGGCGCGGCCGCCCTGCTCGCCATCCCGGGAAAGCGAGGCGGCGAGAAACCATGACCAGAGCCTTTCGCGTCGGGCGCATTTTCGGCATCGAGATCGAGATCGACTGGACCTGGTTCATCATCTTCGCGATCATCGCGTTCGCCCTCTCGGGCGGGCTGCTCCGGGATCGCCTTCCGGGTCTGATCCCGCCCGCGCGCTGGCTGCTGGCCCTCGTCACCAGCCTCCTTTTCTTCGCCAGCGTGCTGGTTCACGAGCTCGCCCACTCCCTGGTGGCGAAACGCTGCGGGCTGGGCATCACCGGCATCACCCTGTTCATCTTCGGCGGAGTCTCGAAGATGAGCGATGAGCCGCGTTCCCCGAAGATGGAACTGAAGATCGCCATCGCCGGTCCCGCCACCAGCGTCGCGCTCGCGCTCATGTTCCTGGGGCTGGCCCACCTCTTCGGAAGCCCCTTCGCCACCCGCCACCCGATCGGCGTCATCTCCGGCTACCTGGCCGCAGTCAACGGAATGCTGGCCGTCTTCAACCTGATGCCGGGGCTGCCCCTGGACGGCGGGAGGGTGCTGCGGGCCGCGCTGTGGGGCGCGCTGATGAACTTGAGAGAGGCCACCCGCATCGCCTCCTACCTGGGGCAGGCGCTGGGGATGGGGATGATCTTCTTCGGGATGCTGCTCTTCTTCCTGATGCGCGGCGGCCTGAGCGGTATTTGGCTGGCCTTCATCGGCTGGTTCCTGGTGCAGGGGGCCCAGGCCTCCTACCAGCAGCTTCGGCTCCGCCAGGCCCTCTCCGCGGTGCCGGTCTCACAGGCGATGACCCCGGAGGTGATCGCCATCCCCGCAGACGCCACCCTGGACCAGGTGGTTCACCACTACGTGATGACCTACAACCACCCCGCCTTTCCGGTGGTGGACGACGGGACCGTGCTCGGCATTCTCTGCCTCGGAGACATCCGCCAGGTGCCGCGGGAGCAGTGGCCCTACACCCTCGCCCGCCAGGTTACACCCCCGCTCACCCCGGAGCACACCGTCTCCCCCATGGACAATGCCTGGGAGGCGCTGACCAAGATCGCGGCCACCTCTTGCGGCCGCCTGCTGGTGATGGCCGACGGCCGCCTCCTCGGCATCCTCAGCCGCACCGATATCATGCGCGCCATGCAGATGCGGCTGGAGCTGGGGATGTAGAAGAGCCGGCATTGCCCCACGCGTCCATGCCTGCCCTGAGCGCAGCCGAAGGGTGATACGTGTCCGTGATCGTCGCCGAGTCGTTCACCAGACCCCGCACCGTCCTTTGGGTATTATATATGCTTCGGCCGGTACACATAGCCCTCGCCTATACCGGTGAATTCGGCCGCAAGTACACATCCCATCCCCTCCGCCGACTCTGGCATCGTAATCCAGCGACTCTGGCGAGTCGCTCCACCAGTGCCGCGGGGTCGCGGAGGCGCATTGGTAGAACAATCTGTTCGCCAGCGCGGGTGACTATCACCACACGCGGGGTAAGCAGCAGATGGTGACTCCTGGGAGAATTGCTCATCCTCAACTCTGCCACTTCGCTGAATCTCAGTATGCGCGTCCTACCTTTCGTGTCCGTCACTCGGAGGGCATTCCCATTCATGCGCACGGACACATGTTTGGCCGAATGGATCACTTTCCTACACCCCCGCGCGGTGTAGATGCCAAGGCCTCCGGCGACGATGATCAGAAGCAGGTCCTTCCAGTCCAACGCAACGGCATGCAGGGCAATAGCCAGGACGGCTCCCATGAGCATGAGTGCGGCGAGCCCTGCACACAAATAGCCTTGCACCATCATTGCGTACAATGCCCACACGGCGAATCGAGGGGGCTCTGCACAAAACTCTTCATTTGCTTGGGTCGCCACGGCCATATCACCTCCGCCTCCCCTGGTTCCCGGTGTCGGCCGATCCCCGACATACGCATACCAATTCACCCCCTCCCTGGCCGGGTCCTTGGTGATGAAGCGGCCCAGCTCCGGCCAGCCCCTATGCCCTGCGGGCCGGGGTCCTGGTCGGGCGCCGCCCGACCTAGGGATGGAAGCGGGCGGGGCTATGACCCCAGGAAACGGTCCAGTAGCCCATATGCTATTGCCACCCCAGCGACTAGCGCGAGAAACCGCCATGAGAGGACAGTGGACATGACCAGAGAGAAGGAGGCCACGCGGCCGCGGGCGTCGCGATGGGATGTCTGCGAATTCAGCATCCAATTCATGAGCATGCCCATGAGAATAGCCGCGGTAGCCACCCTCACCAGAGCTCGCGCCCACGGATGGGCATAGACGCGGACATCCGCCATACCCGGCAGGAATCTGGCCATTAGCAGGTCTGCCAGAATCATTCCCACCCCCCCAAATATGCCTATCCCCGCCGAAAACGCAAGATTCTGGAATCGCTTCGAGTCTCTCATCGGTAATCCCTCTCCTCATGCCTGACCAGGCCCAGGCATCGCGGCCTGCCCTGAGCGCAGCCGAACGGTGATAGTCGCGGGGTCGTTCCGAGACCCCGCGCCATGCCTATGCTCTCGTGCGAGTCATTTCAACCAGCGCGGTATCCAGTCGTATTCGTCCTTGGGCGAGATCGCCTTCGGGTGGGAGCCATCGGCCGCGCATATGTAGATGGTGGACGTCCCACCCTCCGTCAGTGCGTACGTAAACCGTTTGCCGTCCCGCGACCATCCCCCCAGACTGACCATCCCCTTTCCCACTGGTATTTCCCTCGTCCGCCACCGGCCGGCTTCGAGCTCTCCCATGTAGACTTTGGTCTGCACCTTCGTCAGATCCGACACCACGAAAGCCACCGCTTTCGAATCGGGCCGCCAGAATGCTCCTGACAGCCCGGTCGTGGGGCCGAAGACCAAGGTATCACGCTTGGTACTGAAATCGTAGATCCGGAGAGCGGTAACCAGCATCAGCGCCTTCACGGGTTTGTCTGAGCCTTGCACTCTTACCGGTATCTCCTCTGTTGCTGTCGCAGCCAGGTACGTTGCCATCCTCCCGTCCGGAGAACAAACCACATCCTTGATCACCCGGAACTTGGAGCGGAGCACCAGCCTCGGCTTTCGCATTCCGGCGCTCTTGCCTGGCGTCAGATCCACCAGGGACAAACCTTCGGGGCTCGCCACCACCGCAGACCGGCCGTCCGCGGTGAGACTCAAGCCGGTCAGCAGCGAGACCTCAATGGGGATGGTGGCATAGACCTTTCCCTTGGCCGCGTCGACCAGGTAGATCTCGTAGCGAGGTTTCCCATCGTCTTCTCGCCGGATGGCCACCACGGCGCTGCGACCATCGGGCATCCAGGTCACCTGTTGCACCAAGCCGGGGAGATCCAACGCGGCCTGCTCACCCCTGTCCACCTGCAACCTGTACACGCTGCCCCCGGCGCCGTACAGCAGTAGATTGCCGCTCGGGCTTGGGTTCACCCACTCTGCCCCCTTCGTGAACGAGAGTACGCGTCGGCCCTCACCCGTGTCGGACATCACGCCGACCCGAAAAGCTTTCCCATCGGGTTTCCGGTTGAGGAATACAAGTGTCCTCGTCGGGACGTCAGCCTCGTGGCCGGCCACCTTCGCACAGCCACATACTGCCAGGAGACCCCCTAGGCACCAATACAGTACGAGGCGTCGATGCACCGACATCTTCTGTGCGCTCATGGAAACTCTACTCCCCGTGATAGCCCGGCGGAACCAGCATGGGCTGCATAGATCCAACACCTTCATTTTCCCCGGCAATCATGCTCATGTCCGCCTGGCAGATCGTGTAACAGTCCTCTCCGGGCAGATCAGGCAGGTGCCATGTACACGATGGAGTCGGACACGGGCGGTTCCCCCCTCCCGATGAGGTGCCACCAGCACTGCCGGACGCCCCTGTGCCACTGGCAGCAGTGCCTCCTCCTCCTCCTTGGTCAACGGCCGGCCTGAGGAATTCCCGGCCTCTCTCTGTCCTCCTCAATATGCGCCCGCCAGCCAAGCGATTATGGGACCAGACAAAGCCAGGACGATTCCAATGATAACCGCCGTAACGCCCGCTAGCCAAGGCGTCTTTGTCTCCATGACCGGCACGAGACGGTATATGAGGCAGTACCCGATCGTGAAGCGCACGATTATCCCAACGGTCAGGAGCGCTAGTCCCACCAAAGCGTGATGATGAATCCAAGGCACCTCACTATCCCCCCACATGCCGCCCAGTGCTGAAACCAACCCAAGGCAAAAGCGGCCGGTGCGATTCATCAATCTCCCGGTGATATGGCTATCTCGTCTCATCTCCTATGGTCTCGCCGTGTTGGCGGCCCTTGTCCGGCCCCTGTTGGTCGTGCCTCCAGATGGAATCTTCCCCTTCTCTGCCTACTTACCTGTATGTATCGCTGCCCTTATCGCCGCACCTGTCCAGAGACGCATTCGGGTTCGCCTCCGCGTGTGCAAGGCACAGTAGATGCCGGGCCAAGACTGCCCCCATGCAAATACGGTAGCTCCAGACGCAGGCCGGCGTCACGACGCCGTCGCTCCCTGACACGCACAGGGAGAACAGCGCAGTGCATACGGCGCCTTCTACAGAGGCCTCTGCGTTGCAGAAAAATTTATCAATGTGGAACTGTCGATAGCATGCTTCCTTGCACGGGTCCTTCGGCTTATGTTTGGGTTTCGCCGGACACGGTCTGGAAGGTGGCCGCGGGGGGGAAACCGGACCAAGCGGGCCGTCCTCCCCCTCCGGATCCACCCCCATCGTCGGCCGATCCCCGACATACGCATACCAATTCATCCCCTCCCTGGCCGGGTCCTTGTTGATGAAGCGGCCCAGCTCCGGCCAAAGGTTGTAGGCTCTTCCGAGCGACGCGCTGAATTCACCTACGGCCTCAGCCCAGACGCGCGGCGGCTGAACGCCTGGCGAGCTCCTCCTTCAGCTCCCTGAAGCCATCAATGCTCCTCAGAATCCAAAAACCGTCTTCGTCGCCGCCGATGCGGATGGCGAACATGTGTTGAGAACAAACGCACACGCGGCGCCACGGCAGGTCCTTTTGCGATTGCCTACCTATCAGATGTATGCCATCCTCATTGAGGATCACTTTCTGATGCGCCACCCTCAGGAACGCAACCAGCATCCACAGCGCGATGGCGAAAAGCCCGATGGCAATCGAAATCCATCCAGCGCTTACGGCAATGAAGGCGTAGCGCATCCATAATGGAAACAACTTGAGATAGCTGAGGTCTGAGTTCAATAACCTCGCAAACATGTCAACCAGGAGCCACGCTTGCGCCGCCGCCAAGAAGACCGCCAGTACATGGACGACGCCCTTGCCAGCCCCGTAGGAATACGCTTTGCTTATATTCGACATAGCGAAGAGTCTTTTATTATCTCGTAAGCCCGAAGTGGCAGCTTTCATGCAAGGCCTGTCTGTTAGGCCGGACAACCCCTAGGCCCTGCGGGCCGGGGTCCCGGTCGGGCGCCGCCCGACCTAAGGATAGAACCGATCGCTCCATTATATCATCCCCGCTCGGGTCGGTAATGCCTGTCCGCCATAGCCTTGGCGACGGCGGATACCCCCACGCGGTCCCTCACCCATGGACGACGTTACGCCTCCCACGAAGTTGGACCA
>WFSF01000157.1 GCA_015486155.1 Armatimonadota bacterium
CCCCCGCACCTCGCCGATCACCGCGGCCTCCCCGCCAAGGGGATGGGCGCGCAGGGCGCGCAGAGCCGCCTCCCCGCTTTCTCCGGGCGCGATCACCACCATCTTGCCCTCGTTGGCCGCGTACAGCGGGTCCAGACCCAGCAGGTCGCAGGCGGCCTGCACGCCGGGCCGCACCGGCACCGCGGCCTCCTCCACCTCTATCTCCACCCCGGACTGGAGTGCGATCTCGTTGAGGGCGGTGGCGAGGCCGCCCCGGGTGGGATCGCGGAGCACGTGCACGTTCGGCGCAGCCTTCAGCAGAGAGGCGACCATCCCCGCCAGGGGCGCGCAGTCGCTCTCTATCTCGGAGGCGAATTCCAGGCCCTCCCGGCGGGAGAGCACGGCCAGGCCGTGGTCCCCCACCGGCCCGGAGATGAGCACCGCGTCCCCGGGCCGCGCGTTGGCGCCGGACACGTCCGCTCCCCGCACCACCTCCCCCACCCCCGAGGTGGTGATATACACCTGGTCCGCCTTGCCCCTGGGCACAACCTTGGTGTCCCCGCACACCACCTTCACCCTGGCCTCCCGCGCGGCGGCGGCCATGGAGTCCACCACGCGCTCCAGGTCGGAGACGAGAAACCCCTCCTCCAGGATGAAACTCGCGGAGAGAGAGATGGGCTTCGCCCCGGCCGCGGCGAGGTCGTTCACCGTTCCGCATACCGCCAGCCGCCCGATGTCCCCGCCGGGAAAGAAGATGGGGTCCACCACGAACGCGTCCGTGGTGAAAACGAGGTCTGCCGCGGGTGCGGTTTCTGCGGCCGAGACTATTCTCGCGCTGTCGTCTCCGGGCGGCTCTCCCGCTCCCAGGCGGGAGAGGAAGACACGCGCGATCAGCTCGGCCATCAACTGGCCGCCGCCGCCGTGGGCCAGCAGAACACGCTCCGTACTCATGCCTTCAATCCCTTCGATATCGATACCACGCCTGACACGCTCCCTCGCTGGAGACCATGCACGCCCCCACCGGATTGGCGGGCACACAGGTCCGGCCGAACAGCGGGCACTCCGGCGGGTCAATGGCGCCTCGCAGCACCTCCCCGCACCGGCACCCGGGCGGTTCCTGGGCGGGGGGCACCTCCACCGCGAACCGCCGCCCCGCGTCGAACCCGCTGAACTCGTCCCGCAGGGCGAGCCCGCTCTCCGGTATCTCGCCGATGCCCCTCCAGCGCGCGTCCACCGGCCGGAAGACCTTTGCCATGAGTTCCTGGGCGCGGCGATTGCCCTCCGGCTTCACCGCGCGCCCGTATTCGCTCTCCACCTCCGCGCGGCCCTCCCGGAGCTGCCGCAACAGCAGTTCCACCCCGCGCAGGATGTCGGCCGGCTCGAAACCGGCCACCACGCACGGCCGCCCCGACGCGGCCACCGGCCGGTAGGCGTCACTGCCGATGATTACGCTCACGTGCCCCGGGCAGAGGAATCCGTCAATGCGGGGCGCGTCGGCTGCTCGTTCCGCCGTTCCCCGCGTACCTGCATCCATCGGCGGGCGTGGGCGCGCCCGCCCTACAAGAGTCATCATGGCGGGCGGAATCAGCTTGTGTGCGCAGAGCACGAAGAAATTGTCCAGCTCGCGCCGTTCCGCCTCCGCGATCGCCAGGGCGACGGCGGGCGCGGTGGTCTCGAACCCGATCCCGAAGAACACCACCTGCCGCTCCGGCCGGCGCTGCGCCGCATCCACCGCGTCGAGAGGGGAGTATACCACGAGGACGTCCACGCCCTCGGCGCGCGCCTGCTCCAGGCTCTCCCGGCTGCCGGGGACGCGGATCATGTCCCCGAAGGTGGCGAGCGTGACCCCCTCCAGGCGTCCCAGCGCGATGAACCGGTCGATCTGGTCCTGGGGGGTGACGCACACCGGACAGCCCGGCCCGGAGATGAGGCGGACGCCCTTGGGGAGCGCGGCCCGCAGTCCGTGGCGCGCGATCGCCACCGTGTGCGTCCCGCACACCTCCATCAGGGTCGCCGGGGGAGACTCCATCGCGCGCAGGCGTTCGGCGAGCGCGCGCACCACCTCCGGGTCACGCAGGCCGCTCAGATCAAGCCCGTCCACCGTCTCCCCCCTGCATCATCTCCGCGAAGAGCCTCAGCGTCTCCCGCGCCTCCTCCGGGTTCAATTTCTCGATCGCCACACCTGCGTGGACGATCACGTAGTCCCCCACCGCGAGGTCCTCGATCAGGTCCACCCGCGCCTGTTTGCGCACCCCCGCCTCCTCGACTTCGGCGACGGGCCCGGAGATGGCGATGACTTTCATGGGAATTGCAAGGCACATGGCGCTATGGTTCGCCGGCGATTGAAATATTCCTATAGCACAGGTGATCCCGAGACTCCGCTCCGGCACTCGGCCTGCCGAGAATCCGAGTCCCGCGGGCGGAGAATGGGCCGACCGCGCGCCTCCGGCCTCAATCTTCGGCCTGGGAACTCTTGGGAAATATCTCGTATTGCGTTTCCGGGTCCTGAAGCAGGCGGAAACCGTCCACCCTGACTCTCCGCCCGCGCTCCATGAGCACCACTGCATCCAGCAGGTCGGCCAATTGCCCCCGAATCAGCTCGACCAGGGGATCCTCGTATGCCGGGGCATCTTCCTGCGGGTCGAGCCGAAAGCGGAATACGTACTCTTCGGTTTGGCCGTCCCGCGTCTCCTCGGGAGCGTCGTGAGTGTTGTCGAGCTCTGGCATCGGGTTTCTCCTCTTTGGGCGCAACGCGTGAAGGCCGCCCTGAGGCGGCGAGCGGCCTTCACGCTCACGACACGGGAACGGTTAGGACCACTCCAACTTCAGTGTCATGACGGTATTCTTTCCCGTCAGATCCTTGGCGAGAAGGCCCTCGCGCACGAGGATGTCGTTGAGTTCCTTCCCCCCGATGCTCATCTGATGACCGTTCGCCAGTTTGGCGTACGTCAGCGGAGCATTGCTGACCACTCTCGTACGACGCGCCGCGGGAGCGATCTTGAGGGTCTTTGCCTCGACCGTCTCCGCTTTCGCGTCACCGCTCAACGCGCTGGCCAGCAGTCCACTGGCCGCGATGGCCCCGGCCGCGGCTACGGCCTTGGTCAGAAACTCTCGGCGGCCGACCTCCGAGGTCTCCTCGGCCTCGTCAACCTTCTTTTTGTCCTCGCTCATTCGATTGCTTCCTTTCGTGTTGTTGGGATCTCTCGATGACTCATCCGGTCAGGCGATCACCTCCTCCCCGCGCCAGATGGCGCATACGGCTCATATCGCTATCCGCCGGCACGGCAGGAGCCGGACCTCGACGTCCAGGTCCCGCTCCGCCTCCAGATACGGCCGGCCCAGCAGATCGCGGCAGCCGCTGCTCAGAAAGGTGGATGGAATCACGACCACGTCCGGCTTCACGCCGTGACGGGCGATCCATCGGCGCGTTTGCTCGATGACATCGTGAACCGTCCAAAGGTCGCCAACCATGACATTGCCCCCCCAGAAGCGCGGGTGGAGCACCTCCGCGTAGAGTTCCACAGTGTCCACAAACTTGGCGCCATCACCCAGCAACCCCATTCCTTCCGCGAAGTGCGGTTCGCCCAACTCCGATACAAAAAGCAACACGCGCTGACCAGGGTATTCCTCCACGATCTCCTGCAACCGCACCAGGCTGCTCAGCTCGAATCCATCGGAAAGATGAATCCCCAGCGCGCCCGCCCATGTGCGCGGCGCGTCGGGCTGCGCCAGCCAATAATAAGGATACTCGAGCTCCGAGAGCGGGGGATGGGGCACCTCTATCGTAAGGCGCTCGCCGTTTCTCTCCACCACAAACTTCGTGCAGGACACCTCCGGGTCATCGAAGCGCTGCCGCAGCCAACCCGACACCTCGGGCCTGGTATATACCCTGCGCCCTTCGACCTCCACTATCAGGTCTCCGTACTTGAAACCGGCCTTTGCCGCGGGCGAGTGTTTGATCGCGCCCTGGACGAAGGGCCGCAAGGTGTGGAGCTGATACATGTTCGGCATGACGTGAATGGGGATTTCCAGTTCCCGGCGAAGTTCATCCACCGTTTCCAATATCTCCGCCCAGTAGGCCTCCGTATCGAAGGGTGCATCCTCGTGTGAGTAACTGGTCCACGAGGGGAGACAGATGCGGGCGACTACGGCGTCGTAGCGATCCAGCATCCGCACCATCTCGGCGAGGTCGGAGAGCGGCTTGGAGGGCCAGGGAACGTAGCTGCCGAGGAATGGAATCTCGTACTTGCGCAGCAACGGAATGCTTTCCAGCGCGATCCGGGAGGCCTCCGGACTGCGGTCCCGCATGGTGAGCAGACGCAGGTCCGGCGTGGCCGCGTTCATGGACACGGTCACCAGTATCGGCCGCAGTCGCGCCAGGCGCGCTATGACCTCCTCGGTCAGCAGGGCGCCGTTGGTGGTAAGGCTGATCTGCTCCTCCGGGGCCGCCTCGCAGATCCGCTCCAGGATCTCCATGCAGTGCGGGTTCGCGAACGGCTCCAGCGAAAACCGCGAGGATGGAATCAACCCCATCCTATTCTCGGTCGAGTAGTATTTGATCCGGGTTTCGAGTTCCCTCAGGCTGAGGTGGGCGCGCCCGAAGGCGATGTCCGCGCCGCGCGTGCCCTTCTCATAGCAGAACTCGCAGTCGCAGTTGCAGTAACTGGAGATGGAGCCGATGTTGGCCTCCAGCGAGGCCAACCGATAGCCTGACCACTGCGACAGATCGCGCAATCGGAAGCCGTCAACCGCCAGCGGCCCGTTCTCACCCACGAAATGACCGAGGCGGAGTGCGCGCTCGAGGCCCCGGGTAATGACTTCCAGCCGCGGCTCGTTGCGCGAGTAGCTGAGCAATGCCTCATATCGGATATTCGCCCCGTCTCGGTCCGCAGGAGGCACCCCATCACCAGGCGCGAACGCATAGCATCGAGGGCGCACCGCTTTCCCCGCGACCTCCAAATCAACCAGGCGGAGAATCCGCTCGAGCTGGCGGCCCAACAGGCGTGCGCACAGGGCCTCTCGCTCCGAATCTGCCCTTGCCTCCGGAGCGGCGGGGCGGTTCGCGCTGTCGTTTGCGGAGGGGTCCAACGGCCTCTCCAAATTACGCTTCCTCGCGGCTCCAGACGGCACCGCTCGTTGCCGGCCCCGCACCGCGGCGATGCCTTCCTCTTATCTCCGGGGGGTCTATCACCTTCTTCATCTGCCATGAAAAACCACCGCGGAGATGACAAACCACCTGGATCGGACAAGGTGGACGCCCGCGGCAGAACTCTACCCGCGGGTTGACGCGGGCCACTCATAGATCGGGAAGGACTTCAAAACCCTCTCGCGCGGCCGCCTCTCGAAGTCTTCTGTCAAGACATACAAAACCCAACCCGGAGGGCCGGTGTTCGGCCCAAACCAAAGCGGCAGCCAGCTGGAAGGCATCTGCCGCGCGCAACTCGTGGATGCGTAGGACCCTGGAGGCGGTTGCACGGACCTCCTCCGTCGGCTGAACTTCGTATGCCGTGGACAGCAATGCCTCCAGCGCTTTAAAAATCCGATTGGTTTCAGCGGCTCCGAAGTGGTTCTCGCGTTGGAGACGGCAGATGCCGGAAACGCTCTCCACTTGCGTACCCCACCATATCACCATTCCGCGGTCGGAGGCCAACAACCGCTTCAGGTCCGCGGTCTTGCTTTGCCCGAACAGCAGGGAGAGCAGAGCCGAAGTATCCCACCACCTCACACTCGATCCTCCCTTTCTTCGGCCACCACGCGCAAGACCGCTCCCGCAGGCACTTGACATACCGGCAGCCGGCCGAGGGCCTTGCCGGACCTTTTCTTCCCAGGCCGCAACACGCCCCGCGCCACCAATGCGCGAAGACGATCATCCTCTGCCACCCCAGGCCCCACTGGAACGATGCGGGCCACCGGTCGTCCGCGCTCGGTTACCAGCACCTCTTCGCCCCGTTTTACCCAGGCCAGGTGCTCGCTCAATCTCGCCTTCAGGTCTGAAATCGCCGTCGTCCTCATGCTGATTCCTCCCAGACATGTCATGACTAGTCTAGTCATATTTAGACGACTTGTCAAGACCGAATATCGTTTCCCCGATATTGCCTGGACCTCGACCTGGACAGTCTGTGGTAGAATAGAGGTGGAGTGGGCCAGGCGTCCGCGCTCGCCGCGGTCTCGGCCGCGGCGGGTGAGGAAAGTCCGAGCTCCACAGGGCAGGGCGCTGGGTAACACCCAGGCGGGGCGACCCGACGGAAAGTGGCACAGAAACTACACCGCCCGCCGTAGCCTCGGCGAAGGCGGGTAAGGGTGAAATGGTGCGGTAAGAGCGCACCAGCGGCATGGAGACATGCCGGCTGGCCAAACCCCGCCCGGAGCAAGGCCGAATAGGGGGCGAACCCGTTTCGCCGAAGGGCGAAGAGGGTCGGCGTCGGCCCGACGCCGCATCAGCCCCGGGTTGGCCGCATGAGGCTGTGGGCAACTGCAGCCCCAGACAGATGGACGCCCGCGACAGAACTCGGCTTATCGGCCCACTCCAACTGTTTTCGGAGCTTTCTGGGCACCGTAGGGCAGAACCGGGTGGGCACAGAATAGCAGAATGGTGTCCAGCGGACAGGAGATGACATGACACGCTACCATCTAACGGCAACGCTGTGGAAAGAAGGCGGTCAGTATGTGTCCCGCTGTCCGGAGCTGGGGGTGGCGAGCTGTGGCGACACTCCGGACCAGGCGCTGGAGGCGCTTCAAGAGGCGGTCGAACTCTACCTCGAGAACGCGAAGGAATTGGGCCTGTTGTCGGACCTTGAGCCTACGTTGACCGCCCCGCGCCGGTTCTCTTCCGAAATCGAGGTTACCGTGCCGTGACCCGGCTGCCGACGCTCTCCAGCAGAGAGCTCATCGTGGCCCTGCGGCGCGCCGGGTTCCAGGACGCGCCGCGGCGCGGCAAAGGCAGCCACCGTGCGCTAATGCGTCGTGACCCGGATGGCCGTGTGCGATTGGTGATCGTGCCTGAGCGGCGTGAGCTCCCGCGCGGCACCCTGCATGCAATTCTCCAACATGCCGGCCTGACGCCGGACGAATTGCGCGAGCTTCTCTGAACCACCGTCACAACTGCGCCCAGAACCCCCACATTCGGCACTGGACTTCTCGGCCCACCAGAGTGATGTATTCACGTGCCCGAAATCACCTCGAGGAGGCACGTGAATGAGCGAACAGAGCGCATCCGAAGCCAACAGCACCGAGACCGTGGAGCCCATCACTTTCGCGGAGGCCGAGTCCAGATTCCTGGACTACCTCGCTTCTTATCGCAGCTACTCCCCCGCCACCGTGAGAGCCTACCGGACCGACCTGAAGAGATTTCGCAGGTTCCTCGGCAACGGTCGAGAGCCTCGCCCTGCTGAGATCACCCGGCAGATGGTGGTGCAGTTCGCAGTCAGCCTGTCGGGAATGGCTCCGCTCACCGTGAGGAGAAAACTCGCCTGCCTCTCCTCCTTCTTCGGCTTCCTGCAAGACATGGGATATGTCCAGGGCAATCCCGCTCGCGGCCTTCCCCTTCCCAAGGTGGAGCAACTGGTGCCCGTCACCCTCAGCCGGGAAGACGCGCACAAACTCATCGCCGCGGCCGACAAACCCTGGCACCGCTGTCTGGTGGTCCTGTTGCTCACCACCGGCATCCGCAGGAGCGAGGCCGCCCAGATCAACCTGGAGGACATCGACTTGGAGAACGGCCAGCTCCTGGTGCATGGCAAAGGTGCCAAGGAGAGAACCGTCCCGCTGACCCCGGAGGCCATCAACGCCATTCGCCACTATCTCAGGCATCGCCGCAAGACCAGCAGCCATCGCCTCTTCGTCAGCCAGACCGGAAACCCCATCCACGGCCGCGCCATCAACAGAATGCTGAACCGCCTGTTGGAAAAGGCCGGCCTCGCCGGCAAGGGCATCACCCCACACAAGCTCCGCCATACCTTCGCCACCCACCTCATCCAGAACGGCGTGGACATCAAGACCGTCCAGGAACTCCTTGGCCACTCCGATATCCAGACCACCGCGAGATACCTCCATTCGGATACCCGCACGAAGCAGAGCGCCGTGGGAAAGTTGAGGGGGTTGGTGGGGGCGTGGACGGACACGAGCGCGCCCGCGAGTGACTGGCGAATGGAGTAGGCTCGTAATCAAGCCAAATGTGTAGCGAATCTGTGTTTCACGCTGGGCTTTTCGGTGTCTCAGAGGCACTTCCGTCATCAAGTCGCCTGATTTCGTATCTTGCGAGAAGCATGAGAAGGTGAATCAGCAGGTTACTCTTGCTCTCTGTACATGCGTTTGAATTGAGCAATCCGTGCGCCACCATGTGCCGCAGTTGTGGCCCTCGTGGATCGGTTAGGACCAGTGCCACATAAACGCACATGTCCTCTCCCAAACCCTTGCGCAGATCCTCTGTCTGTAGGACGGTGTCCAGGTCTTTCTCTCGAAATGCGCCAGACCTCCCGCGGGTGGCAGAGAATGTGACGAGTCCGATCTTCTTGAGCACCAGACGCAACAGGTTCTCAATGTACTCGGGCAGCACGTGGAGCGCGCCGATCCAGTCCCGGCTGAAGTAGTACTCGAGAGCGTGCGCCAGAATGCCTTTATCAGTTCCTGCGTAAAGTGGCCTGGTTAGTAGCCAGTCTGCCAGAGCAGGCGCGGGCAAGGCAACCTCCACCAACACCTCCCTGAGCATATAACAGACCAGGCTCGCGGTTCGGCTCATCTCCTGTAGGAATGCCTGAAGCACGTAGTACTGGTGGATCTCCTCGGGAGTCAACGCAGTCCACACAGGGAGCCCGTTTCGCTGCACAGTTGGCGTGACGAACTGCTGGAACACTGCACGCCACTCAGACTCTGCATGTTCCAGAGAGGGGCTGAAGTCTGGATGTTGCGAAAGGATGATGAGTGACTCGTCAAGGGGGCGGCGGCGAAGGTCTGCGACCCATTTGCTGATCTGTTCGGTTGGCCATGACACCTTGGTTTGGATCACTGCGAATTCGTGCTGTTCGGCCAGTTTACTCTGTTCGCGCATCTTCGCGCGCATCTCCTCGACCTTCGACCGGTCGCCCAACCGCTGATAGGCGGCTTGCGCTTTCCTATAGAAGTAAGCCGAGCGCATATGAGAGTCTTGCTCAGAGATTCGCGCCCGCGCCTCAATACACTCCGCCGCGCGTCGGAGAGCTGTCTTCTCACCCACAGTATCTCCCAGAGCGTGGCGGACTCGGCCGGCCTTCTGGTAGAGATCCTCAACAGCGAAGGCTTGTGCCGACTCCTGGGCAAGTATTGCTGCTACTCTCTCCAGCAGTTCAGCTGCATGCTGCATCTGATCCTTGCTCGCGGACCTCCCGACCGACAGCAGTGCCTCGGCCAACCACGAGCACGCGTTCTCATTCAGGTCGCCGGCGGCACTTTCCAGACGCTGCATGAGCACGCTCACTGCCGCGGATGCCAGAGGGGTATCATTCAGCCTGAGAGCGAGATCTGTAGCTCGAGCAATTGCATCTGCTCCATACAGGTTCTGGCCGCCATCAAGCAAGCCTCCAGCATAAGCCAGGTATGATTCAACAGCAGTCCTTGCGGCCGCATGGTCGGAGGAAATCTCCCAAAGCAGGTCGCCATACCGGGCCCGCAGGGCCGGGTGCTTCGCGATGCCGACACGGGCACGGAGGTACTGCGCGACTTCGGGTGTGTTCAGGTGCTCAAAATCAGGCCATACTGACCCGTCGGTGAACTTGAACTCAAAGCCGAATCGGCGAGTGGGATTCCGCCACGGTGGCGTGCTCTGCAGGTGCAATATCTCATTCTCGAGTTGTAGCGTTTCTTGCTCTGACTCAGGCCATCCTGGCTTCAGTTGGTGTAGCCGCATGGCGAATTCCCACGGCTTCGCCCCCATGGCTACCTCGTCGAGGGATGCTAGTAGGACGATTTCTGGTTTATACCGCGGCTGGTTCATCTGCCCTAGCACATCACTGTTGCCGTCATCGATCATGCTGACGAAGGGCCTTCTCGATGCCGTACGCGCTCGCCTCCAACAGCTCGTCAATGACGTCGAGGCACCTTCGCTTCATGGCACTCTCTTTTGTGCTCGTATAGGCTCTAAGCACCAAATCCGAGAGGAGGTGCGCGTCAAACGCGGCCCCGTGCGAGATGTCACCCGCGCTCGCTCCTGCGATCTCAATCAACCTTTTACAAGCCCGGCAGATCACCTCCGGAGGAGCGAACGGAGACTCGTGTAGCACGAAGATGAGGTTGCTGTTGTGCTTCGCATATGCTGGGCTGTTCACAAACTCAAGCATAAGATCGGCGAAGTCTCCGAGTTCGGCCTGAGATATGTTGCGGAAGCAGCCTGCTGCTGCCTCCTGCACCTTGTAGCAAGGATCATTGAAGAATTGGACTAGTCCGTCCACGCACTCCTGCCGGAACTGCGCGCGGCCTACGTTGGCGGCAAACACCTGTGCCGCGCCGATTCGTTCTGTCTCCGTGCCATATAGGCACCGCTCGACCAAGTCCTGCGCTTCCTCAATGTTGAGACTTGCGAGACACGCCTGCCGTGCGCCGGACTCAGCAGCCTCGGCACATTCGCTATCCAGCATTCGTACGAGAACCGGCCGAAGTGCATCGAAATGAGTGCGCAACGCCCAACTTAGAAACTCCTCGACGAACCGAGTACCCAGCAGAACATCTTCTGTTTCGCACAGACAAAGAAAGAGTTCAACCGCGCAATCACGATCGTAGTTCAACACCGCGACCAACGCCTCGGCCACCCAAGCTCGCACCGCAATGGAGGGGTCATGAACCATCCGCTCCAAGGTTCCCTTTACGCGTTCCACTAGGCGCGGCTCTGCAAAGAGCAGCTTCGCCAGCGCATCTGCGGCCGCGCCCCTTGTTGAGTTGAGCCCCGCCATGATGATGTCGTCGCCATAGTACACGTCGCCCGATCCGGTCTGAGTTCGCCAGTACTCCTTGTCGGGGTCGGGGTCTTCGGTCGCATACCACTCCAGGATCTTCAGCAACTCGTCCGGAAGGCTGTGGCCTGTCATCTTTCCAATCAAGCGCACAATGGCATCCCCGACCGGCCGATCAGGCAATGCATGACAATGGCGGCAACCTATCAAGATGAGATCCAAATCGGGCCCCGCCTCTCCGATGCCATCCAGGATCGCCGTGTAGTATGCCGGATGAGTGCCGGGAGGAAACCTTAGCATCAAGGAGCAGAACCGGCATGGCTCTTCCTTCGTTCTGTCCCTCAGGACTCCCGCCAACTCGATTGCTCCGCCGCCGAGAGCGCCGTCCCGCCTCCTCTTAGAAGGCACTTGGTCCTCTTTACAGTATCTCGAGATTGCCCTCAGCCAGTCATTGTCAGACATCTTCTCCGCCGCGGCCTCTGGAATAGGTGATCCGACAACTTCCACGCGCGCGGTTTCAGGCCGTCTTACCGACTTCTGGTGGAACTTCCGCTGCCACTCGCGTAATCTTGCCGCGGCCTTGCTAGAGCGACGCGCGGGGTCAATGGCGTCGAGAAGCCCCCATTGCGCCTGCCCGCGCCATCTCTGCGCCTTCGTCTTCCTCTCCCAGGCAGGATAGTAGTCGAGAATCGTCTGCTCAAGGCGAGCAATCGAGTCGGAGGAGCAATGCGGCGTTATGGCCTGCAGCAACTCGCGCGTTGCCCACACATCCCCGTGCCCCCCGTTGGCATATCCCGTTGATAGGCGAGCAGGCAGGTCACACAGGTAATTGGCGGCCGCGTCGGCAAAGAATGCCCCGTTGGCGGCGTAGGCTATTACCAGCAGGAACTGCACCGTCTCGAACGGCGAGGTCGCCAACTCAAAGCGCTCGATCACAGTAGTCAGCGCGTCGGGATCATGTTCGGCAAGCGTCCGAAACGCGATCTCCATCCCACGCAGAAGTTCTGTCGCCGCGTTATGCGGAGGACCGACGGAACGATAGCACCAGGCAGGATCGTGTCTCGGAGGCTCACCTTCGGGAGCCGTGAGTTCCATGACCCGAAGCATGAATGGGAGAACTTCGCGGATGAAGGCGAGGGGCGCAAGCCGCGCGCAGGTTTCGGTGACTTGTCGTGCTAACGCGGGCAAGAAAATGGTGGGGTTCGTGCGGTCGAACAGATTCGGCTCTCCCTTAGTGAGGCTCGACGTTAGGCGCCGGTTCAGGTAGTGACCTATAGCCTCGCATATCCACCCCGGATGGCGTTCCGCAGGCTGGTAAAGCCCTGCCCAGAAGTCGTCAATCTGCCCGGGCAGTGCGGTCTCGCTCCCTACTATGCCAGCATCCACAAGACGAAGGAACAGGTCGAAGTATTCACGGCCGGCATCTATCTCGCTGAGCCGCACCAACTGCCGCAGGCGATCATTCCAACGGTCCGATTTGCCAATATGCGGCTCGACAAGTTGCGCAACCCGCGCTGATTCCGATCGCTGCATCGACCAAAGGAGGTTCACCATCCGATCCACCTGTGCATCATCGGTGCCGTCAAGCCATTGATCGATGACTCCCAGCCGGTCGAGCAAACGGAACCATGGCCCCGAACTCCACAGCACGCGCCAGGCGGCCTGTGCCAGCGGCGCGGGGGCCATCGCGAGTGCTTCCGAGAGAATCTGCCACTCGCCCTCTCTTGGATCAGACAATTGAGCCAAGACGTCGCACACGGCTCTCTTGATGTGAAACCGGATCTTGGGATCAGTTAGCAGGGCCCGCAGATCCGCGAGATAGCGGTCGAAACACTGGCCCCGCTCGTACCGAAGAATCTGCCGGACCTGCGCTCTTCGGAAGAGATGTTGCTCCCCGCTCAGAAGCAGACTCTGCACGCTGTCGCTCTTGGCGGCAAAGCGACGGGCAAATGCATAGTCGAAGAAGGTCTCGTGGAAGAACTGGACGCGGTTCTCGCTGATAGTGATGACATTTTCCGAGGCCATCTCGTTCGCGCTGTCCTGGTACGCGTCAAGCAACTCAACGGGCGTATGCAGCACCTGATGGGTACTCATGTGATCGCACAAAGCGTCTATGACCTGTGTCCAGTGGACGCTGCGTCCCAGTCTGGCTCGCAAGCATCGCTGCTTCTCCTCCCAGTAAGCATCGTAGAGATCTTCGATCGAGGTGAGGCGACCCGTGTCAACTTGCCGGTCTTGGACCACCTGCAAGAAGAGACTCAGGTGCAGAGGCACTGCCAACAGCCGTATCTGCTGTTCTGACAGCGCCTTCGCGTCTACTCCAGCATCTTCCAGAACTTGCCGGATCACGTTCTCGGAGAGTTCGCCGACTACTACCCGCTGTGCCCCAGCGGGGCCAGATGTCAGTCGTCTGAACCGGGTGTCGTTCTGGAGGTCGAAGTCCCGACAGGCCAGAACCAGGCGCATGCCCGGATGTTGAGACGCCTGGCCAATGATTTCGTCTATGCAGTCCCAGAACTCTGGACTTCGGCCGGATGTCATGCTAACTGCGTCGAGCTGGTCAATGACTAGAGCACAGTCACGACCGTGAGCCACGGCCGCCAGCACTTGCGCGGGCGAGCCAGGAAGATCGAGTTGTGTCCCGACTCTATCCGGGTTGTGGGCAGGGTCTAATCTGTCCACACGAAAGGCGAGCACGGGCCAGCCTTCCTGCTGGACTGCCCGTATTACCTCGGCGACGACGTTGCTCTTGCCAGATCCGGCTGACCCACTCACCAGAACACAACGGCTCTTGGCTCTACTACGGAGAAGCTCGAGAGCGCGTTCCGTCTCAGCTCGCGGAATACTTTTGCCAGCGATGGCGGTTCTGGACGTCAGGTCCAGATAGCGCCGCGTAACCTTCTCGATCCTGGGAAGGAGATGCGGATCGTTCTCCCACTGGCGCCGCCTGAGGCCCGGCCTACTCTCAACGTGTTGCCAGATGTCCTTCGCGGGCAGCTTCTTGGAAATCGAGTTGACCGCTAGCTGCGCCAGCACGTCGAGGGCCGTGGCAGTGTCGCCTTCAATCAGATAGTCGAGGTGCCACTCCACCGTCTGTCTGAGAGTCCTCTCGTCCACGGTCCGCACCTGGATGCTTCGCAGCCACTCAAATGCTTGCATACGCGCGGCCCTTGACTTGGGATCACATCCCCAGGTAGAGCACAAGGTATCAAACTCGGTGCGTAGCTCCTGGGAAAGGAATTTCGCTTCAAACTCTTTCAGATCAGACGCGTCACTGGCGCGCTCGGCCAACTCGTCCAAGGGATGTGCCGCGTGTGTGGATACGAACACACAAGTAACACCAGTGGATTCGCGCAAGTGTTGCAGGAAACCCCCAAGGACCCCGGCTCTCGCGAGACTCGCCGTTGTCCATTTGCCTTGCCCGGAGATTTGCCGTTTGGCCTGGTGGTACTCGCGTCTATCGTCAGTCTCGATCCAGAACTCCGCTGCGATGCCTTCTTTACCCGGCGGCTCGATGCGGATCCTATGAGCCTCCTCGGCCATCACATAGGTCATGTGGAGCACTGTCCACATGTTCTCGTAACGGTTCCCTACTTTGTTCGCTGCGCCACCGGGTAGGGGCATCCTCTTGCTCTCGCTGGATGAAGCATCCCATGCTCATCTACGCAAAGGTCATCACCTTGAATATCTTCTGCTATCCCGTCAGCCGTGTCTCTCCAGCTTCAAGCTCTCCGCCACCTTCGCCAACGCCTCATTGATGTGCTTCACCACATCCTCTGGCACATCTGGATCTTCAATCTCGATGTGGAGAAGAAACTTGAGCTCGTGGCCGACAGCAGCGGCTACAATATTCGCTACTTCGTCAGCGAGGTTCTGGATTTCCCCAATGGTCAATCGGGCCCGCGCCGAGAACGCGCCTCCCCTCTCCTCAACAACTGGGCCGATAGCAGGGCCCTTGGCCGGAATCCTGAGACGGATTGTCTGCGCCACGGACCAATCGCACGGCCAGGGCCCGGAATCCTCCGTGCGCTCCAACATGCGTGTCCGGATGGCAGCGTCTATCGCGGCGCGCACCGTGGCCCACGGGAGATTGACGTTGGTCTTGTTCGAGAGTGCGGAAGCGAGCGCAATGCCGGTGGTAGCGTCGCCTTGCCATGCGTCGGGAAGACTTTCCGGCAACAGATCCATTGGGCTGATATCCGCAGGAGGAGGGTTGAGAGTTGCCTGATCTGTCAGAACACCAGATGGAATATCTTCCGCGAGGATGCTCGCGGGCCCATTGAGCAACCAGAGGTAGCCCTTTGCGACCGCGGTCCGAACAGCGTCCTCTACCACCTCTCGAGCAGCTTTGGGCACTCTGATCGGTTCTTCATATCCGTTTCGCGGCACTTGAGCCACCTTGGTGCCATCGAAATACGCCAGCAGTTGGCTGAACGTAATCCCTTCTGGAGGATCGGGCCACAAGTCGGGCAGCGCACTCGGGCGCAATAGGTCTGGGGACAACTCCGTCAACTCGGCCGCTTCCGGCAAAACGACTTCCAAGCTCGCGTCCTTCAGGTCCTCCTCCGTGGGAGAGACGCGCCAGATCGTGCGAACAGACTTGTCTGGGCGCGTAATCCGCAGGACGAATAGGCCGTCTCTTGTGCCTGCGGCAATGGTATCCAAGATCGCCTCTGCTCTTAGCATCTTTGGGAGGTGGGGAAACTGAGCAAAAGCGTAGACCAGGTTCTTCACTCTGCGAGAGGTTTCATCCTCATGCCAGAGAGAGTAAGGACCACCTGGCAGAAGCGCCTCGGCGCTCACGGGAGAATCCTGAATCCGCGACCGGGGATCGTTCTTGATGGCCAAGAACAACGGATCCGTTCCGGGGGTGATCTTGAAGGCTTGGATCTCTTGCTTCTCAGATACCGTTACTACGATGGAATATGCCTGCGTGACTACATCGCGAATTCGGCGCTTGGCCTCCTCGGCGTAGCCGGCCAGCAATTGTGTGCGGAGCTCGTCGAAGTGCTTTGCCTCAGGGAGGGTCCGCACTTGCTCCCAGCCGAGGTACTGACGCACCCGCGTCCGCAGCAATTCCAGGCCGTCTCGCGATGGTACGGCAAGTACCATTGCATTCCGATACACACGCGGCTTGTCGGCACTGGTCGTCTCGTCTATGAATCGCCTCGTCTCAGCACTCGGCTTCCCTGACTCGGAGGCCGCCTTCGGGCCAAGCACAGCGTAGTGGAACTCGCCGTCATCCCCGATATCGCTCGGCTTGGCCGGCAACATGTGAACTCGCGCTCCCGCAGCAGAGGCTCCCGCGATAAGGTTCCTTGTCCTGCCGATCTCATCCAGGAGCCGGGCCTCGACCAGTTCTGGTGATACGCTCGCACATGCCGCGCTGTGCATCTGAATCAGGTTCGGGCGAGAGCCGAGGCGCCAGGTCCGCGGCAGGTCTGGTGTAGCAATTCCTGTCGCTTCTTCGCGGTCGCCCAGCGCGCTGTCATCCAGAAACCACGAAACCTCAGTCCACCGCCGAAGCGCCTTCTCGATCTCGATCCTGTCGGGCCGGGAGGCACCTACCAGTACCAGCAAATCGCGCGTGTATGCCTTTTGGCCGATGGGTTGAGAGTGCAAGAACGTCCCCACCACGATCTGCTCCATCTCCCGGTTCTTCAGCGCTAGAAACTCAGCTTGAATCTGTCGGGCCTTCTCGAGCTCTCCGGCAAGGATCGCGGACCACTCTTGCGTTTTTCCCTCGTACTCCTCAGTGGCCGCGATCGAGGCCAAGTCCCTCGCCGCACTCGAGAGGTCCTCAGTGTCTGGTGCGGCGAGGAACACATTGGGACCAACAAGCGGGGAAGCATCCCACTTCTCCGCCTCCCTAAGCGCCATGGCGAACGTGCGCAGGACACCCCGCGTACGCTGAAACCCCTCCAGCTGTGTCCACTTGGTGTAGAAGACATCCGTGAGGTCGGGATGAAACGGATAGCTCTGCACATACCGATCTTCGGCGCTCTTGCCCGCCTTCTCGGTCTGCTCGTCAAGCGCGCGGATACCCTGCAAGACGGCTATCACATGCGGGCGGAAGGCCTCTTGATCGCGAATGGAGTCCGCCGTGAAAAAGCGTCTCCGGAGGACCTCCGCAACGTCTTCTTTGACCACCGGCTGCACGCTCTCCTCGCGCTCACGCCTGAACACGGCATACATCTCATGTATGAGTTCTTTGCCCAGTTCATCGCTCTTCCGCGGATCGGTAGCGAGCAAGGAGGCAACGATTGCACACCTGTCCACCTTGGTCGCTGCCTGAGTGAGATACTGGAAGAAGTCTATAATCCTGTGTCGCCATGCCGCGTCTTGCCCCACCTTTTGGCGCGCATACATCAGCACCTCGTCCATGAGGATCAGAGTGGCCTCACCTCGCTGCTCGGGCATGGCCAGCAACGTGCGTAGGAGGTTCTCGGCCGGGGGCGACTCCCGTTCATTTTCCGGGTCCCCGGACAGAAGCGCCAGCCCTTCGTCTCCTCCCAACTGGTATGCAAGCACGCTCCACGGGTGCATCAACCACCTGGTCTTCCCGCCCAGGCCTCGTACCTCCATGCCCCGCTCAGCATCCAGCTTGTCGAATGCCAGGACCGCGACACATGCCTTTGGCGGGCGGATCCCCGCGTGCTGGACGAACTCTTCCACGGCCGGCAGATCGGGAAGATTATCGGGGTCATTGACGAGGTGGTAGAGCGCGATCAGGGTGTGGGTCTTGCCGCCGCCATAGGTGAGCTCAAGCTGACGGACAGCCTTCTCGCTCCTGCCCGCCAGCCGCAGTATGATATCCTTCGCCAGCTCGCGGATGTTGTGTGTGGCGTAGGTGAGGGAGAAGAACTCGCGCGGGTCCTGATAGATCGGCCGCGCGGTCCCCATCATCACGTCATAGAGATCGGCGGCGAACGTGTGCAGGGCCAGCTCGCCTGTGCGCACATCCTCTCGAAGTTCGCAGACTTTATGCCACGGAGACAATGTTGCCTTGGCCATAATAATCCTCTCTATTCCTGCTCGTCTAGGTCCTCAGTTCGTTGGGCCAGCACAGCATGTACTGCGGTCTGTATGCTTCGTGCGATCGCGTCGCCCCCGCTTCCCGTACACGTCCGCCAGACCTTGACATTGGCCCTGATGCGACGTCCCAGTTGGGTGCGGATGTACCGCATGATTACCACTGCATCGGAGCGGTCGAGTTGAGTCTTCATATCGTCGAATTGCTCGCCCCAATTGCTGGACCAGCCAGTATGTATGAATGTCACGCTCAGATTGGGGTACTTTTCTTTCATCTTTTCGCTTATTGTCTCATCATACTTCTGCTGAATCTCATTCCCGCCAACGACGGTAATCGTCATGGGCCGGTCCGTCTCCAGCTCATCTTCATCTGGCAGTGACGTGACCTTCAGGGCACCCTCCAGCCGACGCTGCTCGGTTTCGAATTCAGCCTCGTCAATACCGTACTGCAGCATCCACCCCCAGATCTGCTGCGCTTCCACCACATCGTTTTCACTCAGGCTCTTGTGCATCAGATCTCGCAGGATAGAAGCCGCTTCTCGATACCTACCCTCCATTTCCAGGACGCGGACTCTGGCCCAGGCCGCGTCGTCTACGCTCCATGCTGGATCATAGTTGTTGCGGTCTTGCAGTAGTTCCAGGAACCTGCCTCTGAGCGTGCTGTCGTCGGAAAGCACCTCGAGCGCATCCAAAGCATCCTCTGCCCCCTCTATATCGCGGATACTGAGATACGCCTGCAGGAGAATGCGCCAATCTTCCCATCGCTCCACACTCGTTCTATGTGGGTCTTCGGCGCGCATCCGAAGGGCACTGCGCGCCTTCTCCGAACGTCGCAGCCATTCCTCATAGTGAAGGTGTGGTTGTGCCAGGGCATTGCATCTATCCAAGAACTGGTCCAGCAACCTACTCGCCTGGCCAGGCGAGAATGCTATCAGATGCTCCACCGCTTCGCGAATCATCCAGTGCGGCCATTCTTCCGGATCCCATTGCTCCATCGCGTCTGTGAGCAGATCAGCCGCGGTCGCAAACTGGGACTCCTCCAGAGCCTGGATAATCGCCACCGCATGGAAGACCCGTGCCCTCGGCAAGACCCCGGCAATTTCGTACTCCTCCCTCTGCCGAATCATCCCGTCACATGCCTTGGTCAGGTATCGCAATGCATCTTCAGGCTTCTCTCGCAGTAGATAGAGGACTCCAAGGCAATACTGCCCATTGATGCCGGATGGATGTTCCGCGACCTTGAGGAAGAAATCCTCTCCCTTCGCAAGCCGCTGCTCGAACTGCTCTGCGTCATCCGCGCGACGAGGCGGCGTTACTTCCGAAAGGCTGCGGAAGCCCCCTTTCACGAGACCGATGTCCGCATATATCCGGGGCCCAAGTTCTTCGTCCTCTGTCAGCGGCTCCAACAGCTGCTCCGCGCGGCTGAACTCTCCCGTCGCCTGATGGCACTGGGCAAGTCTGCGGTCCAGCTCTGCCACGAACTGTTTCGGAGCGCTCATCTCCTGTGCCGCCTTGCGCAGCTTGCTCAGAAGACTCCGCGCTTGCGAGACCCTCCCCCTGCGAATCAAATCGGCTCCGATTCTCAGCAATTCGAATGCAAACCGAGGCCCTGCCGCCCGGATATGCCTCGATTCCAGAACTGCTATCGCCGTCTCATCGTTTCGGACGTACCTAAGCGCCTTGAACAACTGTTCCGCCGCCATAGAGGAGCAAGCATCCTCGCTCTTCAGGCAAATATTCACGACCTCACGGTTCTTCTCGACCAGGCTCGCCAGTTGTTCGTTTTCGTGACGCCTGGCGAGCGCCATGATGAGGCCGGAACAATACCAGGCCAATCGTGAATCATTTGCCTCGGGAAACGAGAAGTCAGGCTGCTTGCCAAACAAACCGGCGAAGAACCCGCGGTGAAAGTAGCTCCGATGTCGGTCTCCGTTGAGCTGAGCGACCTCCTCGATCATATCCCCCAGCGCGTCCTCGGAGAGGCTGCCTTCCACCTCGCTGATGGAGGAGACCGCGGCCTTTATCAGCATGATATCGAGCTGAGTAAAGGTTTCCGCCTCCTCCGGAAGCCGCTCCTCTTCTCCCTCCCCTTCCCCCGGCTTCTCCACTGCTGCGGTTGCCGCACCGGCAACGCGCTCCTGCTCACCCTGCCCGCGCTCTCTCATCTCCTCTGCAATCTGTTGGGCAATGGGGGACGCCACAGGCTGCCACTCGGGATAAAGCAGAGATAATGTCGCAAGGTAGACGGCAATATCGCGGATATCGAACTTTGCGCGCAGAGCCTGAACAGACTTCGCCACCTGCTCGGCGGGGGGAGGTAAGGGCTCCTCATCGATCTCCCCGTTCTTGTGTGGAATCCCCCAGGAGTCCAAGAACGCCCCCATCAGGTCTCTTTGAGCGTGGAGATGGTACTTCGCGAGCGCAGAGCGGGCCGTGGCATCAAACCCGGTGCTTCGCAAACCTCTCAGCAGGTAGCTCGTCTTCTTCTCGATAGGCGCTCGCTCCACTGACACCTCGCGAAACCGCAGCAGCCGCGCAATCTTGGTGATTACCGCCACCCTATCGTCGACATCAGCCTCTCTCCAGAACACCTCCCCCAGCTGTTTCCGCCGCCCTTCATCCATGAACTCGTCAATGATTTGGATGACCTGCTCCCGAACGCTCATCGCACATCCTCCCTCCATCGGTTTGCTCTACTGTGCGTCCACGTCGAACATCCGCCGCGTCTTTTCCGGCGCCACTCCCCGTACCTGCAGGTGGTTGCTGATGCTCTCGAGGAGGGTTCTTTCGTCTGCTTGTCCGTCTCGTCCTGCCAGTTCGATGAGGGATTGGAGCAGACGGTGGAAGAGTTCGTTCCTGCGCAGGCCCATCTCCTCGATATAGGCGTCCACGCGGTGGACGTCCCCCTGCTTCCACAACCGCATCAGCCGATGCACCTGGTCTATCAGCGGGGTCGGATGTCCCTCGGTCGCCAGCCCCAGGCTCTGCCGCCTCCGGTGGTGCCAGGCCCGCAGGCGCATGGCCGAGCCGGTGCCCTCCTGCGGCTCCTCCGCGGAATCCGGCGATGCCGCCTCTCCCTCCTGTGCGGAACGGCCGCCGGAGCGGATGAGGAGTTCGTGGGTATCGCACAGGTCACGGTCAGACAGGCCGCAGGATTGCGCATACAGGATCACCGCCCCGGTCGGCGCGTCGGCGAATCCGAAGTCGTTGCGGTGCAGGAGATAGTAGATGGTGAGGTCGTCCAGGTCACTCGCCACCTCGCCATCGCCGTCCCGGGAGAGCACGCGGCCCACCACATAGTCCACCACGATGCGGCGAACCTCCCGCAGGAACTCCGACACGGTCAGAACCGCGTTGGGCTGGTTGGCCTTCCTCACAATGGGGTGTTTGCTGTAGGACTCAAGCGCCGGCCCCGTGGCCGACCACACGAAGTCCGGCCCCCGGATCCCCGCGTCCCAGTACTCATTCAACCGCTCGTATATCTTCGACCGCATCTCCTCCAGCACTTGATTGTCCCACCCAGACCGCGCATCCTCAGGCCGCTTGCGACAGACCAACCAGACGGAGGAGGAAAGGGCGGCCGTCGACAAGGCGCGAGTCCGGTTCGGCATTTCTGTTTGGATTGGCCAACTCGACTTGACTACAAAGCCGGAACGTATCATAGAAGAGACTACAGTCTCCCAAGCATCCGGATCTTTGTGAGCGAATACCACGACGAGGACCCCAGAGGGAACAAGGCCCTCGTAGATTGTCTTGAACGCGCTGGTCATTCCTTTTTCGTACTTGTCCTTCTCTACCGCGCGATTCTTGTCACTTCGGACGTGCTGGACAATCTCCTCACTCTTGTCGGTAAGCGGTGATGCGAAATGCTCCTGTGTACCCGACACAGTCCTACGCAACCAGACATAGAAGAAGTCTGATAGGTCACCGTAAGAGATAGCTTCGTAATAGGGGGGATCGGTAACCACTATGTCCCAGCACTGTCGCTCCTGTTCATGTGTTACAGAGTCTTGCCTAACCTCTGGTGTCGCAGTGTTCCGTGTCGCAAGCATGAAGTTGGACAGCGCTAGACACACCCAATTCAGGTTGCTTAGGTATGCACCAGTAGTATCCGAGATAGGGTTCACCTCAGCAAAATCCCACAACATTGGCAATGCAAACTTCACAAATGTGCCCTGCAGGCTCTCGCGTCCCACATCCATTCGACACAGAGTCGTTGCCTGATTAGCAAGACGGTCTACGGCAAGTGCCATGTACGCCAAAATGCCTTCTCTCCAGTCACCATCGTAAACACCTGAAGCAGTGAGCGTGGCTGGTAGCATACGAGTCAAGCCTGCAAAGACGCCTAACGCGAGAAGCTGACGCTCCATAAACAACTTCCCAAATCTGTTCAGGCCATAGATATCGCATGAAATGGACCTCGTACTGGCCGGGGCGATAGGTTCCATCGGCAGACCTGATGGCAGGTCGTTGAATACTCGCTCCAGCTCTTCGGAAGAAATGTCGGCGGCCGCGAGCTCGACGTCAACGGGCAACCGGTATTGCTTTGATTCAGCGTCATTTATGACCACCGCGAGCATTTGGCGACCTAGTCTATCCGCCATTCCCTCATCGCGTATATCGGTCATCGTCATCGAGACGGAGCCGGGCTCACCGCATACAGGGCACCACGCCCCGCTGCGTGACATGGTGCCGCGACCTATCTGCTTATCGTGTTCGCGTCTCTGGGCTGCATTGCCGCCGACCACGGGGGGCTCGACGATCTCGAAGTCCACGCCCGACTTATCGGGGCGGGGCTTCAGCTCCAGCTTGACCCGCTTGTTGGGCTTCTTGCAGAGCCAGAGCGTCTTCAACAGGGGAATGGTCGCCCCGCAGTTCTTGCAGCGCACGGTGCGCGCCCAGAGATAGGCCACCGTGGGCTTTCCGTCTATCACGGGGTAGTAGGGCTCGAGTTCCTTCCGCGCGCGCTCCAGCACCCAGTGCCCCCAGGCCCTGACATGCCAGGCGAGATCGGCCAGAGGAGCTGTCGCCTCGCCGGTCGCCACCGCGTCGAAGGCGAGCTCGAGTTGCTTCTTCGTGGGGCGCCCCGAGCCCACATATCCCGGGTTGGCCTTGAAAAAGGCCTCCATGAACTCCTTGTTCTGGAGGATGAAATCGGGGAGAGGCCGCTTCTGGCCGGCCAGTTTCTGGGGATACTCCAGGGTGCACTTGAGGATGAACCAGGCGACCGGGTTGATGTCCATCGCCGTCACTTCACAACCCAGCCGCATCGCCTCCAGTGGGATCGAGCCTCCGCCCGCAAAGGGATCGAGCACCCGCGGCGCGCGGCCGCCAAAGGCCTTCTTGATCTCCTCCCGGAAGTAGTCCATGTCCGGGCTGTTCTCACGTCCCCAGTGCAACACCCCGCCCACCGTCTCCTCCTTGACCGTCTCGATCACGCGGTCCCCCGCCCGCCTCCGCACCGGCTTCTTCGCAATCCGCCCGCCGATCCGCTCGATCAGCTTACGCCGTTCCTCCGGCGTCCCTGGGTCCGGCAGCAGCGCCGCGATCAGCGCCGCCCGACACGCCGCCAACGGCCTCCTCGCCGGCCAGATGTGCAGTGTAGAGATGTGCCCGTGCCGCACATTCTTCTCATGCACCGAGTCCAGCGATGCCTGCTTCAGCGGAAAGGCTCGTTCGATGAGACGGGGATGATCTTCAGTCATGATTGCTCCTTGGGCTGCGGACGACTCTGATCCCGCCGTGCGTCTGACGATCCCGGCCTGTATAGTAGTCGCCAGAGAGGGAGTCCTCATCCTTGTCGAATGCGAGGTGCGTAATTCCATAGTGCACGTGCATGGTATCCACGGCAAGAGAATTCGGCTCGTTTCGGTACTCGTAGACCAGAGCCGGCCCGTCTGGATTGTCAATGTGGATAGCTGCAATCAGGCTGTAAGACTGGGACTGCTCAGCGCGTAGCACCACGCTCACGTGGGTCCACGTCTGGCGAATCGCGAGAGACACCTCGTGATCCTCTGTGATGTTGTCATGTGATGATTTAACAAAGCCACTCCACTCGCCGCTTAGATCGGGAACGTGCACCAAACCGATCCTCCTCAACCAGCGGGCGCGCCACAGGCGACGATCAAACCACGCGTAGAGCAATTTGTAGAACCCGACCACCGACGGTGCGTCAACCCACCAAGGTATCCGCCACGGCAGTAGGCCCAGGAGCCACGCGAGCCCGATGCTGATCGCAGCCAAGATCAGCGGTATGTACCTGCGCTCTTCCGAATCGGTGGCGTAAGGATGCACTCGGCTACCATCCGTTCCAAAGATTGATGAGTGCGGCAACAAGAGTCGAGGCGTTCTGTAACGACCACTGTTCGGGAGTGGGTCCGAACAGCGGCACGAGGCCGTTCTGACACGTCATCTTCGTCCAGTTAGCCTTGCGGAGCGAATCCAGCACACCGAGGAACCGGCCCTGCCAACTACCATAGAAGGCCGAGTCGGAAGCGTTATACAGGAAGCACTCGAGGAAGTAGGACCGAGCCAACGACGAGTCAATCCAACCGCGGTCCTCAAGATATGTACGCGCATTCTTGAACATCCGGACAACGGGCTTGTACCGTCCCCCGGTGCGCTCATCGGAGTTCTTGCGGACTCCATTGTCGTAGTGCAACTTCGGGAAGTTGATGACCTCGCGGTTCTCCCTCAGCGTAAAGAACTTGATGCCCTCCACCCAGGACTGTTCATCGAGGCTCCGGAATCGCAGGTACTCGCGGTATTGCAGGCAGACAACGATATCAGCAGGAAGCCTGCTTGAACCGGCCTCCAACTTCAGGGCGCAGTTGCCTTCAGAAACTGCGGTCACACCATAGTAGGAACGAAGGGCCAACAGCACATCCTGACGAAAGTTTGCCCACTCGTAAGTTGCCGGAACAATGGTAGACTGGCACAGCTCGCGTTCAGCGGCGGGGAGACGAGACAGATCGTAGAAGAAGGTGGAGTTGAGCTGAACCACAACATCGACATCGCTGTCACCCCGGATGTTGGTGCTGTTCTTGTAGGAGCCTTGGAGGTAGACCTCGAAATCCTTGCCTACCAAACTATCGCTTTTGCTGAGCGCGTGTCGGATCGACTCGTGCGTCGCTTTTGCAGTCGTTATAGCACCTTGGTTCGCCCACGTCTTCAGTTGCGATTCTGGAATGCCCATCGATGCCTCCCTCAGGCCCTCTCCTCCGCCGCGTCGAAGATGGCCTTCTCGTCTATGATGACTCCGCCGCGCTCCGTGGCCGCCAGTTTGCCGATGGGGTCCTGTACCCTGAGCAGCCTGGGGTGGGCGGTGGCGCAGTCGTAGACCACGTAGAGCCAGTACTTGCCCCTGAGGTTCGCGGCCCTGACCCACTCGTTGGCGCTCATCTGGATGTCGCCGACGGCGCGCCGGCCTTTCACCTCGATGGCGCGGTCCTCTCCATCGGGGCGGTGTGAGAGCAGGTCGAAGCCCATGGCGCGGACGGGGTCGGAGACGTCCTCGACCCAGGCCCCATGACTCTCCTCGTACGCGGTGGCCACTCGCACCGCGATCGCCTCGATTTCGCTGTCGTGCCGCTGACGATCCAAAGGGGCGCGGCTGGGAACGACGAGCGCATGGGCCAGGAATTGGATCTCGCCTGGCGCAACCAGTTCCGGCTCCCGCCGCAATACCTGCAGGGCGTGGGCCCTGCGTGAGGCCAGTCGCCGCTGTTCTCCCTTGACGCGCTCCAGTTCCCGCATGGCGCGCCGATCGCCGTCCCGCGCCTTCTGCGCCAGCGCGGCCCGGGTGGCGGCGAGCTCTGCGTCCTGGAAGGCGAACCCGCGGCGCACGAATTCCTCTCTCTCGGGGAGACTGGTCACCAGCGGACCGCGGTGCTGCTCGACGAGTCCGGGAAGATGCCGCTCCGCCAGGAAGGCGCGCGCCACACGTCTGGCCTCCGCCGCCTGCAGCAGCAATACCCGCGCCTCAAGGGGCAGACCATTGCTCCCCTGGAGCGCCATGAGATGCTCCACCGGGCAGAGTTCGACCTGCCCGTTCAGTTGCTGCCGGAGCGCCACCAGGCGGGTCTCCAGCCCCTCCTCACGGCCATAGGTCTCCGGGTAGTCGGGGTCGGCCCTGCGCACCACCGCCACCTGGGCGAGATGAAAGAAGTAGGGCGCTTCGCAGTAGGGATCGACGAACACGGCGCCGCGCTCGGCCTCCGCGCGAAAGCGCTCGCAGAAGTACTTGCGATAGGCCTCGAAGAAGGGCTCGCCCGGGTGCAGGAAAACCAGATCGGAGTCGTTCAGAGGCCGGCGCACCGTGAGACGTGTGCGTTGCTCCTCGGGATAGCGATCCAGCGCCGGCAGCAGCGGATCGGGCAGGTCGGTCAGTTGGAATGTGTCATGGAGGCCCCCCTCCACCCTGGCCCCCATCAGGGGAGCGCTTCTCTCGATGAAGCGTGCGACATAGCCCGGCAACAACCGGACGAATTCCTCATCCGCCAGTCTCTTCCGTTCACGTTCGAGGTGAATCTTCACATCGCCGCCGGTCGCAACGAGTTTCTCGCGGGCCTCCACCCGCGCCCTCACTTGCTCAGCAGTGAAGATGCCTTCTACCCGCGCAACCGCGGTCTTGGCGTCATCCTCGGCGATGGCCTGCATGATGATATCGGTCAGCGAGACGCCCTCGAATTGCATCCCGATCACATCGAAGACTTTGTCGGAGCGAAGTTCCTTTCGAATCTTCTCCAGTTTCTCGAGCAGTGTGGCCAGCACTCGCCCCTCGCGGGTATTGGCGGCCACGAGGTTGACGATGACTACTGGATCGTGGCGTTGCTTGTACCGATGAATTCGTCCCAGGCGTTGCTCGAGACGAGCCGGATTCCACGGGATGTCATAGTTGACCATCAACCAGCAGAATTGCAGGTTGATTCCCTCGCCGGCCGCGTCGGTGGCCACGAGGTAGCGGCAATGCTCTCTGAACGCCTCGACTTGCGCCTCTCGCTCTTCATAGGGCATGCCCCCGTGAATGGTGGCCACTTGCTCGGCATAGCCGATGCCTTGGAGACGCCGCACGATGTAGTCGAGCGTGTCCCTGTGCTCGGTGAAGATGATGACTTTCTCGTCCCAGAACTGCGGATGACGGATGAATTCGCAGAGCTTGTCGAACTTGGATTCCTCGCCGAGGTCCTGAACCCTCCGGGCAAGGGCGACGAGCTCCTCCACCTGCATGCGCTCCGCCTCCAATTCGGATAGAGACGTCGCCACTACACCCGACATCGCTTTGTCTTCGGCGACCTCATGCTCTTCACGCCCATCCTCGGCTGACTCTTCGTCTGCCGTGGTCTCATCGAGCACGTCTCGGATCTTCAGGCGCCGCTGGCGTGCCTCCATCGCATCCAGCGAAAGTCGACCTGAGCGCACATCGGCGATGAGTCGCTCGATCTTTTCGAGGCGGCGTTCGAGAGAACGGAGCAACGCGTAGGTGGAGCTGGTCAATCGGCGCTGGAATACCGTCATCGCCAGTCTGGCGGCGGACCGGTTGAGAAACTTCGCTCTGTTGTAGAAGGTGCGGATGTAGCCGGTTGTCTCGTCATACAGCTTCTGCTCGGCCGGCGTGAGGTCGTACTTCGCGGTCCGACTTTCTCGCTCAGGATATATCCGCCGGCCATCGTAGTAGACCATCTCCTCTTTCGTGCGGCGGATGAAGTGCTTTGTTCTGATATCCTCAGGCAACCGGCTGAGGGCGTCGGGAGTAGTCACTACGTTGGGCTCCAGCAACCGCCACAGACCGAAATACGGATAGTCGCGCCCCATGTGCGGGGTCGCCGTAAGCAACAATATGTGACGGCAACTCCACTGTGGCCGCTGTTCCCCATTGCCGCTGTCCGGCACCCCCGCGAGTATCTCCGCGAGACGATAACGCGCCGTCTTCCTAACCGTGAGGTCGGGATTCCGGTCGACCGACAGCTTGTGGGCCTCATCGAAGATGATCAGGTCGTAGGGCTCGACCTGAGGCTCGCACAGCCTTTCATATGTGCGGCCCCCGCTCAGGGTATCGATGCTGACTATCAGCAAGTCACTGTTCTCGCCCATAAACGGGTTACCAAGGCGGGAATCCTTTCCCTCGATGATCACGAACGGCAAATTGAACAGCGTCTCCATCTCCCGCCGCCAGTTCCCAACGAGTCCGGCAGGAGGAACGATGAGCACGCGGCGCAGGAGGCGGCGGGCCAGCATCTCCCTGATGTACATCCCCGCCATGATGGTCTTGCCAGCCCCCGCGTCATCTGCCAATAGGAATCGAAGGCGCGGCTGGGGGAGCATGTGGTCATACACGGCAATGCGCTGGTGAGGAAGTGGATCAATCATCGAGGTCTCGGAGGCGAACGCCGGATTGAAGAGGTGTCCGTAGGAGAGCCGATGTCCCTCGACCACTAATCGGACCAGTTCGGGTGCTGATCCGTAATCCTGCCATTCACGTGCGCCGCTCGAGAGACTGCTTCTCAGGGCTGGTTTCGCCGCTGCCCCCTCCGCCATTGCCGGGGTTGAGGTTATCCGCTCAAGTTCGGCCAATCTGGCTATGCTGAGGCGCGACGGTCGGTTAGCCCCATTCTCCCAGCGGTTCACCGTGGCGAACGTAACGCCAAGCCGCTCAGCGAGCTTTTCCTGTGAAAGTCCAAGTCTCGCCCGCAGCTCTTTGATCCTGGCTGCATTCCACTCGCTGTCTGTAGATGATATCCGTATTTCAATACTTTGAGGTTCTTCGATCATATTTCATTATATCATTCGGAAAGTATACATGTCAAGCATGTGTTGGTCCAGGATGAATACTATAGATATCTATAATATATCTAATAGTAGCAAACAATGCCTGGAAAGATGCGCGTAGCGAAACCAGCAGGCTGAGCGCATCTTGTATAGTGTACATGTCAAGTGGGATTGGGACACCGGCTGATAAGTCCGCGTAGCCTTTGGTCCTCGAGGAGCAGCGCGAAGCCACCTGGCAGGGGACACGAATCAATTGTATGAGGACACTGTGGGGAGAGGATGGTTGTGAAGGCGCGATTGCACGCACTCGCCAGGAATCCTCGTTTGGTCTGGATCGACGAGTGAATCAGGCGGCGAGTCGATAGGCGGTGATCTGAGTATCGGGGAAGAAGCGGCACTCGATAGTGGCAGTGGACTCCTCCCCGGCGGCGACGGCCTGCTGCAGCAACAACAGCCGCTGCTCGCCACCAGATTGGCCACTCAACACCATGGAGCGCACGATCAGGGCAAGGGCAACTCGGAAGACCTCCACGTCCGCACACTCCACAGAAGAAGACAGCGCCCGATGGCGCCGCCGAATGATGTCCTATGGTGGAATGAACCGCCGAGCGGCATAAGCTCAGGTGGCGCTCACGGGTGTCCCATGGCTACTTGACATAGACACGCCGGATCACTGTATGCGTACCCATACCAATTCACCCCCTCCCTCGCCGGGTCCTTGGTGATGAAGCGGACTAATCCCGGATCATACCGGGGGCGGGCAGGCGGAGGGGGCCTATCGCCCGCCATTGTACACAACTATTCTCACCTCGATGGGATACTCCAAGCGGCTGAATTCGTCTTCCATGATTGCCCTGGTCTTCTCGGGCGCCATACCGCCTGAGCCGGCCCCGATCAGTGGGAAGGCGATGGACTTGAACCCTTTCTCGTGAGCCAGCGCCATGGCGTTCCGCACTGACTCCCGGATTGACTGCTCAGAGGCAGTCCACAGATGCCCGATGCCCGCGACGTGGATGATGCCCTTGAACGGCAGCCTTCCCGCGGAGGTGAGAACGGCGCCGCCGAGGGGCAGGATCCCCGCCCTTCGCAGTTCCCGAAACGGACCCGTTCCCGCCCGCCGCTTGATCGCCCCCGAAACCCCCTGTGGCAGCAACAACCACCACGGGATCAAGTTGCGGTTCCATGGGTTCACGATGACATCAACGTCTTGGTCGAGCAGATCGCCCTCCACAAGCTCCACTCTCATCGCAACCCCCTGGCGCTCATCCATCATCAGATCCCTCTGGCGGTTTCCGCCGGACATGCCAGGAGGGAAACTCTCCCGGATTAGGACGCCAGCCGAGCTTCGTTGCCACGCACAGAGGAACATAGTACTGACAGCAGGCATGAAATACGGTGAAGCCGGCAAGCGCGCTCACTCGGCCCCACCAGGCAGTCTGGAGAGCGAGCAGGATGAATGCAAGATAAAAGAACCATGACAGTGCCGCCTGTCCGTGCGCGGTGGCTCTCCCCAGCAGGTACGCCACATGCATGTAGGCGGATGAGACGTCCAGCGCGAGGGCCGGCGCCAACAACACGACGGCGACCCGTCCAAACCAAGGCCTTACGCCTGATGCCACCAAGGTGGCGAATGCGACCACGTCTACTACCAGAGTGAGATATGCTGTGACTACGAAGACGCTGAAGACGGCTCGGCCCACAAGAGACGAATCCCTGTGAGGTTTGACACCTCCGGGATGGTTACGATTTGCGCGGCTATTGGACGCGTCGGACTTTCGCACCGACTTACCACTCCTGCCCGGCGGCCGTGCCATCAGCGCCCATCGCTCACCTCACCAGCCGCCCCAACCCCCAGACACCGAGGCCAAGTCCACCTGCCGCGGCCAGGGCTGCCACCAAGCAACAACTCTCCCACCGATGCGCCCCGGCGGGCACTGGTTCCCCTGTATCGGTGACCTCGCCGTCCAGGTCTCGAACGTGGAGCGCGATGCAGGGTGGCCCTCCCACGCAAAACTGCAAGGTTCGCGTGTCAGAGTCATAATGCAGGTCTATCAGAGACGACGTTCCGGAGCCTTCTGTGCGAACGTCCGCCCTCTCAACTTGCCGGAATGTCAACCTGCATCTCACCCATCGAGTGCCGCCACCATCGGATGCTCGATCCAGCGTCATTACAAACGTAGCAGACTCTGTATCGTACCGAATGCTGTCGTGTTCAAAGAGCGCGTCGTGGAGCACTTCCGCTGCCCACTTCAGACTCTCCGCGTCTACAATTCGTAACTCGCCGTCAGTGAGCATCCCGGCTACCTTTGTCGCCCCTGGCTGAGGCCGCCTCCCGCCGCAGCCGCTTCCGGACAGTGCTGGGCACAAACATATGACAGCTGAAGTGGAATAGCGTGAGCCCCGCAAATACAGCCGTCCTCCACCACCAACTGCCTCTTATTCCGGACAGACTGAAGATAGCGTAGTAGCATAGCGATAGCAAGGGAACGGAGGACGGGCCGCGCCCCCGAACCAGCCGCGCGACGATCATGTACAGCGAGCACAGGTCCCACACGATATAAGCAGGCAAGAGCCACAGCGCTATCGCCGGAAATAGCTCCAGGCGAATGAGGACTACTCCCAGCACGTACGAGGGTAAAAGACCAAGGACGGAGATGAGTCCCGCGACACCACCGATTGTGCTGATGACGCGGTCCGTCGCTGTGCTTGGCCAATAGTTTTGACTCAAGGCAAGCCACCTATTGTCCTGAGGGCATCCGAATCCTAGGACTAGTGCACCACCACTCTCTGCCCAATCAGCCCTTTCCATGTCCCAAAGAACCACCCTTCCTCCGCTATTGGATAGCGCAACGCCCCTTGTTTAACCTCCCACGTAGCGGCATCCTCGAATGCGTAGCGGAGCTGAGGAGCGCCGGACAGCAAGTGATTTAGAGCCTCTAACAAAACCCTTTCTGAAGGAAATTGAAGGTAATGAGGGCACAGCCGAGTTTGAGGAAGGCGAGGTGGATGTCCTCCCGGCGTTCCCAGCGGATGCGGAGGCGGCGAAAATGATGCAGCC
>WFSF01000158.1 GCA_015486155.1 Armatimonadota bacterium
CACCACCCCGATACACACCACCCTTCCCACGCCCAGCGCGCAGAGGTTGTTCACGATGGTGCCGGCCGCGCCGGGGTAAGCGCGCACCGCCACCACCTGGTGAGCCTCCAGCCCGGTCTCCAGCGACACCTCGGTCAGAGCGGGATCGATCTCCAGGTATTTGTCCAGGAAGAAGTCACCCACCACCGCCACCGCGGTGTGCGCGAACCGATCCAGGAGGTAAGAGAGGCGGGAGAGATTCACTCTTTCTCTTTCTCGGCGGCCAACAATTGTCGCCACAGCGCCGGCACGCTGGCCTTCATATCGCCCCGGATGTAGAAACTCTCGCCTCCGTCGGCGACGGTGCGCACGAGGATGGTCTTATAGGGGCGGAAGTAGTAGCGCGGGTCGGACTTGGGGGCCTCGGAGTGGGGATCGGGGCCCAGGTCCAGCAGGTCGAAGACCGCGGTGGTGATGTGCTTGATCTCGCGGCCGGCCTGGCGCTCCACGTTGCGGGCCATGGCGAGGGCCTTGAGGTAGACCTCGGGGCCCATCACCGCGCTTCCCAGGCAGAGAAATACGCCGCCCTCGAGATGCCGAATCCTCTCCGCAAAGGTCAGGAAGTCCCGGTACGAGGCCGCGGCCGCCTTGGCCGCGTCGAAGTTCGGGTGCTCGTGGATGATGTCGTAGCCGATGCCGATGTGGACGGTGGCGGGAACGCCGCGCTGGTGGGCGGCGGCGAGAATACTGAGTTCCGCATAAGGCAGGCCGCGGGAGGCGACGGCCTCCCCCACCGCATCCCCGAATCCCCTGTCCCCGGCCGCGTTCACGATCTCGTTGATCTCGCCGGTCTCCCGCCACAGCCCGAACTCGCCGGTGCGGATGTAGCGGGCCACGCTCTCCGTGGTGGAGCCGATGCGGGCCAGCTCGTAATCGTGAATCACGCAGGCCCCGTTCATCCCCAGGCAGGTGATGAATCCCCGCTCCATCAGGTCAATGACGAACCGGGACAGACCCTGCTTGATGACGTGCGCGCCCATGAGGACGATCACCTCCCGCCCCTCCTGCCGCGCGGCGACGATGCGGGAGGCGAGCTTCGGCAGGTCGGGGTGGGAAAACGGAGGCGCGGCGGCCTCCAGCGGGAGTACGTCGTCGGCCGACATGGTGTGCTCTCGCTCGGCGAGCGGGCGCAGGTGAAGTTGTGACCGATCGAAGCGGGGATGTCTCATGGTTTCCCCTCGGGGCGTTGTCAACGCGGATTGCTGGCCCAATTTTCCGCGCGCGCTCATCGGATACCTGCCTGCGGACGTGGCAAGAAGGGGTTGCCGGCCCGGCCTGCGAAGTAACCTGCTATAGCGCCGACCGGCAGTGGGGGAGATGAACGGAATCGTTGCCCTGATTCAGGCGATGCGTCCCCAACAGTGGACGAAGAACTTCTTCGTCTTCGCGGCCCTGGTGTTTGCCGGCAAGGCGGTGGAACCGGGGCCGGTGCTGACCAGCATCGCCGCCTTCGGGCTTTTCTGCATCCTCTCCTCCACCGTCTACCTCATCAACGACATGGTGGATGCTCCCCGGGACCGGGAGCATCCCACGAAGCGCCATCGGCCCATCGCCGCCGGGCGGCTGAGCGTGGGGGCCGCCCTGACCGCGGCGCTGGTGATGGGGATCGGGGGACTGGCGCTCTCTTACGCGCTCAACCCGTGGTTCGGCCTGGCGGCGGCCGTCTACGTCCTGCTCAACCTGCTCTATTCGTTCATCCTCAAGCGGATCGTGATTCTGGATGTGCTGTCGGTGGCGATGTTCTTCGTGCTGCGGGCGATCGCGGGGGCGGCGGCGATCGAGGTGGAGATCTCCCACTGGCTGCTCATCTGCACGCTGCTGCTGGCACTGTTCATCGCGCTCAGCAAGCGGCGGCACGAACTGGTGCTGCTGGAGAACAACGCCTCCGCCCACCGCGCCAGCCTCACCGAATACTCCCCTTACCTGCTGGACCAGATGATCGCGGTGGCGACGGCCTCCACGCTGATGGGCTATATCCTGTACACGGTGGATGAGCGCACGGTGCAGGTCTTCGGATCGCGCTGGCTGCTGTGCACGGTGCCCTCGGTGATCTTCGGCATTTTCCGCTACCTGTACCTAATCCATCAGAAGAGCGAGGGCGGCAATCCCGATCGGATCATCGTCTCCGACAGGCCGTTCCTGGTCAACCTGCTGGTGTGGGTGGGTATAGTGGCATTGGTGGTCTATTTGCGTTAGGAGTAACCATGGCGAAGCCCGTAGTCGCGGTGTTGAGAACGAAGCCGGAGACGGTGCTGGAGGATTATGCGCGGTTGCTGGACCTGGCCGGCTACCAGGAGCATCTCGACCGCAATGCGGAAGTTGCGCTGAAGATCAACATCTCCTGGCATGTCTGGTATCCCGCCTGCTCCTCCACCCCGTGGCAGATCGAGGGGGTCATCAAGAAACTGCTCGCCGACGGATGGCCGCGGGAGAAGATCTACGGCGCGCACAACCGGACGGTGGTGGTCTCGGCCAAGAAGGGCGAGGTCGCCAACAAGCACAAGCCGGTGCTGGACAAGTACGGCATCCGCAACATCCACCTCTACGAGCCGGAGGAGGAATGGGTGCGCTATGAGCCCAAGGGGAAGATGCTCGCCCTGCCGGAGATCTACCCGGACGGGATCCTCATCCCCAAGCGCCTCATCGGCAGCAACATCATCCAGCTGCCCACCGCCAAGACCCACGTCTTCACCACCATGACCGGGGCGATGAAGAACGCGTTCGGGGGACTGCTCCACGAGCGCAGACACTGGACCCACTCGGTGATCCACGAGACCCTGGTGGACCTGCTCACCATCCAGAAGGAGATTCACCCGGGGGTGTTCGCGGTCACCGACGCCACCTTCACCGGCGACGGGCCAGGGCCGCGCTGCATGATCCCGCACGAGAAGGACCTGATCCTGGCCAGCGCCGACCAGGTGGCGATAGACGCCATCGTGGCGAAGATGATGGGCTTTGATCCCATGTCCCTCAAATTCATCCGGCTGGCCCACGAGGCCGGGCTGGGGGTGGGGGATCCGGCGGAGATCGAGGTGGTGGGAGACGACATCTCCGGGGAGAACTGGCATTACCGGGGGGACCAGAACACCCTCGCCAGCCGCGGGCAGAAGCTCATCTACTGGGGGCCGCTCAAGCCCCTGGAGAAATTCCTGTTGCGCACCGCCCTCGCCCCCTGGTCCTACGCGGCCTCCATCCTCTACCACGACGTCTTCTGGTACCCGCTCATCGGAAAGCGCAGGGCAAAGGCCGCGCTGAAGGGCAAGTGGGGCAAGCTGTTCGCATCCTATCCTGAGCGCTAGCCGCTCTCTCCTTGTGGCCCGGATGTTACAAGCGCCGTTTGTCCGCGCCGGAGGACAGCGGTATACTGATACGGCGCGGGGCGAGTGATCCGGTCACGGCGGCCGGTCTCTCGCCGGGCAATGGCTGCCCTGGCACGCTCATATGCGAGCGTGCCGCAACCCAACTCTCAAGTCGTCAGGAGGGCAAGCCATGGCCGCGAGCGCGCATCGCCGTAATCACAACCGCAGGATCGCGGTGGCCGCCGAGGGAACGGAGGCCGCCCGGCAGATCTCCTCTTCTCTGCGCAAGTCCGGCTATTGCGTGCAGCCGATTCCCTTCTCCGCCCCCAGCGCCGTTCGACACCTCCTCGACCTCCGTCCGGAGGCGGTGATCGTGCGGGCCGCCCCCCGCTCCCTGGCGGCTGCGGGAGAAGTCTGCCGCGTGGCGGCCGGGCGTGGGATGGCCGTGGTGCTGCTTACCCCCGCGGTCACCCAGGCCGCGCTGCAGGCCGCGCGCGACACGGGGGCGATGCTTCACCTGGTCGAACCCGTCACCGCACACACGCTGGCCGCGGCGGTGGATGTGGCGCGGGCGCGGGGCCGCGAGCTGGAACTCCTCCGGGCGCAGCTCGCAAACCTCCGCGAGTCCGCGAAGGTCCGCCAAGTGGTCGAGCGCGCCAAACGGGTGCTCATGCGCCGCCTTGCCTTGACCGAAGAGGAGGCCCACCGTCGTCTGCAGCTCGAAAGCCGCAACCGCAACCGCAGGCTGATCGAGACCGCCTGGCAGGTCGTCAACGCGGACGCGGCATTGTCCCGCGTTGCCGCTCACGCGTCACCGGCGTCGAGGCGGTAGTCTTCACATGGCGAGTCCTTTTCGGCAGGTTTTTGCCCGTTCCCCTGGTAACTTCCGCGGGGGAGGGCGGCGAGGCGGCGCGCCCTGCAGGAGTGAGAACGTGAAGCGAGCACGCATACCGCGTCAGAGGATGGAGGAGGAGAGACAGCCGGAACCGCGGCCTACCCCGGTCGAAGTGAGCTGGGGGCAATTGATCGTCGGGGTCATCTCCATCGTGCTAGCCGCCGCGGCCGCGTTGTGTTTCATGAAGGCGGCGACGACGGGCTCTTCCCTGTGGTGGATCTGGGGGCAGCTGGGAGGGATCAGCCTCGCGGCCGGCAGCCTGTTGATGGTGGGGGCGCTCTACGGGCGCATTCCGTTGCTCGACATTTCGGTGGTCCCGCGAACGGTGCTGAGGCCCACCGGCACCAAGAAACGGCATGACACGCCTTTGCTGGGCGAGCTGCTCGTCCACGAATGGAACCTCATCACCGAAGAGCAATTGGAGACCGCCCTGGACTGGCAGGAGCGGCATGGGGGGCAATTGGGCCAGGCGTTGGTGGACCTGGGCATCATTTCCCTTGCCGATCTCGACCAGGTGGTGAGAAGGCAATTAGGGCTCTTCGATCCCTGGCATCAACCCTCTGTTCGCAACTAGTGACAGCCCCGCGAACCGAGCGGATTTCCCCCAGCGAAACCGCGGCGGCAACCAGTCGTACCTCCTGACGAAACTCCTTCTTGGGCGACGTCTCGGCCCGCACAATATTGGCGCTGGGTCCTCTTCAATCTTGTCCCGCGAAGATGGAATAACTGCGGCGGGTTATATCGAGGGGTGAGCTTGGAGGAGACGATATGAGGCATGACCTGGGTCATCCTGTCTGGCGTCGCCGCGTGGCGGGTGTCTTCCAAATCGGTTGGTTTCTCCTGTTGACCGGGCTGACCACTGCGGCCGTGGCCGGCATCATCCTGGGTGGAGCGATGTCGAGCGGCAACAGGGGGATGATCACCACGGGGGTCGTGCTGCTCATCCTGGGCGGCCTGTTCGCGGTACTGGGGGTGAGCAGCAACAGCCGTTTCGCCAGACTGCGGGCGGAGATGGAGGCCCTGGCCCGGCCCGGGGATCTGCCCAGCAAACCGCCTCCGCGCGTGCGTCCGCCAGGAGCCCTGCCCCTGCTGGGCGAGCTGCTCGTCCACAAATACCACCTCATCAGCGAACGCGACCTGGCCCGCGCCCTCGCGCGGCAACAGGAAACACGTCAACGGCTGGGGCGCGTGTTGGTGGAGATGAAACTCATCAAGTGGCCGGACTTGGTGCGAGTGCTGGAGGACCAGGTTTCCTACGGAGATCCCTGGCGCAGAAAGAAACCGAAGGGCCAGGCTCAGATGAACGCATCGCTCAAGTAGCCGGCGCGGCCGCGCGCTCGCGACTGCCGCTGCTTGCTGACCCATCCCCGCCGTGAGGCGCGCGCGCCATCGCGCAGTTGTGTCCGTCCCGCGCGCGTGCTAGAGTCGGTCAGTGCGTATCGGCTGAGAATCGCAATTCCGGACAATGGTGTCGGGGGCCGGCCCGCGGGAGACAGAGAGATGGCAGGAATCGCCGGCAGCATCATCGAGGTGATAGGCAATACGCCGCTGGTGGAGCTGGCCAAAGTCGGCAGTGACGCGAAGGCCCGGGTGGTGGCCAAGTTGGAGTCCCGGAACCCCGCCGGCAGCGTCAAAGACCGTATCGGATGGGCGATGATCGAGGCCGCCGAGCGCGAGGGGAAGATCTCCCCGGGCCGCACGGTGCTCGTCGAGCCCACCAGCGGGAACACCGGCATCGCGCTGGCGATGGTGGCCGCGGCCAAGGGCTATCGGCTCATCCTCACCATGCCGGACACGATGAGCATCGAGCGTCGGCTCCTGCTAAAGGCCTTCGGGGCCGAGCTGGTGCTCACCCCGGGCGCGGAGGGAATGAAGGGAGCGATTGCGAAGGCGAAGGAACTCGTGGAGGAACACACCGATTCCTACATGCCGCAGCAATTCGAGAATCCCGCCAATCCACAGGTCCACCGGGAGACCACCGCGGAGGAGATCTGGCGGGACACCGATGGAAAGTTGGACATCTTCGTCGCGGGCGTCGGCACCGGCGGCACCATCACGGGCGTGGCCCAGGCGCTAAAGCCGCGCCTGCCCCAGCTGCAAGTGGTGGCGGTGGAGCCGGCCGATTCGCCCGTCCTCTCCGGTGGCCAGCCGGGGCCGCACCAGATCCAGGGTATCGGCGCCGGCTTCAAGCCGGGAGTGCTGGACTTCGATCTGGTGGACGAGGTCATCACGGTGACCAACGAGGACGCCATCGAGACCGCCCGGAGGCTGTGCCGCGAGGAGGGCATTCTCTGCGGCATCTCCTCGGGCGCCAACGCGTGGGCCGCCGTGCAGGTTGCGAAGAGAGAAGAGAACGAGGGAAAGACCATCGTGGTCATTCTGCCCGACACCGGAGAGAGATATCTGTCCACCGCGCTGTTTTTCCACCTGCGGGAATAGGCGCGCCCGCGTCCTGAATTCTTGGAGGGGATAAAACCGCGGCCCTCTGGACGCGCCTGGTGTGGGAGACTACAATGCCCCGCGCGTAGAGACTCTGATCCGAAGGGACAAGGCTGTGCGATCGCTGTTCCCGGTGCGCGATCTTCCCGATACGAGCCGGCGCGCGTTCAAGTGGGACGCCGGCTCCGGGCTGTTGGTGGGCCTGTTCTCGGGCGCCATCTTCCCGTTTCTCGCGGTGGTCGCGCGCGATCAGCTTCACGCCTCCACCTACGCCATCGCGCTCATGGGCGTCTCCTTCTCGGTAGGCAATCTCCTCAATCCCCTGATCGCCCATCTCGCGCGCAACCGCCCCAAATTGCCCTTCGCGGTGTGGCCGTTCGCGATCGGCCGTTCTTTCTTCCTCCTGATGGCCTTCGCGGTCACCGCGCCGGTATACATCGCCTTCGCCTTCCTGGCGCAGGCGTTCGGCACCCTGGGGGTGCCTGGGTACACCGCGGTGATTCGGGACGCCTACCCGATGCGGCGGCGCGGATTCCTGATGGGGCTGGTGAGGGTGCTGGTGGTGGGGGGATCCATGGTGGGGGCGATGGCCGCCGGGCAGCTGCTCGCCCATGTCAGCTATCGCTGGGTGTTTCCGGGGGCCGCGGTCTTCGGTTTGCTGAGCGTGGCCGCCTTCTCGCGCATCGGAGTGAGGGCCGCGCCGGAGACCACCACGCCGCAGCGGACGCGCCCGTGGGACGCCTTCAAGGTGATGCGGGATGACCCCGCCTTTCGCCTCTACGCCGTCTCCTTTTTCCTCTACGGCTTCGGGAACCTCATCGTGGGGCCCTTGGTGCCGGTGATCCAGGTGGATGAACTCCACATCACCTCCCAGTGGGTGGGATACCTGGCCGTCACCGCCTCCGCGTTCAGCATGGTCGGCTATCTCTTCTGGGGCAGATTCCTCGACCGGCACGGACCGTTCCGCATGATGCTGTTCGTGTATGGGATCATCTCCCTGCACGCCATCACCTATCTCTTCGCGCGCAGCGTACCCGTGCTCCTGATCTCCGCCGCCGCCACCGGCCTCTCTTGGTCGGGGGGAGACCTGGGCTATATCAACGCGGCGATGCGCTTCGGCAAGCGGGAATCCGTGGCCACCTACGCGGGGGTGTTCGCCTTTCTCCAGGCCTGCCGCGGCATCCCCGCCCCCTTCCTCGGGGCCGCCCTCAGCCACGTCGCGTTCATCGGCACCCGCGGCGTGTTCGTAGTCTCCCTCGCCTGCTGGGCCGCCGCCGCGGCGATACTGATCGCCAGAGGGGGCCTGCGGATGCAGGTGGAACGGGAGGACTGAGGCGCGCAAGCACTTTCGCAGCGACCGCGCGGGATGGGGGCTCAGAACGTCTCCAGCATCCTCCACGCGGTAGCGGTGAGCATGGCGGCGCCGATGGGCAGCACCCGACGGTCGTCGAAATCGAACCGGGAGTTGTGGCCGGGGGCGGTAAAACCCTTCTTCTCGTCCCGGATGCCCAGCCTCAGCAGCGCGGCCGGCAGGCCGGCGCGGCCGAAGTAGGCGAAATCCTCGCCCCCCAGGGATGGTTCGGGAACCTCCACCACGTTCCGCTTCCCCAGCAACTTCTCGCCCATCTCGCCGAAGATATCCACCACACGGTCGTCGTTGGTCGCCGGCGGATATCCCTCGGTTATCTTCACCCGCAGCCCGGCCCCCATCGCTCCCACCAGCTTGCGCAGGTCCTGCTTCACGAACTTGAGGATCATCTCCCGTCCCGCGGGCTCCAGGGTGCGGATGGTCCCGATCAGCTCCACGTGATCTGCGAGGATGTTGTGCCTGGTGCCGCCGCGGATCTGTGCGATGGTGAGCAGTTTGCGGTCAATCGGGTTCGTGTGGCGTGCGATGAACTGTTGGATCGCGATCAGCGCCTGCGCGGCCACGGAGATGGAATCCACCCCCTTGTGGGGGGCGGCGGCGTGCCCGCTCCGGCCCTGGATCACCATGTGTATGTCATCGGTCTGCGCGGTGTCATAGCCCCGGCGCAGCCCCACCTTCCCGGAGGAGACCTCGGAGTCCACGTGCAGACAGGCGATGGCGCGCAACCGCGGCTTCTCCAACACGCCGTCCTCGATCATGTAGCGCGCCCCGCCCGGCCCCTCCTCCCCAGGCTGGAAGATCAGTTTCACATTGCCCGGAAGGCGCTCCCGCATCTGCTGGAGAATGGCGGCCGCGCCCAGCAGGCAGGCCGTGTGCCCATCGTGGCCGCAGGCGTGCATGAAGCCGGGCTTGCGGGACCGATAGGGGGCGCGCGTCTCCTCGGTGAGCTCCAACGCGTCCATGTCCGCGCGCAACCCCACCGTCTTTCTGCCCTGCCCGCGAATCAACGCCACCACGCCGGTCTTGCCGATTCCCGTCTGGATGTGCTCCACGCCCAGCGAGCGGAGCTGCTCGACCACATAGGCGGCGGTCTCGCGCTCCTCCATGCTGGGCTCCGGGTACATGTGGATATGGCGCCGCCAGGCGACGAGTCTCGGCGCAAGACGTTTGGCCTCGCTCATGATACGACTTGCTTCTCTGGCTCTCATCGCGGCCTCCTCGCTGTGGCTCAAGGGGGAGTTTATGTCATCTCCCCCCGATTACCTTCTTATCGCGTGCGCGCCGGGGATCGGGCGGTTTGACCGGGGAGCGGCATCTTTGCTATTCTCCCCGCGGTAAGGGAGGTCGCTGAACATGGCAGATGGGCAGGGAACCCGTGACCACAGGGGATGGACGCGCCGCGAGTTCCTCTCCGCCGCCGGGCGTCTCGCCGCGCTGGCGGTGCTGGCCCCGGCCTCGACATCGGTGCTGCTCTCCGGCTGCGCCCGCGGCGGCAAGCGCCTGAGCCGGAAACTGGTCGCGGGGTCGCTCTCCGTGGCGCTGGATGCGGACGTCGAGACCCTGGATCCGGCCATGCACCGCTCCCGCACCGTGGAGGCGGTGGTACGCAACATCTGCGACGGCCTGGTGGCCAGGGACGCGGAGATGCACTATGTGCCCCAGTTGGCGGCCGACTGGAAGGTGGAGGGCGAGGATCGGTGGGTGTTCAAGTTGCGGGAGGGCGTGAAATTCCACAACGGGGACCCGCTCACTGCGGAGGACGTGAAGTTCACCATTGACCGCATCATCGGCGCCATCGAGGGACTGCCGCCCTCTCCCAGGAAGGACCTGCTGGGGCCGGTGACGGGCGCGGAGGCACTCGACCCGCAGACGGTTGTGATCCACACCGATGGCCCCTATCCCATCCTGCACAAGAAACTGGTCTTCCAGGAGATCTGCCCCAAGGGCTACTTCGAGAAGGTGGGCCCGGATGAGTTCGCAAAGAAGCCGGTGGGCGCGGGGCCGTTTCGTTTGGTGGAGTGGAGTCCGGGGGAGCGGATCGTCCTGGAGCGATTCGCCGACTATTATGGCGGTTCGCCGGATATCCCGCCCGTGGGGCCGGCCCGGCTCCAGGGGGTCATCTTTCGGCCCCTCGAGGAGGCGGCCACCAGGATCGCCTCCCTGGAGGCGGAGGAAGTAGGGGTGGCGGTGAACATTCCCGCCGACCAGGCGGACGGTGTGGAGGCGTTGCCCGACGCGCACCTCTCCGTGGCCCAGGGCACGAGGACCCACTTCGTGGGCATGAACCTGACCCGCAAGCCCTTCTCCTCCCCGCTGGTGCGGGAGGCGATGCGCTACGCGGTGGACCCGAATCCCATCGTAGAAAAATACCTGCTGGGCCGCGCGCGCGCCCTTCCCGGCATCCTGGTGCCCATGGCCTTCGCCTATGACGATTCTCTGCCCGCCCCCAGGCAGGACATCGCCCGCGCCAGGGAGCTCTTGCGCATCGCGGGCTACCCGGACGGATTGCGGGTAACCCTGGACTGTGAGGCGAACGACAAGCGCATTGCGGAGGCGATCGCGGGCTCCATGAAGGCGGCCGGCGTGCAGGCCGAGGTGCGGGTGTGGAAGAAGGACAATCTCCTGAATCAGCTGCGCCGCCGGGAGCGGGACCTGTTCCTCACCTCCTGGGGCAACTCCAGCCTCGACCCCTCGGGCATCCTGCCGGTGCTGTTCCGCTCCGACGGGTACTCCAACTTCTTCGGCTACCGGAACCCGGAGGTGGACCGTCTCTTGGACGAGGCGGACCGCGCCATGAGCGTCGCGGAGCGCCGGCAGAAGTACATAGAGGTTCAGCGCCAGCTCCAGCGGGACATTCCCACCTGCTTCCACCTCGCGCTGGAGGAATTGTACGGGGTGTCCAACCGGGTGGAGAACTTCGCGGCCCGCCCCGACGGCATGTTGCCCATGCACGACGTGTCACTGAAGTCGTAGAGGGGAGGCAGGGCCGGCATGTTGGCGAGGTTTCTGGGAAGGCGACTGCTTCAGCTCGTCCCCGTCCTGCTTGGGGTGAGCCTGATCGTCTTCCTCACCATGCACCTCACTCCAGGCGACCCCATCGAACACATGCTGGGCCAGGCGGGCCGCGTGACGCCGGAGCAGATCGCGGAGCTGCGGTCCCATTACGGCCTCGATCGCCCGCTGGCAACCCAGTACTGGCTCTTCCTGCGGCACGCGGCCTCGGGTGACCTGGGAATCTCCTACAGCCACCAGGGGCGCCCCGTGGCCGAGGTGGTGGCCGAACGCCTGCCGGCCACCCTGGAGCTGACGCTGTTCGCATTCGTGCTGGCGCTGGCCTTTGCGATCCCCGCGGGCATCTTCGCCGCCCTGCGGCCCCAGGGCCTATTCGACCGCCTGGGCACGGTGGGCGCGCTGGTCGGCATCTCCCTGCCCGGCTTCTGGCTGGGGATCGTGCTCATGATCACCTTCGGCCTGCGCCTCCACTGGCTCCCCATCTCCGGGCGCATTGATCTCGGGCTGGCGCCCCGGACCATCACCGGGATGAACCTCGTGGACGCCGCGCTCACCGGCGACGCGCCGGCTTTCTGGAGCGCGCTGAGGCACCTCATCCTCCCCGGCATCACCATGGCCGCGCCGATGGCCGCGATGGTGATGAGGATGCTTCGCTCCTCCATGATCGGAGTGCTGGAGAAGGAGTACGTGCAGTTCGCCCGCGCCAAGGGGCTGCCGGAGACCGAGGTGGTGGGCAAACATGCCCTGAGAAACGCCCTCATCCCCACCGTGAACATCGTCGCCCTTCAGACCGGACTTCTGCTCAGCGGGAACATGATCATCGAGACCGTGTTCCAGTATCCCGGCCTCGGAAAGCTGGCGGTGGACGCCATCGCCGCCGCCGACTACCCGCTGGTGCAGGCGGTGGTGCTGATCTATGCCACCTCCTACGTGCTGTTGAACCTGGGGGCCGATGTGTTGCACGTGGTGCTGGACCCCACCGTGAGAACTGCGGCGACATAGGGATTGTCATGCCAGAGGCGCTCACCGACGACCAGATAGTCGAGACCACCGCGGCCACCACGCCCGGCATGTTCGCGGTGCTGCTGCGCAACCGGGTGGCGGTGGCGGCCGGGCTGGTGGTGCTCGCCTTCGTGGCGGTGAGCGTGCTCGCCCCCTGGCTGGCCCCGTTCGACCCCAACTTGCAGCACCCGGACGCCATCCGGCTCCCTCCGGTCTGGCAGAGCGGAGGCCGCGCCGAGTTTCTGCTGGGCACCGACGCGCTGGGCCGCGATCTGCTCAGCCGCATCCTCTATGGGGCGAAGGTGTCCATCGGCCTGGGGGTGATGGTGGTGTTGCTCACCATGGTGGTGGGCACGGGGCTGGGCATGATCGCGGGTTACTTCGGCGGCTGGTTCGACGCGGCGATGTCCCGGTTGGTGGACGTGCTGCTCGCGTTTCCCTTCCTCATCTTCGCCCTCGCCATCATGGCCGCCACGGGCCCCAATCTCACCGCGCTGGTGCTGGCCCTCGCCTTCAAGGGGTGGGTGGACTTCTACCGGGTGGCGCGGGGCGACGTGCTCAGCGCCCGCCACGCGGACTATGTGACCGCGGCCCGGGGCGTGGGCGCGGGCACCGCCCACCTGTTGCTGAGGGAGATCCTGCCGAACATCGTGCCCCCCATCATCGTCCTCGCCACCCTGCGCATGGCCACCATCATCATCTCCGAGGCCTCGCTCAGCTTCCTCGGCATCGGAGTGCCGCCCAGCATCCCCGCCTGGGGGACCATGGTCTCCGACGGGCGCGGCGATATCGCCACCGCCTGGTGGATCGCCACCTTCCCCGGCCTGGCGATCCTGTTCCTGGTGCTGGCCGTCAACCTGCTGGGGGAGGGGCTCAGGGATGCTCTGGACCCGAGGATGAGGCTGTGATGAGCGCCCCGCTGCTGGAAGTGAGAAACCTGCGGACTCGCTTCGACACCTACCGCGGCCCTCTGGTGGCGGTGGACGGGGTGTCGTTCTCGGTGGCGCAGGGCGAAGCGCTGGCCCTGGTGGGGGAAAGCGGATGCGGAAAGAGCGTTACCGCCCTCTCCCTGATGAGGCTGGTCCGGAGGCCGGGGCGGATCGTGGGTGGAGAGGTGTTGCTGGAGGGCGAGAATCTTCTCGGGAAAAGCCCGGCGGAGATGCGCCGCATCCGAGGCCGCCGCATGGCGATGGTTTTCCAGGATCCACTTTCGACGCTGAACCCGGCCTTTCGCATCGAACGGCAGATCGCGGAGGCGCTGCGCGTCCACGGCGTGGCGAGGGGGAGCGCGGCGCGGGAGAGGTGCGTCCAGCTGCTGGAGGCGATGGGTATCCCCGCGCCCAGGGAACGGCTGAGAGCCTATCCGCACGAGTTGAGCGGCGGAATGCGCCAGCGGGTGATGATCGCCATCGCCATGTCGTGCTCGCCCGAGTTGCTGATCGCCGACGAGCCCACGACCGCCCTCGACGTGACCATCCAGGCGCAGATCATGGACCTGCTCACCTCCCTCAAACGGGACGAGGGGCTGTCCGTGATGCTCATCACCCACGATCTGGGGTTGGTTTCCCAGTTCTGCGACCGGGTGGCCGTGATGTACGCGGCCCAAATCGTGGAAGAGAC
>WFSF01000159.1 GCA_015486155.1 Armatimonadota bacterium
GAGGGCCGGGATGTGGCTAAGCCCGCCGAAGGCGGGCCGCCATGGCGGCCGTAGGCCTAGCCAGCGGTCGCCTGTGGCGACCTAGCCAAGCGCCAGCCCTACAGCAGGGCCGCGGTCTGCGACACCGGAGACTCTTACCCTGCCTGTGCCGGAGGGCATGGGTAAATCTGCACAGGTGGGGCGACATACTCTGCCTACAGAGGGTGGGGGTGGTGGGCGTGGAACTTGTTTGCGAGTAGACAGCAGGAGGTCATTATGCGCATCGGCATCGTCGGTTCGGAGAACAGCCACACGGTCCACATCGCGAAGTCGTTGAATGTGGACCGGGAGGTGCCTGGTTTCGAGGTGACTCATGTGTGGGGGGAGACGGAGGAGCTGGCCCGCAAGGCGGCCGAGGAGGGGAAGATTCCCCATGTGGTAGCGGAGCCGCCGGAGATGATCGGACAGGTGGACGCGGTCCTGGTGGACCACCGGGACGGCAAGTATCACCTGCCCGCGGCGCGGCCGTTCGTGGAGGCGGGGATTCCCGTGTTCGTGGACAAGCCGTTTTGCACCAACTTGGAGGAGGGGGTGGAGTTCGTGCGGTTCGCCCGCGCCAAGGGGGTGCCCATCACCTCCTACAGCGTGCTCTCTCTCCAGCAGTCCGCGGTGCGCTTCGCGGAGGAGATGAAGCAGGCGGGGCGGCTGCGCGCCCTCGTCACCGCCGGCCCCGCGGAGATAGACAGCAAGTACGGCGGAGTGTTCTTCTACGCCATCCATCAGGTGGACTTGATCTGCACTTTGCTGGAGGCGGTCCCGCTCCAGGTGAGCACGGTGCGCCACGGAGACGACGGAGTCGCCGCCATCACCTTCGAGGACGGGCCCATGGCGGTGGTCAATTGCCTGAAGGATTGGTGGGCGGCCGGGTTCACGGCCACCGCCTACGGCGACGAGGGAGTGCACCACTCGCCCCTGCCCTTCGATGAGAAGATGTACCTGGCGGGCATCAAGCGGTTCTGCAAGATGTTCGAGACCGGGCGCGAGCCGGTCCCGCCCCAGGCCTACCTGCGGCCGGTGGCGATCCTGGAGGCGATGCAGAAGTCGTTCGACACCGGGCAGCCGGCGGCCGTGGAGCCGGTGCCGGAGGTGTAGCAGGGCGGCGGGGCAATCTTGTTTGCCCGCTCTACAGCAGGGCCGCGGTCTGCGACACCGGAGACTATCACTCAGCCTGTGCCGGCGGGCATACTCCTCGCTATACAATGCAGGAGGGGAAGAGGTGGTAGCCCCGGCGGGATTCGAACCCGCGATCTCATGGCTGAGAACCATGCATCCTAGTCCACTAGACGACGGGGCCGCCGAGTCTGCCGTGGGGTCGGCAGCGACTTGCGCCACATGGCTGCGGGGCTAGGACTCGAACCTAGAACTTCCTGATCCAGAGTCAGGCGTGCTGCCAATTGCACCACCCCGCAGTCCCACAGCACAGTAAGTGTACCAAAGCGTGCAGGCGCTGTCAATCAGGTGATGATATCATATTCCATGAGTCGGGTGAGGGGCCATATGGGGCGGGACGAAGGGGGACACGCTTGGGGGACGGCCGAGGCCGTCCCCCAAGGGTAGTCGGCTTGCAGGTCTCTCCCGGGGAGCGGCCTGCAAATGATCCTGTCGCGAAACGTCTGTTACATGGGCAGGCTCACCGCCATGCGCGCGAACCAGTCCTGGTCGTCGAGGCCCAGTCCGATCGGGCTGGCGTTGGTGCTGCCCACTTCAACAGTCATTGTATCGGAGACCGGATAGCTCAGCACGGCCGAGAAGACCGCGTCGCAATCCAGGTCGCTGTCGTCCCACCGATACTCCAGGCCGAGCTTGGTGCCGCTCTCTCCGACAAATTCCATGTTGATGAACGGCTCGGTCAGGCTGTCCGAATCCCCCTTGTCGGGGTCGATGTCGATGTACATGACACCCACGCTTCCGAGTATCTGGGTGCCTCCGCCGGAGCCCCACTCCCAGCCTTTGCCGCTCAGCGGGGAGAGGTCCTTGGAGATTACCAGATACGCCGTGTACACGTCCGTGTCGCTCTTAATGACATCCGGCACCAACCCATACTGGGGAGCGCCGTATTCATTCTGTCCAGTGACCTGAAGCGTTTGGTACTCTCGCTGGAGATCGCTCCAGGTGCTGTAGCTGGCCCCGATGGCGACGGTAGCGTCATCGTCCGGTTCCTTGGTGAGCTGGAACTTTCCGCCGACGCCCCAGATATCGGTGCTATCGCTGTCGTCTACGCTCGTATAGGCTGCCCATAGTTCCGCCACATTCGAGACGCCTGCGAGAGCCTGCACCGACCATGCGTCGAGGTCCGTTCCTTCGCCCTCCGGGTCATACATCGCAAGGCCGCACGACTGCATCGACTGGTAGCTGATGGCGGCCTGCAACTCACCCTGCGGGGCGACCATCGCAGTCGGAGTCGCCACCACGCCGGTGGGCCCGCTCAGGGACGGAATTGCAAAGCCAACACCACTTCCGAGGGCGATCAGCGCTATCGCCAGCACCGGAAGCGTCCACATTCTTTTCGTCATCTTCATACCTTCCTTTCGACAGTGTGTGCCGAAACTTCGTCTGCCACGATAATATAAGTTACGTCTGCTTTTCCTCCGGCCTCACCTCCTTTTGTCCGACAGTTAATGGCCCCCAGCACGGGGCCATAAGCATCTGTTGCCTCCGACGGCCCGCCGCGGGCCGTCGGCCGACGTCTATTCATACTACCTTACCACATCCAGGTCAAGACCTTACCAGTTTCGCTTTGGGCAGGGAATGCCCCTTGTGCCCCTGGCCGCGGTCCGTTGGGGGTTAGACCCGCCAAGAGGCGTGCGGTTTGCGCACGGGCGAGGTGCCCCCCAGGGGCTGTGGATCGTCTGTTTCATGGCGACGCGCTGCGCAGGCGTCGGCGGATGAATCCCCTTCCACTTCGTTCAGGACAGGCCTTGCGTTATTCTGTCCGGGCGCCTGCGGCGCCCGGACAGAATGGGCGGCGGGGAGGAAACGGGGCCGGATCGTCCAATAAGGTTGTGTCGCATTCGCGTCGCGCTTCGATCCTGAGTTTCCCGTCGAGGTTAGGAGGTAATCGTGCCTGTATTCGAGATGTCGTTGGAGGAATTGAGGCGGTACCAGGGGGTCAATCCCCGGCCGGACGATTTCGATGCCTACTGGGAGGCCGCGCTGGCGGAGATGAAGGCGGTGGACCCGCAGGTGGAGCTGGTCCCGCATCCCCTGGCCGCGCCCTTCGCGGAGTGTTTCGATCTATATTTCACCGGGGTGGGAGGGGCGCGGGTGCACGCCAAGTATCTGCGCCCGCGCCAGGCCGGGGAGCCGCACCCCGCGGTGCTGATGTTCCATGGCTACTCGGGCAACAGCGGGGACTGGGCGGACAAGTTGAACTATGTGGCGATGGGGTTCTCGGTGGCCGCGCTGGACTGCCGGGGACAGGGAGGGCTCTCCGAGGACGTAGGCGGTGTGAAGGGGAACACGCTGCGGGGGCATATCATCCGCGGGCTGGAGGACTCGCCGGAGAAACTGCTGTTCCGCCAGATTTTCCTCGATACGGCGGAGC
>WFSF01000160.1 GCA_015486155.1 Armatimonadota bacterium
CACCTGGGCGTAGTCCCCGCTCTCCACCACCACGGAGCCGAACTTCAGCGGCGTGCGGGCCACCGTCTCGATGAAGTACGGGGTGGCGCTGATCACCTTGATGTCGCTGTTCACTCCACTCTCCTTCTCCGCGGCCTCAGTAGCCCAGCTCCCGCAGGCGGGAGTCGGGAATGCCGAAATGGTGGGCCACCTCGTGCAACACGGTGCGGCGGACCTGGGCCGCGATCTCCTCCCGGCCGCCGGCGATGCTCTCGATGGAGCGCTGGAAGATGACGATCCTGTCCGGATAGAAGAACGGAGCAAAGGGCGAACGCCGGGGCAGCGGCACGCCCCGGTAGAGCCCCAGCAGCAATCCACCCGGCGGCTGGGCCAGGCCGGCGTAGTGTTCCGCTCTCGGATGGTCCTCGATCACCACCTCCACGCTCTCGAGTTTCTCCAAGAAATCGCCCGGCAAGTCATCCAGCACCTCCGCCACCAGCCGCTCGAACTCCTCCCGCGGCAGATGCATGGCCGCCGATTCCCGCTACAGCCCCAGCGTCTTCAGGTAGTCGCGGCTGATGCGGCAGGATTCGCCCGGTTCCAGACTGGAGACATCCTGCTCCACCACGATCCACTCCGGGTTGCAGGCCAGCGCGGCCTCCAGCGCGGCCGGAATATCCATCTTGCCCCGGCCCAATTCCCGGAACTCGCGGTACTGCTCCCCCCCCAGGCCGTCCTTGAAGTGGATGGTCGGGAAGCGGCCGCAATACCTTGAAATGAAATCGACCGGACGCTCTCCCCCGACCTCCACCCAGTAGATATCGGGGCAGAGTTTCACCAATTCCGGGTCGGTCTCCTCCGCGAGGAGGTGAATGGGCTTGACCCCGTCCACGGGCGCGAACTCCCAGTTGTGGTTGTGGTAGCAGAAAACCAGCCCCTCCTCCCGGCACCTCTTGCCCGCCTCGTTCATCACCCGGGCCGCGTTCCGGTATTCATCCAGGGTCTGGAAACGGCCGGAGGTGATGACGAATCGCGCTCCCAGCGCTTTCGCCGCCTCCACCCGCTGCGCGACGACGCCCGGGTCCTCCCATTGCGTGAATCCCCCATGGGCGCCCATCACCGCCAGACCGGTCCCCTGCAGCGCCTGCTGGAAGCGGGCCACCTCCTCCGCGCCGGAGGGCATCCCGATCTCCACTCCATCGTATCCGGCGTCGGCGACCGCCCGCATCACGCCCGGCAGGTCCTTCTCGATCTTCTCCCCGAAGACGATCAATTGCACTCCGACTCTCGGCTTTGCCATGCCTAAACCTCCAAATCTCGTCGCTCCCCCGCCTCTGTTGTTTCTGGAGGATCGGGCCTCCGCCTGCCTGCAGGGGCGCTCTCTTGCGCCAATCTTGCTCCCCTCTGTCGAGCCGAGGCCCCAAGCTGCGATTCATTGATGAGAGAGCGACCTTTCTCTCACAAAACGTTGCGGGGTGTGGAACAAAGCTGTTGGCCGGGGCTCAGCGACAGTCCGTCACCGTCGCGTGGGAGCTGTCGCAACCTGCAGTGCTGGGGACCATCCAGCGAGACTCGCCGCTGGGCAATGGCCCTGCCGGCTGGGGAAACGGAGGAATTCGAGATCATGGAAGATCGCTCTCTTTCCGGCGTCGGCGGCAACCTGATGCCCTACGGCAAAGCGGCCGTCCTCGCCTTTGTGAATGAGAAGGGGGGAGTGGCGAAGACCACTTCCTGCGTGAACCTGGGCGCTGCGCTGGCCCAGCGCGACTGGCGGGTGTTGTGCATCGACCTGGACCCCCAGGCTAATATGACCACGGCTTTCGGCGTCTCCGCGGAGGTGGCCATCGCCAAGGAGGCGCACTGCCTGTTGACCATGCCGCGCTTTCCGCTGGAGAGGGCGGTGGTGTCCACCCAGGTGGACAATCTCGACCTGGTGCCGGCCAGCGCGCGGCTGGCGGACTGCGACAAGGCGCTGGTGATGGAGGTGGGGAGAGAAGGGCGTCTGCGCACCAAGCTGCGGGAGTTCTACCGCAGCGTGCTTACGGAGAAGTACGACGTGGTGCTGATAGACTGCCCGCCCTCGCTCGACCTGCTCACCATCAACGCGCTGACCGCCGCCACCCACATGATCGTTCCGGTGACCACCAAGTTCTACGCCCTGAAGGGGATGGCCCTGCTGGGCGAGATGGTGGCCACGCTGCACGAGCAGATCGGCGCCACCGTCAAGATGCTGGGGATTCTCGTCACCATGTTCGACAAGAAGACGGCCCTGGACGTGACTATCTATAAACTACTGAGAGAGAAGATCGAGCGGGAATTCGGAGACTACGTATTCAACACGGTCATCAGCAAGAGCGTGCTGGTGAGCGAGGCCGAGGCGGGAGGCTTCCCGGTGCTGTTGCGGGAGCCGGATTCGAAGGCGGCCGCCGCGTATCGCGCGCTGGCCGACGAGACGACGAAACGCCTGCAGCCGGACATGGCGGGATTGCTCTCCGCGGTGCCGGCGGTGGGTGCGGGTTACGTGTCGTAGGAACAGGAACGGAGGCCCTGTCATCATGAGTACCCAAGCGGAATCCACGGTTGTGCAAACCGGCACCGACCAGACCTCGGTGATCATCAATGTGAGCACCCCCGGAGCGCCCAATCCCATCTGCCGTATCGGCGGCTCGGACGAGGTGCTGGGGGACATGACGGTATCCGAGCTGATCGCCCGGATAGTGAACCCGAAGTCGCTCTTCTCCGTGGGAGTATCCTCCAGTCAGCTGGAATCGGAGAGCGCCACCGCAAAGACCGTAGAGGAACTGCTCTCGACGGATTCGGCGGAGTTGGTGCTGCGGGGAAGCGACAACCAGGTAATCCGAACGCTGCGCCCGGATGAGCCCGCGCGCGAGGTGGCGCAGCGCCACACCGGCGCCCAGGGCACCGCCTTCCTCGATTTGAACCTCGAGGTGCGGCCCGCGGCCGACAACGCGCCGCCGGAGGCGGAGCGCAGGCAGGTGGCGATGCCGGAGCCGGTGGAGGCGCCGCCGGAGCCCGCCGCGCCGAGCCCCGCGGTGGAGAGCTCCCCCTCCTCACCCGCGGCGGATGCCGACGGGCCCACCGCGGCGGAGAGCCCCGCGGAGCCGGCCCCGGAGAGCGACGAGGCGGAGACCCCTCCGCCCGCGAAGGAAGAGATCGTCACCATCGTGGCAAAGAAGCCGACGGCGACCCGCGAGACGGGCGCGCCGACGTGGGACCGCAAGGAATATGTGCGCAAGTCGGACTGGCTGCGCGCCCAATTCCTGCCGGAGGTGGAGGCGCTGAACTTCACGGGCCTGTTCGTGGGGAACCTCGGGCTGGGCATCCGCGAGGAAGAGCAGCGGCGCCAGGTGGTGCTCGCGGATCCGGCCCGCATCACGGATATCCTCCTCCGCGGCAACGGCTATCGGCGCTCCGGGGATCACGCCAAGGCCCTCATCTGCTATCAGGAACTGGTGGACATGGACCCCGGAAATGCGGATTTCCGCTTCCTCCTGGGAAAGACGCTGGCCGAGCTCAAGCAGTACGATTCGGCCATAGAGGCGTACACCCGGGCCCGGGAGCTGGGGCATACGGGAGCCGCGAAGGAACTGGAGGCGCTGCGCAAGTCCCAGGCGCGCGCCCGCCGGCCCCTCGGGTTCCTGCGTTTCTGGAGACAGTAAATCCGGGATTAGAGTTCGTCCTCCTCGGCCCCGGAGGCTCACCTCCGGGGCCGTTTCGCGGGCCTCGCCTTGTGCCCGAGAAAACACAGCCCGGGGGCCGATGGGAACGCGGGGAGGGTGTGCTCAGGGCCGCGCCTCCCCTACTTCGCCGTCCGGCGCGCGCGCTTCCGTCCCCGGCGCGGCGCGGGGGTGGTGGGCGACTGGGCGCGGGCGTGGAACTCGTCCTGGAGCCGCCGCGCGGTGCGGTCCCGCTTCACCGCGCGGAGCACCCGCGCCAGCCCAAGGGTCCATCCCTCCAACGCCTTCTCTCCCAGCCGCACATTCGCGGGCCGCGCGTCTCCCGCGTAGTGGTCGGGGTAGTCCGCGTACCAGAAGATCCCCGTGAAGGCATCCTCGGCCGCCTTTAGCCGCCCCCTGGGCCGGCCGTCCTCCTCCCCCGCCCTCTCCAGTTTCACAAGATCGGGCCGGAGTGCCATCATCCAGCTGGACTCCACTTCGTCCGCGTGTCCGCCCCAGTCGGTCTTCCGCATCTTCTCGACCTGTCTCTCGATCTCCGCGAAGGAGGGCCGGCGGGCCACGAACACCACGTAGTCGCGCGGCTGCGCCAGCTGTATCTGGCAGAAGAAGTTGAGCCAGGCGTTGTTGCCGCCGTGGCCGTTCACGATGAGGATCTTGGTGAACCCATTGCGGGCGATCTCGTCGCACACTTCCTGGAGCACGGAGGTGATCAGGTCGGCGGAAAGTGCGACACAGCCCGGCTGGTGGCGGGCCTCGTTGATCTGCCCGAAGTAGTACCAGGGGAACACCACCGCGTACTCCATCTCGGCGGCCCCGACGGCGGCGGCGCGGGCGGCCATCACATCGGTGCCGAGGGGGAGGTGGGGGCCGTGTTTCTCGAGCACGCCGATGGGGAGCACGCACACGCCCTTGGCTTTCTCCACGGCCGCGGGGAAGTCGGAGGCGGTCAGTTCCTCCCATCGCACGGGGAGATTCGTCTTCGTCGCGGATGCCTTTCGCGCCATCGTATGCTCCTTCCGAAGTGCGCCTGCATGTGCCGCCGTATGTTAGGCGGGAGGGGTGGTTTGGTCAAGGCGGAAGGCCTGAGTCAGGTGGGCCGCAGGGGCCGCGGGGATGTCGTCGAAGCCGTAGGTTATCATGGGCAAGAGCCTGTTGGGAGGTGGATGACGCCGATGGAGCTGTGGGTTACGCATTCACTGGACAAGGTGTTCCCGGACAGCCGCCGGCCCCCGCGGGCGGTGGATCAAATCGCGCTCCGCGCGGCGCGCAACGAGACCGAGGACGCGCAGATCGCGGTGCACGTGCCGCGAGGCCGCGAGGTGGCGCAGGCGAGCTGTTCGCTCTCCGACCTGACCGGCCCCGGCGGCGCGAAGATCGGCCGGAGGAACATCTCGGCGCGGTGGATCTGGTACACCTACGTGTTGGCCAATCCGCCGGAGAACAAGGATCCGTCGAGCTACCTGCGGAAGGCGCCGGCCTTCTTCCCGGACGCCTTTCTGGAACAGGAGACCATCCCAATTCGCGACGAGTGGACCCAACCCCTGTGGATCTCCGTGAAGGTGCCCAAGGGGACGCCGCCGGGGGAGTACCGGGGCGAGATCGGGCTGGAGCTGGTGGGGACGGACGGGAACAGGTGGACGCACTCGGTGCCCATCACCGTGTCGGTGTGGCCCTTCACCCTGCCGGACCGCCAGCATCTCCATCACACCGAATGGCACTACCCCGACCTGTTGGCCTCCTGGTATCACGTCGCGCCCTGGTCCGAGGCCCACTGGAAGTGGCTGGAGAAGGTGGCGCAGGACATGGCCGCGCATCGGCAGGACATGATCTGCACCGACTGGTTCGACCTGGTGCGGGTGACGCGGAAGGCGGACGGCAAGTTCGCCTATGATTTCTCCATGCTGGACCGCTGGGTGCGCATGTATCGCAAGGTGGGAATCGAGTGGATCGAGGGGGGACATCTCGCGCACCGGAGGGACGCCTGGGACAGCCCCATCGTGTGGCACCGGTTTCCCGTCTACGACGCCCGCGGGCGGAAGATCGACACCGGCCGCCTTTCGGACGAAGCGTTCGAGCCGTACATGGAGGCTCTGCTGAAGGCGGTCTACCGTCATCTGAAACAGCGGGGCTGGCACAAGCAGCTGGTGCAGCACGTGGCCGATGAGCCCATCCCGCAGAACGAGGATTCCTGGTGTCGCTGCGCGGCCAAGGTGAAGGAGTGGCTGCCGGGGGTGCCGCGCATCGATGCGGTGATGAGCCGGGGTCTGACGGGGTACGTGGACATCCGCGTGCCCCAGATACAGCACACCGGCCCGGAGGTGCCCCGCAACCCCGAGGAGACGCTCTGGGGTTACGTGTGCCTCGCGCCCCAGGGGCAGTACCCGAATCGCTTCCTGGATTACCCCTCCCTCCGCAATCGTATTATCTTCTGGCTCTCGTGGAGCCTGGGTCTCAAGGGTTTTCTGCACTGGGGCTACAACTACTGGGGCTCGTGGCGCGACCTGCCGGAGGAGGTGGTGGTGTCTCCGTGGACCGACGCGACCGGGGGGAGCATCTACATCACCACCGGCATGCCGCTGCCGGCCGGGGACGCGTTTCTGGTGTACCCGGGGAAGGAGAGCATCTGCTCCAGTCTGAGATGGGAGGTCATCCGCAAGGGATTCGAGGACTACGAATACCTGTATCTGCTGGAGCGCGCCGCGGAGGGGAAGAGCAAAGCGGCCGCGGCCGCGCGGCGCCTGCTCCGCCGCGTCAAGCGGGACCTCGCGCCGGATCCGCTCAATCACACGCGCAGCGACGCGGATCTTCTGGAGGCGCGGCGTGAGGCGGGAGACCTGCTGGCGAAGCTGGTGCACGAGAAGACGTGAGAAAAGGCATGTCGGAGACGCCGGACGGCGCGAGAACGGGAAAGCGCAAGCCCTGGCCGTTGTTGCTGCTCCTGCTCGCGGCGGCCGCGCTGGGGGCGGTGCTGCTGAGGTCGCTCCGGAGCCGGGCCGCGGCTCCCCCGGGTGAGCTCTTCGGGAATGGAGTCGTGGAGGCCACCGAGGTCGACGTAAGCGCGCGGGTGCCGGGGAGGGTGGTCGAACTGCCCCTGGACGAGGGGGACGCGGTCACCAAGGGGGCGTTGGTCGCCAGGCTTGAGAGCGAGGAACTGGCCGCCCAGGTGGAGCAGGCGCGGGGCGCGCTGAAGGCGGCCCAGGCCGCGCTGGCCGAACTGGAGGCGGGGACCCGCAGGGAGGAGCTGCGGGCGGCCGAGGCGCGCTACCGGGCCGCGATCCAGGCGCGAGAGCAGGCCCAGGCGCGGCTGGACCTGCTGCTGGCCGGCGCGCGGAAGGAGACGATCGCGCGCCTGCGCGCCCAGGCGAGGCAGGCGAAGGACGCGCTGGAGTTGGCGCAAAGCGACCTGAATCGCATGGAGGCCCTGTTCAAAGAGGGCGCCGTGGCCGCGCAGCAGGTGGACCACGCGCGCACCGCGCGTGATACCGCGCGGGCGCGCTTGCGCGCGGCCCGGGAATCTCTCGCGGAGGCAGAGGCGGGGGCGAGGCCGGAGGAGATCGAGGCCGCAAGGGCGGCGCTTCGTCAGGCGCGCAGCGCGGAACGCGCGGCGAAGGCGGCGTGGGACCTGGCGCGCGCGGGGGCGCGCCCGGAGACCCTGGCCGCGGCGCGCGCCCGCGTGGACCAGGCCCAGGGGGCGCTCCGCGCGGCCGAGGCAAGGGTGAGCTACACCGACGTGTATGCCCCTTTGGACGGGGTGGTGACCGTGCGCCCGGCGGAGCTGGGCGAGGTGGTGTCCCCCGGTGAGCCCATCGTGCGCATCGCCGCCCTGGACAGCGTGTGGGTGCGGGTGTACATCCCCGAACTCGACATCGGCCGCGTGAAACTGGGGCAGAGGGCCGAGGTGACGTGCGACAGTTTCCCCGGCCGGCGCTTTCGGGGGCGGGTGGTGGAGATCGCGCAGGAGGCCGAGTACACGCCCAAGAACGTGCAGACCAAGCAGGAACGGGTGAAGTTGGTATTCGGGGTCAAGATAGACGTGGAGAACCCGGACCGGGAGCTGAAGCCGGGCATGCCCGTGGATGCGGTCATCATGGTGGGGCGGACGGGAGAGCGGGAAGCAAGGCCATGACTGAGACGGCCGCGGTCCGGACGCGAGGGCTCCGAAAGGAGTTTCCGGGGGTGGTGGCCGTGGACGGGCTCGACCTGGAGGTGGGAGAGGGAGAGATCGTGGGCCTGGTGGGGCCGG
>WFSF01000161.1 GCA_015486155.1 Armatimonadota bacterium
GTACTCGCCCAGGAAATCCCCCGCCACTCCCCCGGCCACCACCACCGGAAAGCGGTCCTGGTAGGCCTTCATGTGGATGCCCACGCGGTAGCCCACATCTCCGCGCACCAGCAGTTTCCCCCCGCGCATTCCGTAGCCCAGCACGTCCCCCGCGTGGCCGTGCACCGCTATCTGCCCCGCATTCATGGTGTTCGCCACCGCGTCCTGCGCATTCCCGCGCACCACCACCGTAGGCCCGTCCATGAACGCGCCCAGGTCGTTGCCCGGCACCCCATGCACCTCCACGGCGACCGGACCCTGAATGCCGTCGGCGATATACCGCTGCCCGTTCACGTTGACGAGCTCGAACTCCGTCTCGCCCTCCGCCACCGCCCGGCGGATCCGGCGGTTGAGGTCTCGATAATGCAAATCGGCCGCGTCAATACGCACGTTCTTCCTCCCTCTCCGCCCGCGTCACGCGCCCACGCCGGCGGGCTTCACGCCGAGGATCTCACAAGTGGTCTGGTCCAACCCCACCGCCCGCAGCCGCTCCCGGCTCCCCCGCAGGCTCTCGATGGCGTTCACCCCCATCGCCCCCAGAATCTCCTCCAGCTCCGCGCTCCAGGCGGTGATCAGGTTGATGAGGCGCTGTGAGCCCACGTACGGATCCAGCCGCCTGGTGAGCGCGGGATCCTGGGTGGTGATCCCCCACGAGCACTTGCCCGTGTAGCACCGCTGGCAGAGCGTGCACCCCAGCGCCAGCAGCGCCCCGGTGCCGATCGCCACCGCGTCCGCCCCCAGCGCGATCGCCTTGGCCGCATCCGCGCTGGAGCGAATACCGCCCGCCGCGATGATGGAGGCCCGATTCCGGATACCCTCCTGGCGAAGCTGCTCGTCCACCACCGCCACCGCGATCTCGATGGGAATCCCCAGGTGGTCCCGGATCACCGTGGGGGCCGCGCCGGTGCCGCCCCGGAACCCGTCCAGGTATACGATGTCCGCCCCCGCGCGCACGATCCCGCTGGCGATCGCGGCCACGTTGTGCACCGCCGCGATCTTCACCGACACCGGCTTCTGATAGTCCGTCGCCTCCTTCAGCGCGTAGATGAGCTGGCGCAGGTCCTCGATGGAGTAGATGTCGTGCTGGGGCGCGGGCGAGAGCGCATCCGTCCCCAGGGGAATCATCCGGGTGCGCGACACCTCCTGGGACACCTTCTCCCCCGGCAGGTGGCCGCCGATGCCCGGCTTTGCCCCCTGCCCGATCTTGATCTCGATCGCCGCCCCGGCCGCCAGATAATCCGGGTTCACCCCGAACCGCCCGGAGGCGCACTGCACGAACGCGCGGTGGGCATAGGGTTTCAGGTCATCGTGCAGCCCCCCCTCTCCCGTGTTCCAGGTGACCCCGCACTCCGTCGCCGCCATCGCGATCGCCTTCTGCGCGTTCAAGCTGATGGAGCCGTAGGACATGGCGGCGAACACGATGGGGGTCTCCAGCTCCAGGCACGGAGCCACCGGGGCCTCCGGCTCCGCGCCGTCCTCCTCCACCGCCACCCGCTCCGGCTTGCGGCCGATGAAGGTCTTCAGCTCCATCGGCTCGCGGAGCGGATCAATCGAAGGATTGGTAACCTGACAAGCGTCCAGCAGCAGGTGGTCCCAGAGAATGGGATACTCGAGGTCCGCCCCCATCCCCGTCAGCAGCACCCCGCCCGTCTCCGCCTGGTGCCACAGGTTCTTCCGGTGATTTGCGGTCCACAGCGGGTGGGGACGGAGATACTGCGGGTTCGGCTCGATGGTGATCGCCCCCTCCGGGCAGAACGCCGCGCACCGCTGACACCCCACGCACTTGTCGGGGTCGGAGACGGGACCGTCCTCCCAGGAGATCGCCTTGAACCCGCACTGCTGGAGGCAGCGCTTGCACCGGGCGCACTTCTCCGGATCATGCACCCACCGGAACTCGTTGGGCCTGAAAATGGGAACGCGGACCGCGCGGCTCACCTTACCGAACCTCCTCGGAGCCGGGGGCGCCCACCACCTCGTCGCTTCCCAACCGCCCGATCACGGGCTGCCCCGCCTTGGGCGCCCACACCGTGTCGGGGTCGGGGCACATGGCGCGGATTCCCGACTCCTCGCTCGAAATGAACAGCCAACTATCCTTGCGCGCCGCCACCAGCGGACGCAGTTTTATCCGGTCGTTCAGCCCCACCATCTCCCCCTGCCGGCCGAAGATGATCGCAAACGGACCGTTCACCAGCGCGCTCGCGTAGACCCTCCTCAGCTCCGTGTGCAGCTCCCTCTCCTCCGGCTCCATCCGCTCGATCTGCTCCCAGAACGGCGCCGCCAGCACCTTGCAGGCCGTCTCCACCGGCAGCTTGTGCTTGCGGATGAGCAGGTCCAGCAGGTAGGCCATCACCTCCGTGTCCGTGCGCATGGTGCACTGATACCCGAACATCTCCAGATACCGCTTGTTGATGCCGTAGGACGAGATCTCCCCATTGTGCACCACCGCCCAATCCAGCAGGGTGAACGGGTGCGCCCCGCCCCACCAGCCGGGCGTATTGGTGGGGAAGCGGCCGTGCGCAATCCAGATATACGCCTGATACTCCTCCAGCCGAAAGAAGGCCCCGATATCCTCCGCGTACCCGACGGCCTTGAATGCCCCCATGTTCTTTCCGCTGGAGAACACGTAGGCGTCCTCCACCCCCGCGTTGATCTCCATCACCTTGTCCAGCACGAAGTCCTCCGCGGACTTCCCGCTCTCCTCCAGCGCGGCCGGCCGCGGCAGCACGAAATAGCGCATCAGCGCCGGCGGATCC